>DATFWW010000047.1:0-12271 GCA_035258825.1 Myxococcota bacterium
GCGAGCCGAGCAGTGCGCGCGCGGCTCGCAGCCAGTAGCGCGGTGTGGCGAGGTAGCTCAGCGCGTGGAGCCCGTCGCGCGCGATCTTGATCGGCGCCGCGCCGCCGCTCGGGACCCAGAGGATCCGCTGATCGATGAACGAGAGCAGCGTCTCGGTCTTGTCGATCAGCTGCTGCTCGCGCGCGTCGAAGTCGACGAGCTTCTGGAAGTAGAGCTCGTTGTCGCGCTGGAGCGCCTCGAGATGGCGGCGCTTGGTCTCGAGCAGCTCGCGCACGAGGTTCTCGAGCCGCGCGCGATCGCCCGGCGACATCTCGCGCGTGTACTGCGCGGTCGTCCTCGCGGCCACCTTGTGGAGGTCTGCGAGCCTGGCGACCTGATCGCGGAGCTCGTCCTGTCGCGCCTGCACGTCGGCGATCTCGCCCTGGCGGATCCGCATGAAGCGGCGGTACTTGCCGACGTCGGGCACCTGCGAGCGCGTCTTGCGCAGCAGGATCCCGAGCGAACCGGTGAGCTCCCCCGCGGCGACCTTCTTCGACAGGCGCTCGAAGTCGGCGTCGATCTCGGAGAGCCGCTGATCGACGCTCGCGAGCTTGCGCGTCACGTCGTCGATCGACTGGAGCACGCCGGTCTCGCCCGTGCGCGCGCGCGCTAGCTCGGCGTTCTCTTCCGCGACGCGTCGCACCACGTCGCGCACCTCGGGCGCGAGCGTCGCGGCCTCCTGGATCGAGTCGAGCGCGTTCTCGACGGCGTGGGTCGCGGCGGCCTTGCGGCGGTCGGCCAGCGCGCGCTGGAGCGCGTCGAGCTTTGCCCGGTCGCGCGCGACGCGCTGCTGCGCGAGCGCGATCTTGCGCTCGAGCACGCGGCCGCGCGCTTCGTAGCTGAGCAGCTCCTGCTCGTAGGCGCGTACTTCGGCCTCGAACGCTGCGTGGCGCTGCTGGGCGAGCCGCTCGCGCGCCGATACGACGCTCGCGTCCTCGCCCGTTGCCGGCTGCGCCTCCGCGGGCGCCGCAGCGCGCGCCTTCGCGTCCGCGAGGAGCTGCGGCAACTGGCGGCGCCGCTCCGAGCGGGTGTCGGCCTCGGTCTGCAGCTCGGAGAGCTCGCGCTGCGCGAGCGCGAGGTCCTGCTCCGCGCCGATCGCGAGCACCTCGAGCTGGTCGAGCGTCGCGTTCGCGGGAACCGCAACCTCCGCGGACGCCGAGAGCCGCGCGACTTCGGCGTCGCTCTTCGCGATCTCGGCCGGCGCTTCGCGCTGCGCCTTCTCGTACTCGGCCGCCTTCGCCTGCCACTCCGCGGTGTGGGTCTCGAACCGCGCGATCTCCTGTTGGAGGTCGGCGAGCGCGGTCGGCGCGGTCGCGCCGCCCGCACCGGCGTCGGCGCCGAACAGCGGCGCATTCTGCGCGCGCGCGGGCGCCGGGAGCAACAGCGCCGCCGCGAGCCCGAGCGCCGCGCTCGCGTCGGGAAACCGGTGGAACACTCTCACGTGATTTCCATTGTATCGAGCGCCGCCGCGCGCGGCTTGTTCGCGCGGGGCGATTCGGCGAGATTTCCGAGGTGACCTTCGCGATCGCCGCCGCACTGCTGCTCGTGGTGCTGGTGCTCGTCGGCCTCGGCGCGCTCGAATACTCGCGGCTCGTGCGCCAGCGCAATTCGATCCGCATTCGCATCCACGTGAACGGGACGCGCGGCAAGTCTTCCACGGTGCGGCTGATCGCGGCCGCGCTGCGCGCCCACGGCGTGCGCACCTACGCGAAGACGACGGGCTCGCTGCCGCGCCTGATCGCGCCCGATGGCAGCGAGCTGCCGGTGTTCCGGCCCGGCCTCACCAACGTGATCGAGCAGCTGCGCATGATCGCGATCGCCGCGGAGGATCGCGCCGACGCGGTCGTGCTCGAGTGCATGGCGCTCGAGCCGCGCCTCCAGGCGCTCTGCGAGCTGCGCATCCTGCGCTCCACGCATGGCGTGATCAGCAACGCCTGGCCGGACCACCTCGACGTGATGGGCCCCACCACGCGCGACGTGGCGGAGGCGCTGCTCGGCACGTGCCCCGCGAACGGCGTGCTGTTCACGGGCGAGCGCGAGCACCTGGCGCTGTTCGAGCGCGCCTGCGCCGACCGCCACACGCGCCTCGTGTGCGTCGGCGACGCCGAGGCCGCCGCGATCACCGACGCCGAGCTCGCGCGCTTCGACTACATCGAGCACAGCGAGAACGTCGCGCTCGCGCTCGCGGTATGCGGCGAGCTCGGCATCCCGCGCGAGACCGCGCTGGCAGGGATGTGGAGCGCGGAGCCCGACGTCGGCGCGCTGCGCGAGTACGCGGTGGAGTTCTTCGGCCGCCAGATCGTGTTCGTGAACGGCTTCGCCGCCAACGATCCGGTCGCCACCGAGCGCGTCTGGAACCTCGCGCTCGCGCGCCACCCCGAGTGCGAGACGCGCCTCATGGTGCTGAACTGCCGCCTCGACCGCCCCGACCGCTCGCTGCAGCTCGGCGAGGCGCTGCCGCGCTGGGCGCTCGCCGACCATTATTTCCTGATCGGCACCGGCACGTTCGCGCTCGCGCGCACCGCGGTGAGCGCGGGGCTACCCGGCACGCGGCTCACCCCGCTCGAGGGCGAATCGCCCGCAGAGGTGTTCGAGGAGCTCGTAGGCGCGGCGGGGCGCAGCGCGCTCGTGGTGGGCGCCGGGAACATCGCGGACATCGGCCTCGAGCTGCTGCGCTATTTCGAGAACCGCGCCCGCCTGCCGGAGGGACGCGCCGCATGACCGACACCGACGTGCTCGTGGTCGGGATCGGCCTCGCGGTGAGCCTGCTCTACGCCGAGCTGTTCGGCGTGGCCCCCGGCGGCATCATCGTGCCGGGCTATCTCGCGCTGGCGATCCGCGAGCCGCTGTCGGTCGCGCTCACGATCGGTGTGGCGCTCCTGACGTTCTACGCCGTGCGCGTGCTCGCGACGATCGCGATCGTCTACGGCCGGCGCCGCACCGTGCTGTCGATCCTGATCGGGTTCCTGCTCGGGGCGCTCGCGCGCAACCTCCTCGGCGCGGGCAAGCCGCTCGGGCCGTTCGAGATCGACGTGGTGGGCTACGTGGTGCCGGGCCTGCTCGCGATCTGGATGGACCGCCAGGGAGTCGTGGTGACGATCACCTCCGCGGTCACCGCGAGTATCGCGACGCGCCTCGCGGGTCTGCTCTGGATGGCGTAGGAGGATGCGTTAGGCATGCAGCGGCTCTACTGGCGGCCCGCGCACGCGTCGAGCGGCGTCCACGTGCTCGTGGCGGTGATCGCGTGCGGCGGGCTGCTCTCGGCCGAGCGGTTCCAGCGCACGGTGGTGGCGCCCGACTTCGGCGAGAAGCTGCGAGCGGCCAAGCGCATGGAGCGCGGGTTCGACGTGCTGCGCAACTGGCGCACGCGCATGGGTGTGGCGCCGATCGACCTCGAGCTCGACCCGACCGGCTCCGGGATGATCGGCCCCGCCAGCTCGATCACCACCACCAACTCGGGCTCGCTCGCCGCCAAGCGCACCACCGTGAACCCGAACTGGGCCGCGGTGCTCGTGGACCTGCTGCACCGCGCGCACGTCGAGCGCGGCGACCTCGTGGCGGTCGGCATCTCGGGCTCGTTCCCGGCGCTGAACCTCGCCGCGCTCGTGGCGGCGGAGGAGCTCGGCGTCGAGACGGTCACGATCGCGAGCGCGGGTGCGTCGAGCTTCGGCGCGAACATCCCGGGGTTCGGCTGGCTCGACATGGAGCACGTGCTCGCCGACGCGGGCATCGTCTCGAGCCGGACCGCGGCCGCCTCCCTCGGCGGCACGCGCGACCGCGCGCTCGGCATGGACCGCGCCGGCCGCAAGATGCTGCGCCAGTCGATCGAGGACTACGGCATCGAGTTCATCGACGTGAGGCAGGAGGTCGCGAGCATCGAGGAGCGGATGCGGATCTACCAGGATCGCGCGGGCGGTCGCCGCTATGCCGCGTACATCAACGCGGGCGGTGCGCTGGTCTCGATCGGTCCCAAGTCCGTGAAGCGCCTGTACGAGCCCGGCGTGAACCTGCGCCCGCACCCGCGCGGGATCGGCGTCGACAGCGTGATGATGCGCTTCCTCACCCAGGGAACCCCCGTGATCAACCTCTCGAAGGTGGTCCCGCTCGCCGAGCAGTTCGGCCTGCCGGTCGAGCCGGCAGAGCTGCCGGGCACCGGCGAGGGGCGCGTGTTCGCGAGGCGCAGCCACGACCGCCGGCTGGTGGCGGGGCTGCTCGCGGCGCTCGCGGCATCGAGCTTCGCGCTGCTGCGCCTCGAGGTCGGCGCGCGGCTGTTCGCGGCCGGCGGCGGACAGAGCAAGGTCGAGCCAATGGCGTAGGCCATCCAGATCTCCCGCGGGCTGGCCGATACCTCGGCAAGGCCGGGGGGCGGGATGCGATCGGGCAAGCTGCGCACGCTGGCGATCTGGATCGCGCTGCTGCTCGCCCCGCTGCTCGGGTACGAGCTGTTCTCCGACCGCGAGAGCGCGGGCCCGCTGCACAGCGCGATCTGGGTGCTCGTGACGATCTGCTGCGTGCTCGGCCTGTTCGTCTACCTGCTGCGCCGGGCCGGCGGCGGCACCGCGAGTGCGCTCGAGCTGCGCAAGAGCCGTGCGCGGGTGGTGGCGGAGGCGCCCGGCGTGACGTTCGCGAGCGTCGGCGGCTGCGCCGAGGCGAAGGCCGAGCTAGCCGACCTCGTCGCGTTCCTGAAGGATCCGGAGCCCTGGGAGCGCGCCGGCGTGCGGCTGCCGCGCGGCGTGCTGCTCGAGGGGCCGCCCGGCTGCGGCAAGACGCTGCTCGCGCGCGCGGTCGCGGGCGAGACCAGCGCGCGCTTCCTCTACGTGTCCGCCTCGGAGTTCGTCGAGATGTTCGTCGGCGTCGGCGCCTCGCGCATGCGCGACACGTTCGAGCTCGCCGCGAAGCACGCGCCCGCGATCCTGTTCATCGACGAGCTCGACGCGATCGGGCGGCGGCGCGGATCGGGCGTGGGGCTCGTGAACGACGAGCGCGAGCACACGCTGAACCAGCTGCTCGTCTCGCTCGACGGCTTCGACCGCGGCGCGCGCGTCGTGGTGATCGCCGCCACCAACCGCAGCGACGTTCTCGACGCGGCGCTCTTGCGCGCCGGGCGTTTCGACCGCCGGATCGCGGTGCCGCCGCTCTCGGCCGAGGCGCGGCGCGAGGTGCTCGCGATCCACACGGCGGGCAAGCCGCTCGCCGGCGACGTCTCGCTCGACGACCTCGCCGCGCGCGCCGAGGGGATGAGCGGCGCCGACCTCGAGGGCCTCGTCAACGAGGCCGGGATCCTCGCGGTGCGACGCTGCCGCGCAGCGGGCGCAGAACCGCGCGTGGAGCGCGCCGACTTCGCGCGCGCGCTCGATCCGCGCCATCACGCGGGCCGGCGCTTCGACCGGGTGGACGCGCTGCTGATCGAGTCGACCACGCAGCTCTCCCAGCCGACGGGCCGCGCGCGCGTGCGCCTCACGCTCGACGAGGGAACCGTCGTGGAGGGCGACCTCGTGTGGGCCGACGCCGCGTTCGTGAAGGTGCGCGACGAGGCGAGCGGCACCCATGCGATCGTGCTCAAGCGCTCGATCAAGACGCTCGAGGCGCTGGATGGGACCGCAAGCTGCGCGCAGCGACCCGAAGGCGAGCGAAGGCCATCAGACGTGGCGGCGCCCGCCGACCTGCGCCCCGACATGTACTCGCGACAAGCGAGACGTTAGGCGCCATGGACGGCAGCGGGCTCGCCGATCGCCTGGTCTGGCTCGTCGCGCTCTGGCTCTCGCTCTCGGTGCACGAGTGGGCGCACGCGTGGTCGGCGTGGTGGCTCGGCGACGACACCGCATCGCGACTCGGACGCAGGACGCTCGACCCGCTCGCCCACCTCGACCCGGTCGGCACCGTGCTCCTGCCGCTGCTCGGCGTTCCGTTCGGCTGGGCGAAGCCCGTGCCGATCAACCCGACGCGCTTCCACCGCGGCGTCGCGCTGCGCGCGGGGGTCGCGCTGACCGCCGCGGCGGGCCCGGTGGCGAACCTCGCGCTCACGCTGCTCGCAGTCGCCGCGCTCGCCGCACTCGCCGCGGCCGCCCCCGCGTGGGCCGCGCCCGGCGCGGCGCCGCGCGCGCTGCTCGAGACGATCGCAGCGCTGAACTTCTCGCTCGCGGTCGTGAACGCCGTGCCAGTTCCGCCGCTCGACGGCAGCCGCGTGCTCGAGGCATGGCTGCCGGCGCGGCTGGAGCCGGCCTGGCGCGCGTTCCTGCGCGGCGGGGACTGGGTGCTCGCGGCCGCGCTCGTCGCGATCGTCTGGCTCGGCGCGCCGATCCTGTTCTGGCCGGTCGACCGGATGCGCGCTCTGCTCGCCGCGATCGTCCCGTAGTCTCGCGTCAGCCCGAGTCGCGTTTCGCGCTGGTCCGAAAGCGCCGCGATTCCTCCGCGAGCCATTCGGCGCGCTTCTGCAGCGTGGCCACGGCCGCGGTGATCGCCTCCGCGGAGCGCACGTTCTCGGCACTGACATCGCTGAACACGCGCAGCGTCTGCTCGATCGTCTCCCCGCTGCGACTCTGTGCGCTCGTCTCCCCGACGATCCGGGAGAGCGTGTCGCTCGTCTGCGTCGCGGCCTTGCTGACGAGCGAGGATCCGCGGCGCTGCTCTTCCGTGGATTCCTGGACGGCGGCCCCGAGATCGCGGATGCTCGCGATCTGCTTGGCGATCTCCTCGCTCGACCGGTCCTGCTCGCTGGTCGAGTGGCGAATCGCGTCGACTGCGCCGTCGATGTTTCGGAAGGCGACGCCGAGACGGTCGAGGTCCGCCGCCTGACGCGCAGTCGCCTCCGCGATCTCGCGCGAGCGATCCGCGGAGGTCGTGCTCCGCTCGAGAATGCGCTTCAGCACCTCGGCCGAGGCGTCATGGCGCTGCACGCCCTCGGCGACCCGAGCCGAACCCTCCTCGACCGCCGTCACCGCCGCCGAGGTATCGCTCTGCGTCGCCCGGATCAGCCCGGTGATCTCTCCCGCCGAACGGTGCGTGCGCTCGGCGAGCTTCCTCACCTCCAGCGCCACGACCGAGAAGGCCCGTCCGCCGTCTCCCGCCTGGGCGGCGATGATCGACGCGTTGAGCGCCAGGAGCTTCGTCTCGTCGGCGATCTCGGTGATCACCTGCACGATCTCGCCGATCGAGGTCGAGCGCTCGGAGAGGCGCACCACGCACTCCTGGAGCGAGCGAAAGCTGGTGGAGATCGCGTCCATCGCGGCCGAAGCTCCGCGTACCACGATCATCCCTTCGTTGGCCGCGCGGCTCGAGTCCTGCGAGAGGCCGCTGCTCTCGGTGGCCTTCGAGGCGACGGAAGACACCGTGCTCGTGAGCTCGTCGAGGTGGCGTGCGGTCCCGGCCGTGGCCTCCTGGAGCGTCTCGGCGCTGCGAGCGATCTGGCGGATGCTCGTGCTGACTTGCGACACGGCCGCCGAGGTCGCGGCGAGCGCCTGCGTCAGTTCCCCCATCCGCGCCGCAACCTGACCGGTCGACGCATCCATCTCCACGGCGATGCCAGACGACTGCTCCGCACTCTCCGCGAGGTCCTCGACGCTCTGGTTGACCGATCGGATCGACTCGCCGAAGCGCCGGACGGATTCGGTCGCCTCGCCGATCGCCGTCGCCTGACTCTTGGCGGCCTGACCGAGCCAGGCGCCGCGCTCCTCGAGCGTCTGCGACACGGCGACGACCTCGGCGACGCCCTGTCCCACCTGCGAGACGAGGCCGCGCAGCCCCGCGGTCATCGCATTGAAGGCGCGCGCCAGCTCGCCGAGCTCGCCGCTGGCCATGTCCGGGACCTGCACCGAGAGGTCTCCATCCGCGACCGCGGCCGAAGCCTTCACCTGCGCCTGGAGCGGGCGTGCGATGTCGCGGCCGAGCCGATTGGCGAGTCCGAACGCGAGAGCGAGGGCTCCGATCATCGCGGCCGCGAGCGCCGCCGCCCGGCCGCCCAGGCTGCGCACGAGATCTGCGTTCCCGCGGCGGATCCACAGCTGCCCCGCCGGCCGTCCTTCCACTTCGATCGCTTGCACGAGGTCCACGTGGGATCCGCCGTAGCGGATCCCCGGCGCGAGCGGCGCAGCGCGATCGAGGTGATCGGCTGCTCCGAACGTGGCGAACACGTTGCCGCCCGCGTCGTAGAGGATCGCGGCTTCGATCTGCGGCACGTTCGCGAGCGCGGCGAGTGCCTCGTTTCCGGCATTGCGATCGTTGAACGCGAGCGCCGCGTCGCTGTAGAGGGCGATCACGCTGCCCAGCGCGTGCAGGTGGCTCTCCGTCGTGTGCCGGTAGCCGTAGACGTCCGCCACCAGTAGCAGCGTCGCCGCCAACGCCATCGCGGCGCTCGTGGTGATGGCGAGCGCCTTGAGCACGCTCTTCTGGATCGAGCCCGAGGTGAGCCAGCTGCGCTCGTGCCCTTTGCTCATTTCACTTCCGATGCGAGTCGCAACAGCTTGGAGCTGATCTCGAGGTCGCCTCGCACCGACTTGCGACGATTGATGCTGAAGCTGACGCGGTCGCCGGCGCGTTCGAGACCCACGTCGCCACCCAGCTTCGGGAAGTCGAAGTGATCCGCCACCGTGAGCACGGGGGTGTTGGAGAGCTGACGCGCGATCTCGCGCAGGCTCGCCGTGTCCCCGCTGCGGATCAAGAGCAGATGGATGCCGGGGCTCGCCGCGTCCGTGACGATGCGCACTTCGACGGCTCGCTCCTGCGCCTGGCGACCCTCGCTCAAACGCCGGAGCGTCGCGGCGAATCCATCGTCACCGAGGATTCCCAGAACGAGGGGGGACGACTTGGGCAGTGCGGACTCCGGCCACGTCACATAGCGGATCAGCTGGAGCACAAAGCGGGCTTCGAGCTCGTCGGCCGCTGGTGAATGCTCTTCTGCGGCTTCAGTTCGCGTCGCCCCGTGCACCACGAGCGCCAGGAGCGCCACGTGGATCAGCCGTCGGCCCCGCGCTGCGCGCGGAGCGAAGGAGCGACGCGGTGCGAGAGAAGCAGCGGTTCCCTGGCGCATGAATCCCGTGCGTAGATGACCGGAAGTCGACGTGCATTTCGGTGTGAAAACCGCACGGCTTGAGCGTTCCGCGTGAATTTCACTGACCGCTACGGAACCACCTATCCATCCGGACTGCCTATCTATTCACGATCCATTCAATTTCTCAGGGCGTCTGCCGATGAGCCTCCGAACCGGGAGGGGTTTCGGATGGGCCACCTGCGCTCTGCTAGTCGGATGGTCTGTATCGGGCTGCTGCTCGGGTGTCCCGATACGGTGTCGGCGGCTCCGGGACAGGCCGCTGGTCCCGCAAGCGTGAACGATGCGGCCGCGGCGTCCGATCCTGCGTCCGCGAAAGCCGAGACGACGGCCGAGACCGGGGACGACATCGAGGACCTCGTGGTGACCGCGCGCCGCCGGCCCGAGTTCCTCGAGGAGACGCCCGTGGCCGCGACCGTGCTCGGCGGCGAGCTGCTCGAGCAGCGCGGGATCGACTCGATCGAGGACATCGGCGTGTACGTCCCGAACCTCACCGCGTTCTCGGGCGCGCAGCGCCAGGGAAGCTTCTTCTCGCGCGGCGTCGGCCAGCGGGACGCGATCGTCACGCTCGACCCGGGCGTCGGCCTCTACGTGGACGACGTCTACGTCGCGCGCGGCCAGGGCGCGCTGTTGCCCACGCTCGATCTAGAGAGAGTCGAGGTGCTGCGCGGACCCCAGGGCACGCTCTACGGCAAGAATACGATCGGCGGAGCGATCAAGCTGATCTCGCAAAAGCCGGGCCCCGAACCGTACGTCGCCGGCTCGCTCGGAACCGGGAACTACGAATCGGTGGAGGGCAGCGCGACCGCGAACGTGCCTCTGATCGACAACCTGCTGTACAGCCGCATCACGATCGCGGGCGACAACAGCGAGGGCTACTCGAAGAACCTCGCGGACGGCACCCACTACCTGCCCTTCCCGAGCGTGGAGGCCAACGGAAATCACTACGACAACGAGAACCTGGCGGCGAGCCGGCTCCAGCTGCGGCTGTTGCCGAGCGACGCCGTCACGCTCGACTTCTCCGGCCACTACACGCATCAGCGCGAAGACTCGCGCGGTGCCAAGTGCCGGATCAGCAACCCCGCTACGGCGTCGGTGCTCCCCGCCTTCCTCGGGCTGATCCCCGCGTGTCAGGCGTCCGAGAACGCGTCGACCTACCACTTCTACTCCAACCTGAACGATCACTACTTCCTCGACACCTACGGCGGCTCGCTCGTAGCGGCCTGGGAGGGCGGGAAGAGGTTCGGGTTCCTCGATTCGCTCGACCTCAAGAGCGTGAGCGCGGTACAAGATCAGGAGGTTCTGGACGGCTTCCTCGACCTCGATGCCACGGCGAATCCGTTCGTGAACCTGTTCACGCGTACCGAGAAGAAGCAGCGCCAGACCCAATGGAGCCAGGAGCTCCAGTCGGTGTCGGCGATGCTCGACGACCGGGCGCGGCTCACGACGGGTCTGTACGGCTTCTGGGAGACCACCGGGGGCGGGGACGTGCTCACGAGCTCGTTCGGCAACGATCGCCTGGAGCGCACCACGATCGCCAACCAGAGCTACGCCGCGTACGGGCAGCTGAGCGTCACGCCCGTCGAATGGCTCGAGCTCACCGGTGGCCTGCGCGGGACCTGGGAGCGCAAGAACGCGGAACGCACGATCAAGCGGCCCTCGCCCCCGCCGCCCCCCGAGCAGCCGGTCGAGAACGCGAGCGATACGTTCAGCCAGCTCACGCCGATGGCGGGCTTCTCGCTGAAGGCGCCTGCGGAGCTGATCGAGGACACGCCGCTCGGGAGCGGCATCTTCTACTTCACCTACTCGCAGGGCTACAAGAGCGGGGGCTTCTCGACGCGCCGCAACCCCGCCCTGTTCCGGATCTCCGAGTTCGATCCGGAGAAGCTCGACAACTACGAGATCGGCTTGAAGCTCGACATGTTCGACAACCGCGTGCTGTTCAACACCGCGCTGTTCTACTCGGACTACCAGGACATCCAGCTCACGGTCTTGCGCGTGAATCCGAACAGCCCGCCGTTCCAGCCCGACGCCGGCTCGACGACCGCGAACGCGGGCAAGGCCACGATCAAGGGCCTCGAGCTCGAGCTGATCACGCGCCCGTGGCGCGAGCTCGTCGTGCGCGCCTCGCTCGGCCTCACCGACGCGCAGTACGACAAATTCATCGACCAGACCTGGGACATCAATCCCGGCACGGGTCTGGTGGAGAACATCCGGCCACGCGACCGATCGAACGAGAACTTCACCAACGTCCCCGAGGTCAGCATCGACGGCAGCGTCGAGTACCCGATCAAGTTCACCGGCCTGGGCCTTCCCGACTACGGTGCTCTCACGCCGCTCGTGCACGTCTACCACCAGAGCTCGACGGACATGCACATCACGGCGGAGGGCTTCGAGTCGAAGCGCTTCCGTCAGGACCCCTACACGCTGCTGGATCTACGCCTGATCTGGGATCTGTGGGACGGCCGCACGCAGGTGTCGCTGTTCGCGAACAACCTGCTCGACACGGATTACTTCGAGTCGGCGATCGACCTCACCAACACGCTCGGCTTCGGCAGCGTGTACTACAGCGCGCCGCGCACGTTCGGAGGCGAGATCCGCTACCGCTGGTACAACCCGAGCTTCCTCGCTCTCTAGTCGCGCGCGGGGGTAGAATGGGCGGGCCAACTGGGAGGCCCGCATGACCGCCCGCGCGATCGAGACCGGATCTCCGCACATCCTCGGCCGCATCGAGAGCGGCGTCGCGACGATCATCTTCAACCGCCCCGAGCGGCGCAACGCGGTCGGACCCGAGATGCTCCACGCGCTCGAGGTGGCGCTCGACGCCGCCGACCGCGATGACGCCGTGCGCGCAGTGGTGCTCACGGGCGCGGGCGGCGCGTTCTGCGCGGGCGGCGACGTGAAGGGGATGGACGAGACGAACCGCGCAGAAGGCGGACCCGGCGGGATGAGCATCGACGCCGCGATCACCTGGCAGCGCCGCAACCAGCGCAACACGTCGGGCCGCATCTACACGATGCCCAAGCCCGTGATCGCCTCGATCCCGGGCGCCGTCGCGGGCGCGGGCCTCTCGTTCGCGCTCGCGTGCGACCTGCGCATCGCGTCCGAGAACGCGGTGTTCACCACCGCGTTCGCGCGCGTCGGCTTCTCGGGCGACTACGGCGGCAGCTATTTCCTGACCCAGGTGGT
>DATFWW010000048.1:0-3110 GCA_035258825.1 Myxococcota bacterium
GAGCGTGCGCGCGACCGGGTCGTACTCGCCCGCCGCTAGCCGCGCGCACACCTGCTCCGCGCAAGGCGGATCGAGCCGCGTCACGAGCACGCGGTGGCCCGCGTCGCGCAGCGCTACCGCGATGTCCGCGACCTGCCGCGCCGTCTTGCCCGGCGCGAAGATCACCTCGGGGAGCCCCGTGCGCAGCGCACGGTGCGTGTCGACGCGCGCGTCGGGCACGTCCACGAACGGCAGGCGCGCGAGCTGTTCGAGCGCCGCGTCGGGATCGAGCACTCCGCGCCGCACCGAGTCGAGCAGATCGCGCACGCGATCGGGATTCATCCGTGCAACGTATCAGATCCCGTGGCCCGTCAGCGGGGCGCGTGCGACTTGTCGATCGCAGGCAGGAGCACGTGCAGGGCGCGGAACTCGCCCTGGCGGTCGAACAACTCGCTCTCGATGTAGAGCGGCGCGGGCGGGCGATGGCGCGGTGACATGCGCGCCTGGAGCGCCGTCTCGGCGTCGAGCAATACGAGGTCGGGCACGCCGGGCAGGATCTTCGCGCCGAGCGTATCGGCGATCGCCGAGACAGTCTGCGACGCGAGGATGTTGCCGAACTCGGAGAGCGCCGACGCGAAGATCTCCTGCGGTGGATTCGCGTCGCCGCACAGCAGCGAGACGACGGCGTCACGCGTCGCGGAGGGCAGGAAGATCGCCACCATGCCCGAGACCGCGCCCGTGATGTCGCAGAAGATCCCGGTCGTCCACTCGCCGCGCTTGCGCAGGCGCTCCGGACCGTGGATCAGCGGAACGCGCGTGAGGATCGTGCGGCCCGCGAGCCGCGCGAACGCGCTCGCCGCCCAGCTCGCGCCGATGTGGGCGAGCTCGCGCAGCCGATCGATCTCGACCTCGTCGATGCCGGCGACCGCCAGGCTCATGCGATCTGGTTGGGGTCGAGCAGGAACATCGGACGCCCGTCTCCAAGAATGGTCAGCCCCGAGAGAGCGCGCGCGCCGCGCAGCAGCTCGGGAAGCGGCTTGACGTAGATCTGCTGCTGGCCCGCGACGCGCTCGGTCGACAGCGCCACGCGCTCGCCGCGCACCTCGGTCAGCACGAGGTGGGTGTACCTTCCAGGCGCGGCGGCCGGCTGGGCGATGTGCGACGCGAGGTCGAGCACGGGCACGAGGTCGCCGTCGATCAGCGCGAACGCGTCGGACCCGGCGCGCTCGATCCGCTCGGTCGGACACTCCTCGATCCTCTCGACCTTGGCGATCGGGATCGCGACGGTCTCCGCGCCGACTCCGAGCAGGAGCACGCGCTGCACCGCCGCGGTGATCGGGACGACGAGCGTGGTGGTGGTGCCGCGCCCGGGCTCGGTCGCAATCTCGACCGCACCGCCGAGCGACTCGAGCGTCGAGCGCACGGCGTCCATGCCGACGCCGCGTCCCGAGATCTCGGAGACCTCGGATGCGGTCGAGAGGCCGGGCTCGAACACGAGCGCCGCGATCTGCTCCGCCGTGAGGTCCGCGGCGAGGTCGGGGTGGACGACGCCGGACTCCTGCGCGCGCCGGCGCACGCCGTCGAGATCGATCCCGCTGCCATCGTCGGAAACGGAGAGCCGGATCGTGTCCTTGTCGCGCCGCGCCTCGATCACGATCCGCCCTACGGCGGGCTTTCCCGCGGCGATCCGCGCATCGGGCGGCTCGATGCCGTGGTCGACCGCGTTGCGCAGCAGGTGCACGAGCGGGTCGGAGAGCCGGTCGAGGATCGAGCGGTCGAGCTCGAGCTCGGCTCCGCGCAGCTGTACCTCGACACGCACGCCGGCCCGTTCGGCGACGTCGCGCGCGGCGCGCGGCAGCGGCTCGAGGATGCGCAGCAGCGGCGTGGTGCGAAGCTCGAGCGCGCGCCGCTGGAGCTCGCCCACCACGCGGTCCATGCGGTCGAGGCCCTCGGTGAGGGCCGTATTCTGGGTGACGCCGGACTGCGACACGGTGCGCACCTGGCTCGTGTTGAGGATCACCTCGCCGACGGTGGAGAGAAAGCGGTCGAGCGTGCGCGTGTTGACGCGCACGGTGGGCGGCGGCCGCGGCGCCTCGAGGCGCGGCGCGGGTGCGGAGGAGCGCCGCGCAGCCCCGGGCGCTTCAGCTCTTTTTTTTTTCGGCGCGGCCTCGGGGCCGGAACGCGCCGCGAGCGCGCTAACGAGCTCGGGATCGGCCGGCGGCGCTTCTCCCGTCTCGCGCACCGCTCCCACCATCGCCTCGAGGGCGGTGAGCCCGCGGAACAGCACCGACAGCTCTTCGCGCGGCTCGACCACGCCGGCTTCCCGGACGAGTTGCATCCGGTCCTCCAGCTTGTGTGCGAGCTCCGTGATCGAGTCGTACCCGAGCGAAGCGGCCATCCCCTTGATCGAGTGCGCCATCCGGAACACGACGTCGATCGCGTCGACGCGCGCCGGATCCTTCTCGAGCTCGAGCAGGGCCTGGCTGATCTCGGCGAAGTGCTCCGTCGACTCCTCGATGAAGATCGCCCGGTACTTCGCCAGATCCACGCTCAGTCTTCCTTCTTCTCGAGCACCTTGTTGAGCGTCGCGATCACCGAGTCCGGCTTGAACGGCTTCACGATGAAGTCGCGCGCGCCCGCCTGGAGCGCCTCCTGGACGAGCGTCTCCTGACCGAGCGCGCTGCACATCACCACGCACGCGGTGGAGTCGATGTCCATGATCCCCTTCACGGCGTCGATACCGGAACGCCGCGGCATCACAATGTCCATCGTGACGACGTCGGGCTGGAGCCGCTTCCACTCCTCGACCGCCTCGTCTCCGTCGGACGCCTCGCCCACCACCTCGTGCCCCTCCGCCTCGACGATCTCGCGGATCATCTGCCGCATGAAGGACGCATCATCTGCCACCAACACTCGCGCCATCTCCAACCCCCAGTGCTTCACTCGCCCCGCGCGAGTGCGTCTTCGATCACCTTCCGCGCACGCGCCACGAGGCGCGGCGGGTCCACCACCTGCAACAGACGACCGTCCAGCGGTCGCCGCTCGGCCACCGGCTCCTGCCCGCGGCCGCGCGCGGGCTCGCCATCCACGAGGCCGAGCACGCGGTCGACCTCGAGCCCGAGGCACGGCGG
>DATFWW010000049.1:0-15840 GCA_035258825.1 Myxococcota bacterium
CTCGCGATCCGCCGCTACCACGCGGCGCGCGGCGAGAGCCGGCGCGACGTGTGCCTGATCCCCGTCTCCGCGCACGGCACGAACCCCGCGAGTGCGGTGATCGCGGGCTTCCGCGTCGTGGCGGTGCGCTGCGACGACGCGGGCAACGTGGATCTCGACGATCTGCGTGCGCGCTGCGCGGAGCACGCCGAAGGACTCGGCGCGCTGATGATCACGTATCCGTCCACCCACGGCGTGTTCGAGGCATCCGTGCGCGAGATCTGTGCGATCGTCCACGCGCACGGCGGCCAGGTGTACATGGATGGCGCGAACATGAACGCGCAGGTCGGGCTCACCTCGCCCGCGCGGATCGGCGCCGACGTGTGTCACCTGAACCTCCACAAGACGTTCTGCATCCCGCACGGCGGCGGAGGTCCCGGTATGGGTCCGATCGCGGCCGCGAAGCACCTCGAGCCATTCCTCCCGGGCGATCCCGCCCATGGCGAAGGGGCGGTGTCGGCCGCTCCGTGCGGCAGCGTGAGCATCCTTCCGATCAGCTGGGTCTACATCGCGATGATGGGTGCCGAGGGTCTGACCTCGGCGACGAAGATCGCGATCCTCTCCGCGAACTACATGGCTGCGCGGCTGCGCGGACACTACGACGTGTTGTTCACGGGCCCGCGCGGGCGGGTGGCGCACGAGTTCATCATCGATTGCCGCCCGTTCGAGGGCTCCGGCGTGCGCGTGGAGGACATCGCCAAGCGCCTGATGGACTACGGCTTCCACGCGCCGACGATGAGCTTCCCTGTTCCCGGCACGCTGATGATCGAGCCCACGGAGAGCGAGCCGCGCGCGGAGCTCGACCGGCTGTGCGACGCGCTGATCGCGATCCGCGCGGAGATCCGCGCTATCGAGCGCGGTGAGCTCGACGCGGACGACAGCCCGCTGCGCAACGCGCCCCACACGGCGCTCGCGGTTTCGGCCGACGAGTGGGATCACCGCTATTCGCGGCGCCAGGCGGCGTGGCCGGCGCCCTGGCTCTCGGAATACAAGTACTGGCCACCCGTGGGGCGGATCGACAATGCCTACGGCGATCGGAACCTCGTCTGCACCTGCCCGCCGATCGAAGACCTCGCGGAGTAGAGGGGTGGAGCCGCGTCGCCCAGTATCCACCTGTGCCAAATCACCTGTGCCAAATCCGGCCCCATCTCGGCCCTAGCGCCCGTTATCCAGTGCTCGAATCGTCTGAGATGCAGTACGGCCCCCAAATGGGTGGTGCAGCCAGCTACAGATCTCCTGCATGATCCTCGGTTGGCGGACCTGGAGAGGTCGGTGGTGTCGGCGGATGAGGGACCGCTGGCGCCACAGTGCCCACGGCTTCTCTGGTTTCTCCTCGGTTGAGGACAATCACGACTCCAGTCACTTGCGCACATGATTGATCCTCGAGGCCCGCTCCAAATCGGAGCGGGCCTCTTTGCTTCGGGATACCTTCTTCGGCTCTTCGATATCCACGGTGGCGGGCAATGAACCGATTGCTTGCCCTTCCCCTGATCCGGTGCATCTACGAGGCCACCCTCGACGCTGCGCGCTGGCAGGACTTCATCCAGGCGCTGTCCGACGCATTCGACGGCGCCCCCGCCGGGATCGCGCTCCAGCCGCCGGGGATGCCTCTCGCGGATGTGATCTATCGCTCCGGGGGGTTCCGCGAGGAATTCCACCCGCGTTTCATCGAGTACGCGAAGAAGGGCCTGCCCTGGGAGGAGGGTCGCCGCCGCAATTTCGTTGGCCGATTCGGGCTGACGACCGAGGTGATCCCCGACGAGCGCCTGCGCGCCTCCGACTTCTATCTCGAATGGATGGTCCCCCAGGGCCTCGGCCCGCATCCGCCCGTGGCGCACACGATTGCGCTCGACAGCGGACAACCGGCTGCGGCGCTCGCGATCTTTCCGACCGACCGGACCGGCCCGTTCGACCAGTCGCACCTCGAGTTCGGCGACCTGCTCGTGCCCCATCTCGCGCTCGGCTACCGGCTGATGGCCGAGACCCGGCGACACCAGGCACTCGCCGACGCGATCGACCGGTTCCCGACCGGGGTCACGCTGCTCGACGCGCGCGGACACCTTCTGCTCGCGAATCGCGGTGCGCGGCAGATCTTCGCCCAGAACGACGGAATTGCGCTCGACGGCAACGCGGTGCGCGCGGCGACTCCGAACGACGACGCGGCGCTTCGCCGCGCCGTCGCGTCGTCGGTGGAGGCGGCGGTCGCGGGCCGGCTGATCGAGTCCGCCGTGCTGTTGGTGAGCCGGCGTTCCGGGCGGCGGCCGTTCGCGGTGATGGTCGGCCCGCTGCGACCGCACTCCGGAGATCCCACCGCAGCCGATGCCGTCGTGGTGCTCTACGTCGCGGATCTCGAACGGGGTGTGCTGCGCCGCCGCGAGGTGCTGCGCGAGCTCTACGGCCTCACCGAAGCCGAGACCCAGCTCGTCGAGCTGCTGTGCCAGGGAGCCTCGCTCGACGAGGCCGCGGTCGCGCGCGGAGTCACGATGAACACCGCGCGAAGTCAGCTCAAGCAGGTCTTCGCGAAGACCCAGACGAGTCGGCAGAGCGAGCTGGTGCGGCTCGTGATCTCGGGCGTGGCGTCGATCGCTGGTCCCTAACCGCTCTGCAGCGCCGCGATGCGCTCCTCGAGCGGCGGATGGCTCATGAACAGCCGCATCACGGCGGGCGGTGAGGTGATGCCGAACGCGCGCATCTGCTCGGGAAGCGGCTGCGGCTCGGTCTCGCGCTGTAGGCGGCGCAGCGCCGCGATCATGCCCTCGCGGCCCGCGAGCCGCGCACCGCCGCTGTCGGCGCGGAACTCTCTGCGCCGCGAGAACCAGAACACGATCATGCTCGCGAGGATGCCGAGCAGGATCTGCGTCGCGATCACCACGAACACGTAGCCGAAGCCGGGGCCGCGCTCGTCGTTGCGGAACACGACGCGATCCACGAATCCGCCGATCACGCGCGAGAGCAGGATCACGAAGGTGTTGAGCACGCCCTGGATCAGCGCGAGGGTGACCATGTCCCCGTTGGCGACGTGGGTCACCTCGTGGCCGAGCACTGCCGCGACCTCTGTGCGATCCATGCGCTCGAGCAGGCCCGAGCTCACCGCGACGAGCGCGCTGTCGCGCCGCGCGCCGGTCGCGAAGGCGTTCGGGGAGTCGGACGGGAAGATGGCCACCTGAGGCATGCCGATTCCGGCCGCCTGCGCGTGGTGTGACACGGTCTGGAGCAGCCAAGCCTCGATGTCGTTGCGCGGTTCCAAGATCACCTGCGCGCCGGTCGCGCGGATCGCCATCCATTTCGAAATCAGCAGCGAGATGAAGCTGCCGCCCATGCCGAACACGAAGGCGTAGACGAGCAGCTGCTGCTGTGGGATATGCACGCCGCGCGCGGCGAGGAAGCCCTCGAGCAGCGTCGCGCTGATCGAGAGCACGATCATCACCGCGAAGTTCGTGGCGAGGAAGAGCAGCACGCGTTTCATGGCGCTCCGGACCTCCATCTGGGTGTGCGATCGGGCGGGCCGATCGCGCAGCCCGGACTCAAGGCTACGAATGCGATTCCGTCGTGCAAGGTGGTGCCCCGGACGGCCGGGGGGAGCCCTACGGAATCGGAGCAGGCGCGGGCGCCGCCGGAGCGGGAGCGGCCGGTGCCGTCGGAGGGGCCGTCTGCGGACGCGCAGCGCTCTCGATCCGCTGCATGCGCGCAGCCAGCGCGTCGATCCGCTCGGCCGCGGTGGCACCGGACCCATTCTGCCGCTCGAGCTCGGCGATTCGCCGCGTCGCGTCGCCGAGCGCGCGCTCGAGTCCATCGGTGTCGACCGCCGGAGCGCGCTCGGGCTTGCGGCCCTCGAGCGCACCCATCCGGCCGGTCGCTCGTTCGAGTTCCGTTCCGACCTCGTCGAGGCGGGCTTCGAGTCCCGCGACCGACTGCTCGAGCGAGGCGACCTTGTCGCGCAGCGCCTTCGTCTCCTGACTCGAGCCGGCCGGGCCATCGCCCGATACGAAGGTCGTGGCGGCCCAGGCGACCGCGGCAAAGACGAGCACGTAGGGCAGCGCGAAGCGCCGGAACGCGCTGCGCAGGTACCGCTCTTCTTCTCTCGAAACGTCGATACCGGCAGAGGTCTTCTGAGGCATGACCCACCACGCATCGGCAACTCGCGAGCAGCTCCTGAGCAGAAATCGGCCGCGACGCGCCATCCGTTTCGAAGTTCCCGAGCTCCCGGGGGGAAGCCCACGGCCGGATTCCGCGTTGAGCTAGGGTGGCGTCCCGATGAGCGACTCCGCCGAACCCACGACCGCGCCCGCGCGCGACTACCCGCCCGACGTGCACGTGCTCGAGATCGGTGGCCGCGAGTTCATCCTCGTGGGCACCGCTCACGTCTCGCGCGAGTCGGCCGACCTCGTGCGCGAGGTGATCGAGAAGGAGCGCCCCGACTGCGTGTGCATCGAGCTCGACGCGCAGCGGTTCGCGGCGCTGTCGCACCGCCAGCGCTGGGAGAACCTCGATCTGCGCCAGGTGATCCGCCAGCGCCAGCTCGCCCCACTGCTCGCGAACCTCGTGCTCGCCTCCTACCAGAAGAAGCTCGGCGGCGCGCTCGGCGTGATTCCGGGCACCGAGCTGCTCGAAGCCGCGCGCGCGGCCGAGGTGCATCGGATCCCGGTGGCGTTGTGCGACCGCGACGTGCGCATCACGCTGCGGCGCGCGTGGGGCTCGATGTCGCTCTGGAACAAATCGAAGCTGCTCGCCGCGCTGATCGCGAGCATCGTCGATCGCCCCGATCTCGACGAGGAGGAGCTGCGGCGGATCCGCGACCAAGACGTGATCTCGGAGCTGATGCGCGAGCTCGGCCGGGAGCTGCCGTCCGTGAAGACCACGCTGATCGACGAGCGCGACGCCTACCTCGCCCACAAGATCCTCGCGGCCGAGGGCGAGCGCGTGGTCGCGGTGGTCGGCGCAGGCCATGTGGCGGGCATTCGCGACGCGCTCACGGCGCAGCGCTCGGTCGACATCGAGGCGATCAGCCAGATCCCGCCCGTATCCGCGGTCTGGAAGTGGGCCGGCTGGGGATTGCCGGCCGCCGTGGTGCTCGGACTCGTCTGGATCGGCGTCGCCCACGGCGCGTCGGTGGCGGGCCGGCAGCTCGTGTTCTGGATCACCGCCACCGGCGGGCTCACCGCGGTCGGCGCAGCGCTCTCCCTCGCCCATCCGCTCGTCGTGCTGTCGTCGTTTCCCGTTGCGCCGATCACGGCGCTGTCGCCCGTGCTCGGCGCGGGACACGTGCTCGCGCTGCTCCAGGCCTATCTCGTGCCTCCGATGGTGCGCGAGTTCGAGCGGGTGGCCGACGATTTCGGATCGCCGGTGCAGTGGTGGCGAAACCGGCTGCTGCGGATCTTCCTCGTGTTCCTGTTGACGACCTTCGGCGCCCTGGCCGGAAACTACGTCGGCCTCGCCGAGATGTTCTCGAAGTTCTGACCGAGGTGGCATTGTCCGAGCGCGCCGCGCCCGACCGGATGGTGCGGGCGATGTCCCGCGACGGCGGCATCGCGGTGCGCGCGATCGTGGGCACCCGGCTCGTGGCGGAGGCGGCGCGGCGTCACACCACCTCGCCGACCGCCACCGCCGCGCTCGGGCGCACGCTGCTCGGCGCACTGCTGCTCGCGGCCGGGGGCAAGAGCGGCGAGAGCGTACAGATCCAGTTTCGAGGCGACGGACCGCTGCGCGGCGTGGTGGCGCTGGCCGACGGCGCGGGACGTGCCCGTGGCTACGTCGTCCAGCCGCACGCCCATCCGCCGCGCGTGAACGGGGAGCTCGACGTGCACACCGCCGTCGGCGCGGGAGTGCTCACGGTCGTGCGCCAGCGGCCGGGGCAGCCACCCTACACCGGCGTGGTGCAGATCGTATACGGCACGATCGCGCGCGATCTGACCCATTATCTCGCCGAGAGCGAACAGAGCCGAACCGCCGTGGCGCTCGGAGTGCAGGAAGATCGGGCCGGCGGGATCGCCGCTGCCGCGGGATACCTCGTGCACGCGCTGCCGGGCGCGAGCGAGGGGGAGACGCTGCGCGCCGAGCAGAACGCGCTCCGCACGGCGCACCCGTCGGAGTCGGTGGCCGCGGGCTGGAACGCGCGCGACCTCGTCGAGCGGCTGCTCGACGGCCTCGGCTCGCGCGAGCCCGTCGAGAGCGAGGTGGGGTTCCGCTGCAACTGCGACGCCGATCGCGTCGCCTCCGCCGTGCGGCTGCTGGGCGATGACGAGATCGCGCGCGCCGCACAGAGCGGTGAGTCGCTCGAGGTGCGCTGCGAGTTCTGCGCAAAGTCCTACACGCTCGCGCCCGAGGCGCTGCGGGCGCTGATCCGCTGGGCGTGACGGCCACCCCCCTCCGCGTCGCGCACGTCACGGGCGAGCGCGGTTTTTCGGGCGGAGAGGTGCAGCTCATCCTGCTGATGAACGGCCTGCGCGCGCGCGGCCACGCGAACCTGCTCGTGTGCCCGCCCGGCAGCGCCGCGGAGTGCGAGGCGCGCGCGCGCGGCTTCGCGGTCGAGTGCGTGCCGATGCGCAGCGATCTGTCGATCCGCGCGGCGTACCGGATCTCGGCGGTGCTGCGGCGCCATGCGCCGTCCCTCGTGCACTGCCACACCGGCCGCGCGAACTGGCTCGGCGGCGCCGGCGCGCGCTTTGCGGGTGTCCCGGCGCTCTCGACGCGGCGCATGGATCGGCGCGTCTCGCGAGGGCTGCGCACGCGCTGGCTCTACGGGAATCTCCTGCGGCGCGCGGCAGCGATCTCGCCCGCGGTCGCGCGGAGACTGCGCGACGGAGGCGTCCCGCCGGAGCGCATCCGCGTGATCTGGAGCGCAGTCGATCCCGCCGCGCTCGCGCCGAGCGCGCCGCGCGCGGCGCTGCGCGATCGGCTCGGCGCCGCACCGGATACCCCGTGTATGCTCGTCGCGGCCCACCTCGTGCACCGCAAGGGCGTGGACGTGCTGCTCGCCGCGGCCGCCGCGCTCGCGCAGCGCTCGCGTTATGCGCTCTGGATCGCGGGCGACGGGCCCGAGCGCGCTGCGCTCGAAGCCAGTGCGGCGCGGCTCGGAATCGGCGAGCGCGTGCACTTCCTGGGCCATCGCGCCGACGTGCCCGACCTGCTGGAGGCGTGCGACGTGTTCGCTTTGCCCTCGCGCCACGAGGGCCTCGGCGTGGCGGCGCTCGAGGCGATGGCGCGCGCGCGCCCCGTGGTGGCGTCGGCGGTCGGCGGGCTCGCCGAGATCGTGGTCCCTGAGGAGACCGGGCTGCTCGTTCCGCCCGGCGACGCCGCAGCGCTCGCGGGCGCACTCGAGCGGCTGCTCGCCGAACCCGCATTCGCGATGCGCCTGGGCGCCGCCGGTGCAAAGCGCGTGTCGGAGCACTTCCGCGCCGATCAGATGGTCTCTGCCTACGAACTGCTCTACCGCGAGATCCTGGCCGAGTGCTCCGATGGAGCCGCGCCGTGAACGCGCCGCGCGTGGGGATCATCGGCGCGCGCCGCGCGCGCCAGGGCCTGGGCCCATTCGTCGCGCGCGAGCTGATCGCCGCGGGCGCCGCCGTGCCCTGCTTCTCGGTCACCTCCGAGCATTCGATCGCTCCCGCGCTCGTCGAGATCGAGCGGCATGCGGGCGTGTCGCCGCGCGGCTATGCCGACGCCGAGCGCATGCTCGCCGCGGAGCCACTCGACGCCGTCGCGATCCTCTCGCCCGCCGAGTCGCACGCCAGACACCTCCTGCGCGCGGCGCACCGCGGCCTCGCCGCCCTGTGCGAGAAGCCGCTCGTGTGGGGCGGGACCGACCTCGCGGCTCGCGCGGCCGAGATCACCACGGCGTTCGATACCCGACGCCTGCTCCTGTACGAGAACTGCCAGTGGCCGTTCACGCTCTCCGGCTTCGAGCGACTGCACCCGGGCTCGCTCGCGGCGCCGCCGCGCGAGTTCCGCATGGAGCTCCAGCCCGCCTCGTTCGGGCTCGGCGCGCTCCGCGACTCGCTCTCCCACCCGCTGTCGATGCTCCAGGCGCTCGTGCCCGGCGATGCGCCGGCGGTCGACGAGATCCGCGCCGAGCCGCGCACGCGCGACGACGCGCCGCTAACCCTCCGATTCCGCTACCGATCGCGGAGCCACGCCTGCGCGGTCGAGGTGGTGCTCGCGACCTCCGATCGCCTACCGCGACGCGCCGCGATCGCGATCGACGGCCGCACCGCGGAGCGTGTGGTGGCCGCGGAGACCTACCGGCTATCTTTCGCCTCCTCCGATCGAATCGTCGCGATCGACGATCCCCTCTCCACCCTGGTCGCGGACTTCGTCGCGCGGATGCGCATGCCGGACGAGGCGGACCGCAGGTCCCGAGCACGTGACATCGCGCCGCGCATGGGGCTCCTCGCGGAGCTCGCGCGCGCCTACCTCGAGCAAGAGACCCCGTGATCGAAGCCATCCACGATTTCACCGGAAAGCTGCGCCAGCCCTCCCTGCGCGAGCACCTCTCGGCCTACCTGCGCTGGCGCCGCGACCTGCGCAGCGCGCGAGCGAGCGGGCGGCCGGACCCGGCGCCGCCCGCGATCGCGCCGATCTCGATCAACCTCGATCTCACTACCGCCTGCAACTATCGCTGCGATCACTGCATCGACTGGGACATCCTCAACACGAAGCACCGGCACGACGAAGAGACGCTGCGGTCGTCGATCATCACGATGGTGGAGCGCGGGCTGCGCTCGGTGATCCTGATCGGCGGGGGCGAGCCGACGATCTACCCGGGGTTCCCGGATTTCGTTCGCTTCCTCAAGGACCTCGAGCTGCAGATCGCCGTGGTCTCCAACGGGAGCCGCGGCGACGTGCTGCTCGAGATCGCCGACTCGCTCGATGCCCGCGACTGGGTGCGGCTCTCGCTCGACGCGGGCAGCGACGAGCTGTTCCGCGCCATGCACAAGCCGGTCAAGAGGTCGCTCACGCTCGACGAGATCTGCGCGTGGATCCCGGTGATCAAGGCCCGCAATCCGGCGTTCCAGATCGGATTCTCGTACATCATCGTCTGGGGCGGCGCGTCGCGCGATGACGTCGCGATCCGCGAGAACATCAACGAGGTGGTGATGGCCACCGAGCGGGCCCGCCGCTACGGCTTCGACTACATCGCGCTGAAGCCCGTGCTCGAGCGCGGCGCCGGCGGCGCGGAGGTGATGGACCCGCAGGCCGCGGTGGACATCGACCGCGCGGTCACACGGATCCGCGCCGAGGTGGACCGCGCTAGACAGCTCGAGACGGAGACGTTCAAGGTGCGCGTGAGCACCAACCTCCGCGTACTGGAGGAGGGGAGCTGGCGCGAGTTCACCCACCAGCCGCGCGTATGCCACATGCAGGCACTGCGACAGGTGCTCACACCGATGGGTACGTTCAACTGCCCCGCGCACCGCGGCGTCGAGAAGGCGCGGATCGGCGGAACCGATGCCTATGCCGACCCGGCGACGGCGCAGCGGACCGCCGGACAGCTCGGCAACCTGATGGACCGCTTCGACGCGAGCCGCGAGTGCCGCGAGGTGACCTGTCTGTACAACGGCGTCAACTGGTGGCTCGAAAAGATGGTCGAGGACCCGCGCGAGACGTTCGCGATCGAGCCCGGTGACGAGCGTTACGACTTCTTCCTGTAGGTCCACCCATGCAGGGGCCCGCCTTCGCTCGCCTTCGGCTCGCTGCGCGGCGGCCTGGTCGGCCTCCCGTGCGGCGCCTCCTCGTGCGCCTGCCGAATCCGCTCGGCGACGCGGTGATGGCGACGCCTGCGCTGCGCGCGCTGCGGCGCGGCCTGCCGGGCGCGGAGATCGCGGTGCTGGGACTGCCCCAACACGAGGGGCTGCTGCGCGGAAATCAGAGCTTCGATGCCTTCATCCCGCTGCGCGGCCGCGCATGGCGCGATGTGGCGGAGCGCGCCCGCGAACTGCGCCGCCGCGGATTCGACGCCGCCGTGCTGCTGCCCGACTCCGCGCGCGCGGCGTTCGACCCGTTCGCGGCGCGCATCCCGGTCCGGGTCGGATACGCGCGCGACCCGTGGCGCCGCTTCCTGCTGACCCAGGCGATCGAGCCGCCGCGCGAGCGCGGCGCGCGCGTCGCGATCTCGATGATCGAGCGCTACCTGCGCGTCGCGCGCGCGCTCGGTGTGCGAGACGCGGGCGATGCGCTCGAGCTGCACGTGGACGCCGCCGCGGCGGAGCGCGCCGCGGCGGTGCTCGCGCGCGCGGGCGTCGCGCCCGGCGAGCCGGTGCTGCTCGTCACGCCCGGCGCCGCGTACGGCGCGAGCAAGCTCTGGCCGCCGGAGCACTTCGCGCGCGCGGGCGACGAGATCCGGCGGCGCTTCGGCCTGCTGCCCGTGCTGGCGCCCGCCCCCACCGCCGACGAAATTGCGATCGCGCGCCGGGTGTCGGCCGCGATGGCGGAGCGCCACGTGGCGCTGCTGGAGCCCGATCCCTCGCTCGAGGTGTTCGCGGCGATCACTGCGCGCGCAGACCTCATCCTGACCAATGACAACGGTGCAAGGCACGTCGCCGTGGCGCTCGGCCGGCCCGTGGTGACGCTGATCGGCCCCACCGATCCCCGCCACACCGCCCACCTGCTCGACCGCCAGCGCGTGCTGTTCGAGGACGTCGCCTGCCGGCCCTGCGGCCGTCCTGTGTGCCCGCTCGGCGACCAGCGCTGCCTCGTGCAGCTCGCGCCCGAGCGCGCGGTCGCGGCGGCGGCCGAGCTGCTCGCGGCGCGCTGATCCGCAAGCGCCGCGGTTCGAGCCTCGGGTCGCGCTGCCAGGTCATCGGGATCAAGCGCGCGTGCGGGCGGGCCGATGCAGACGCGTGGGCCTCGGGTTGCTCGCGTATCTGCTAGTCGCCATGGGTGGTGCGCTCGCCGGGGCGGCGATTGCCGGAACTGCGATCGCGCTCTGGCGCCGCCGCGCGATCGCGCACGCGCAAGATCCCCGTGAGGTCTCTGATCTGCGCCGGCAGCTGATCACCTCGGCGCGGCTCGCGGCAGTCGGCGAGCTGGCGGCCGGGATCGCGCACGAGATCAACAACCCGCTCGCGTTCGTGCGCTCGAATCTCACTCAGCTCGAGGCGATCTGGAAGGAGCTGGGCGTGCTGCCCGCCGCGCCCGAGCACGCCGAGATCCTGCGCGACGTGGATGCGCTGTTCGAGGAGACGATCGAGGGGATCGATCGCGCCGCCGAGATCGTGCGCAGCGTGCGCAGCATCGCCCACGCGGGCAGCGCCGAGCGCGTGCCCACCGACCTGCGGCCGCTGCTCGAGGACGTGCTGCACGTGGCCTCCGCCCAGCTGCGCAGCCGCGTGAACGTGCTGCGCGAGTTCGACGACGCGCTACCGCGCGTGGTGTGCGCTCCGCAGCAGCTGCGCCAGGTGTTCCTGAACCTGGTGATCAACGCGGCGCAGGCGGTCGAGCCGGGCGGACATGTGCTCGTGGCGACGCGGCCCGACGGCGATTACGTGATCGTGTCGGTGGCGGACGACGGATGCGGGATTCCGCCCCACCTGATGGACCGCATCTTCGACCCGTTCTTCACCACGAAGCCGGTCGGGGTCGGCACGGGCCTCGGCCTCGGCATCGCCCACCAGATCGTCTCCAGCCACGGCGGTGAGATCGAGGTGGAGTCGACACCGGGCCACGGCACCGTCTTTCGCGTGCGGCTGCCCGCGGAGCCCGGCACTCGAATCAATTGACGCGCCGGGCCGCCGCCGCGCGGCGCGGGCGATCGCTGCGCCGCAGCAGGTGTCGGCTCACGCCCTCGCACACGGTGGCGAGGTAGTGCGCGGGCTCGATCGGCGGATCGCATTTGGCCGAGCTCGCGAAGTCGAGCGTGGCGTGGGTGAAGTAGGCGAAGTCGTCGTTGAGGATGCGCAGGCGTTCCACCAGCTTGCGGACCGCGCGCGCCTGATGGGGACGGCTCTTGAGCTCGAGCCACAGCGCCGCACCGCGCGCGGGGAGCTCGTGCCGCAGCGCGTGTGCGGCGCGCGATGCGGGACCGCGCCGGCCCACGTACTCGACGCGCGGCCGGCCGCCGGCGGGATGGTCGCGAAACCAGCCGACGATGCCCTCGCGACACATCGCGATCGACAGCGCACTCGCGAGACCGGCGACGGCGTGCTGGATGCGCGGCGCACCGCGCGGCGGCGGCGCGAACGCCGCGCCGACGATCCGCTGAGACACGTCGTCGCACGGCACCACATCGAGGCGCGTGTCCGGATCTCCTGCGAGGACGCGCAGCTTCCCGGCGCCGATCATCGCGACGAACGCCGCGAACGCCGCCGCGCTGTCGATCCAGCCCGGCGCGGGATGCGCGCGGCACGCCGAGACGATGCTCGGGCGAACGATCGTCACCGGCAGATCGCCTGCGCGCCGAACCGTGAGGTGCTCGGCGAGACACTTGGTGAGCGTGTAGGTGTTCGGGTGGCCGGTCTCGGCCAGCAGGCGCGCCTCGTCCTCCCTCCCCGCGCACAGCGACGCGTAGAGCGCCTCGGGATCGCGCGGGAGCGGCGCGAGCACCTCCTCCGCGCGGTGCACGCGCGGTCCGTTCCGGCGGCCGAACGGATCCGGATGCGGCGTGACGTACGCGGTGGAGACGCCCACGTACGATTCGAGCCGCGCGCATGCGCGCGCGACGTCGAGGGCGTGGAGGGCGCCGCGTGTGTTGACGTCGAGCGCCTCCGCGAGCGGCAGCGTGAACTCGACCGACGCTGCGCAGTGGATCAGGTGGGTGACCTCCGCGGCGACGCGCGCGCGCGCGTCCGGCGTGAGGCCGAGTCCCAGCCGGGTCACGTCTCCCGGCAGCGGCTCGACGAATTCGCCCCACCCGCTCGGATGGGCGCTGAAACACGCCGAGTTGCAGACATCGGCCCGGAAGCGCGATGCGGCATGCTCGGGACTGCCCGCGCGCACGAGCGCGAACACGCGCGCGACGCCGAGCGGCGCGCGGCGGCGCAGGATCTCCTCGAGCACCACTTTGCCCACGAAGCCGGTGGCGCCCGTGAGCAGCACGGTGCGCGTCAACGCTCGATCATCCGGGTGCGCAGGCGTTCCACATCGGCGGGATCCACGCCGATGTCGCGCGCGTAATCGGTCATGCCGCCGAATTCGGCGCGCACCCGGGTGAGAAACGCCTCCATCGTCTCCGGGTTGGCGTGCAGCGTGTCGGGCGGCAATTCGTCGAACATCCCCTGGTACCCCTGGCTCGCCATCAGGCGGTCGACGATCGCGTCGAGCGCTTCGCGCGTGGCGGCGTAGTCGGCGACGATCAGCTCGTCGCGCACGCCGAGCAGCGAGAGCAGGAGCGCCGAAATCACGCCCGTGCGGTCCTTTCCGGCTGCGCAGTGGAACACCGCGGGGTCCTTCGTGCGCGCGAGCACCGTGATCACCTTCGCGATCGGCTCGCGAGCGAAATCGATCATGCCGAAGTAGAGGTCGGCGAGGCTCGCGATGTCGGCAGCCGGATTGCGCTGGCCGCGGCTGGCGTCGAACAGCGGCAGGTGATGGAATCGGACCGGCTCGCGCTCGAGCAATCCGCGGCCGTCGAGCGAAAGCTCCGCGCTCGAGCGCAGGTCGATGATGTCGCCGAGGCCGATCTCGTCGCGCAGCGTCGCGACACCGCGCGCGGACAGCGCGTGCAGTCCGTCCGCGCGGAACAGCTGGCGCCAGCGCAGCGCGCCGCCGTCCCGCGTCGGGTAGCCGCCGAGATCGCGGAAGTTGAGACAGCCTTCGACGGTGACGCGGCGTTCCATGTGCGCTCAGAGGATGGTGTGGGCCAGGCGCTCGATCGCCTGTGGCCGCAGCAACGTGATGTAGCCCGCGTCGACGCGGATCAGGCCCGCGTCCCCCCACGCGCGCATCTGCTTGTTGATGCTCTCGCGCGTGGTGCCGACCAGATCGCCCCACTCCTCCTGAGAGAGCTTGAGGTCGATCTTCACGGCACCGTGCTCGGCCTCGTGGCCGTAGCGGTCGGCGAACAAAACGAGCTTCTTGGCGAGCCGGACAGGCAGGTTCAGGAACTGCACGTCCTCGATGAACTCGCTCACGCGCGCGAGCCGCTCGACGAGGTAGGTGAGCATGCGCAGCGCGACTTCGGGGCTGCGCTTGAGGAACGCGAGGAAGTCGCGGCGGTCGAGCAGGAGCAGCTCGCAGTGCTCGATCGCGCGCACGGTAGCGCTGCGCGGGCTCTCGGAGAGCAGCGCCATCTCGCCGAACACCTCGCCCGGGCCCATCACGTTGAACACGACTTCGTTGCCGTCGCTCGAGGTGCTGAGCGCCTTGAGGCGGCCGTCGATCACCACGAAGAGCTGCGACCCGGCGTCGCCCTTGTGGCACACCTCCTTGCGCGCGGCCACCGTGACCGATCTGGCGGCGGGCACCAGCGCATCGAGGTCGCGCGGCGCGAAGCCCTGGAACAGCGGCACGCGCGCGAGCAGCTCGCGCTTGCGTTCGGGCGTGAGCACGGGAGCCGGAGCCATCGCGTCAGGCGAGCGCCGCGCGCAGCGACGCGCCGATCTCGGCGAGCGCTTCGCGCGCCCGATCGAGCTGGGCGCCCACGCTCAGGAAGCCGTGGAACATGCTCGGGTAGCGGGACGTGGGTACGTCGACGCCCGCCTCGCGCAGCCGCGCCGCATAAGCCTCCCCCTCGTCGCGCAGCGGGTCGTAGCCCGCGGTGATGCACAGCCCCGGCGGGAGGTTCGCGACGTCCGCGGCGCGCAGCGGCGACGCGTACGCCTCGGCGCCCTGCTCCGGGCGCGTGAGGTACATCTGCCAGAACCAGCGCATCATGCCGATCGTGAGGAAATAGCCCTCGCCGTTCTCCCGGTACGAAGGCGAGTCGAACGCGCAGTTCGTGACCGGGTAGATCATCAGCTGGAAGCGCAGCGCGGGGCCGCCGCGATCGCGCGCCAGGAGCGCCGTGACCGCGGTGAGGTTGCCGCCCGCGCTGTCGCCGCCCACCGCGAGCCGCGAGACGTCGACGCCGAGCTCGGCGCCGTTCTTCGCCACCCATTGCGCCGCGGCATAACAGTCCTCGGGCGCCGCCGGATAGGGATGCTCGGGCGCGAGGCGGTAGTCGACCGAAATCACGGTGCAGCCGCCGGCGTTGGCGAGGCCGCGGCACAGCCCGTCGTGCGTGTCGAGGTTGCCGAGCACGAACCCGCCGCCGTGGAAGAAGACGAGCCCCGGGAACGGCCCCGATCCCTTCGGTGTGTAGACGCGCACGGGGATCTGGCCCGCGGGTCCCGGCAGCGCGCGATTCTCGACGCGCGCCACCGGCTCGCCCTCGGCGACCGGCGCCGCCGCCATCGCCGCGCGGATCCCGGCGAGGTCGACGTTCGAGAAATCGGGCAGCGGAGGCATCGCGTCGATCAGGGCCTTCGCCTGGGGGTCGAGCGGCATCGGAGGGACTCCTTGGGGGTTGCGTGGCCGCTGGGATCATACCCCCGCGAGCGCAGAGGGCGCGCGACCCTGCATACTGCCCGCTTGGCCACCACCACGCGACCCACCGTGCGCGGCTTCGGCGGCGCGGTCGCCGCGGGGCACCACCTCGCGGCCCAGATCGGAGCCCAGCAGCTCGCGAGTGGCGCCAACGCGGCCGACGCCGCGTGCGCGATGGGCTTTGCGCTCTGGGTGCTCGAGCCCACCCAGAACGGCCCGGGCGGCGAGGTGCCGATCCTCGTGCGCGACGCGCGCCGCGACCGCGTGTTCGCGATCTCGGGGCAGGGTCCCGCGCCCGCGGCCGCGACGATCGCACGCGTGCGCGCCGAGGGCTTCGACCGCCTG
>DATFWW010000050.1:0-15728 GCA_035258825.1 Myxococcota bacterium
GAGCTGCGCCTTCACGCGGCCGGTGCCCTGTGGATGGGTCGCGCGCAGCTCGGCCGCGAACCCCGCGGACGACTGTGCGAGGCCGAACGGCTGCACCGCGATCCCGCTGCCGTTGCCGCGACGCTGGCGCGCGAGCACGGGGCGGTCCCTGTCGTTGCCGAGGAAGACGAACGCAGCCCCCTCGGTCGTCTGCCCTGCGGTGTAGTTGGGGCTGCCACGATCACATCGGAGTAGCCGTCCCCGTTCACGTCGCCCGCTCCGGCCCCACCCAAGAGAATGTCGGCGGCGCGGCTCGGAGGAAAGTACATTCCCGCCCGAGCCTGATTCGATGCGAGCGTCGCGGGATTGGAATTCACGATCCCTGTGCTGCTTCCCTCGAAGACGAACGCCGCCCCCTCGAAGTCGAGCGGGGGGGCCCCTGGTAGCCAGCGGCGCCGACGATCACGTCGGCAAAGCCGTCGCCGTTGGTGTCGCCAGCGCTCGCGACGCTGCCCCCGAAATACGCGTAGTTCTGGTGGAGCTCAGCAGCGTGTTCGCCGTCGCGGGATTGCCGTTCGCGATTCCCGACGCACTTCCGTGGAACACGAACGCCTCGCCCGCGTCTGCGCGCATGTCTCCCTACCTCCTGAATCGAGAGAGCGCGGCCGCGAGCGCCGCCCCACTCATGAGCGCAAAGCGGAACCCGGAGTCCTGCGGGTTCAGCACGAGCGACGCAGCCCCAGGCCGCTGCGCGGCGCCAACGCGCGACCGGACGCTCCGGTCGGAATGTGCCGCCACGCTCCCGCGCGACCGCGGTGGTAGTGGCTCGCCCGAAACGCGACGTGGGAAGTCCCGTGATCGCGGGGACTCGGTGCCGCGATCGCCAGCCCGTGCTCGCGCGCCGCGGCCGAGCCGGCAGTGATCTCCGCACGGTTCCCGGCCGCCGCGAAGCCGGGGCGGCTGACGAGTCCGAACACGGCCGCGAACACCGCGATCGCGCTCCGTACCGTGCTCTTCGCCGCATGACGGGGGGCCAACCACCTCCGACAGCGGCCCTGCACGCTATCACCGCGCGCCTTCGCAGTTCAATCCCAAAGAGCGGAGACGGGTCGCGTCAGGCCGTCCTGCGCCGCCGACCCGCGGCGTCGTCGAGCTCCGCGGACGAGGGCACGGCTCGCGGGGCCGCGACCGGCGCTCTGCGGAAGCCGCGCTTGACCCACTCCGCGAAGTCGTCGAACGCGATGTAGAAGACGGGCACGACGAGCAGCGTGAGCACCGTCGACGAGAGCATTCCGGCGCCCGTGGCGATCGCCATCGGCGCGCGCGTCTCGGAGCCCGGGCCGACGCCGATCGCCGCGGGCAGCACGCCGAAGATCATCGCGACCGCGGTCATCAGCACGGGCCGCATCCGGATCGGCGCGGCGGTGCGCATCGCCTCGACCTTGTCCATGCCCCCCGCGCGCAGCTGCTGGGCGTAGTCGACCAGCAGGATCGAGTTCTTCGTCACGAGCCCGAACAGGAGGATGATCCCGATCAGGCTGAACAGGTTCAGCGAGTTCTTGGTCAAGAACAGCGCGCCGAGCGCGCCGGTCATCGCCATCGGCAGCGCGAGCATCACCGTGAGCGGATGGATCCAGCTCTCGAACTGCGCCGCGAGCACCATGAAGATCACCAGCACGCCGAGCCCGATCGCGATCCCCGCCTGCTGGAAGCTCTCGGTCATCTGCTCGGCGTTGCCCGCGAGTGCGACATGGACGTTCGGCGGCAGGATCTCGGCGCCGATCGCGAGCGCCACGCGCGACGCCTCCTGCATCTTGATCACCCTGTCGTCGAGGTTGGCGCTGATCGTGACGCTGCGCTGGCGCTCGTGGCGCGTGATCGAAGAAGGCGCCGCGCCGAGCTCGGTGCGCACCACGTTGCGCAGCTCGGTCACGTTTCCGTCGCGCGAACGCACGTACAGCCGCTCGATCGCCTCGGGGTCGCTGCGGTCGACGCGCTCGAGCCGCGCGCGGATGTCGTAGCGGCGCCCTGCCTCCTTGAACACACCCACCTTGAGCCCGCCGATCATGATCTGGACCGCGTCGGCCAGCGTGCGCCCGTCGATGCCGAGCGCGGCCGCCTTCGCGCGGTCGGGGATCACGCGCAGCTCGGGCTGCCCTAGCTTGAGGCTGCGGTCGAGATCGACGAAGCCGCCGTGCGCGGCGAGCCGCTCGATCATCGCGTCCGCCCACTGCGCGAGATCCTCGAGCGGCAGGTTCCCGCGCAGCTCGATCTCCATCGCGCCCGCGTGCGAGGCGCCGCGCATCATCTCGGCCGGGTTGAAGATCCGGATCTGCCGGCCCGGCACGTTGCCCAGCGCCTCGCGCGCGTCGTGCAACAGCTCCTGCACGGTCCGCTTCCGCTCCTTGCGCGGCTTGAGCGTGCCGAACAGCATGCCCTGGTTGGCCATGCCGACGCGGTCCGGTCCCCCCTCGCCGACCGCGGAGAACATCCCCGCCACCTCGGACTGGCCCAGGAACCACGCCTCGTCGCGCTCGAGATACTCGAGCGTCGACTCGAGCGAGGTGCCCGGTGCAGTCTCGGAGCGCGCGAAGAAGAGCGCTTCGTCGGCGGATGGGAACAGCTCGCCCGGGAGCGCGTGGCCGAACCCCAGCGCAACCGCGAACGCGGACAGCGCGATCGCGATCGTGCGCCCGCGGTGCGCGAGCGTCCAGTCGAGCGCGCGGCGATACGTCGACTCGATGAGCGCGAACGCCTGCTCGAGCCGGTGGTAGATGCTGCCGTGCGCGCGCGGCGCGGGCGGCTTCATGCGCGCCGCGAGCATGGGCGTGAGCGTGAGCGCGACGAACAGCGAGATCAGCACCGATCCCGCCACAGTGACGCCGAACGATCCCAGGAAGCTCCCGACGATGCCCTTCACGAACACCACGGGCACGAACACGGCCGCCACCGAGAAGGTCGCGGCGCTGGCCGCGAACGCGATCTCGCGCGTGCCGGCGCGCGCGGCGCCGAACGCGTCCTCACCGGCCTCGCGGTGGCGCTCGATGTTCTCGAGCACGACGATCGCGTCGTCGATCACGACGCCCACGGCGAGCGTCATGCCGAGCAGCGTCATCGTGTTGAGCGTGTAGCCGAACAGCCAGACCAGCCCGAACGACGCGATCAGCGAGATCGGGATCGCGGTGGCTACGATCAGCGTCGGGCGCGTGCGGCGCAGGAACACGAACACCGTGAACACGGCGAGCAGCGCGCCGAACACCAGCGAGAACTCGGTCTCCTGGACCGCCTCGCGGATCTCCGTGGTGAAGTCGAGGAACTTCGCGTCGCCGTCGAGCGTGATCCCGTCGGGCAGGTTGTTCCGGATCGCGCCGAGGCGGCGGTATACCTCGTCGACGATCTGGACCGAGTTGCCGCCCGACTGCTTGCGGATGCCGACGCCGACCGTGTTCTGGCCGTTGTAGCGGTGCACCGAGCGCTCGTCTTCGGCACCGTCCTCGACGCGCGCCACGTCGGAGAGCATCACAGGCGCGCCGTCGCGGTAGCTCACCACGAGCTGTTCGAGCTCGGCGATCGTGCGGAACTCGGCGTCGGTCTTGACGCCGTACTCCATCTTCGGGCCTTCGACGAATCCGCCCGGCGCCTCGACGTGCTCGCGGCCGAGCGCCGCCACGACGTCGTTCGCGGAGAGGCCGCGCGCGCGCAGGTCGTCGCCGCGCAGCCAGATCCGGATCTGGCGGTCCTTGCGCCCGAACGTCGCGACGCCGACCACGCCCGGGATCGTCTCGAACACGGGCGCGATCTCGCGGCGCACGTACTCGCTCGCGACCACGGGCGGCAGCGTAGAGTTGAACGGAATCCAGAGGATCGGCTCGTCGTTGAAGTCGTGGTTGGTGACGGTCGGCGGATCCATCTCCTTGGGCAGATCGCGCCGCACCGACGCGATCTTGTCGCGCACCTTCTGGGCGGCGACGTCGAGATCGGTGCCGAGCTCGAACTCGACGCGGATCTGCGTGGCCCCGGAGAAGGTGGTGGACTGGACCGAGCGCACACCCGCGACGGTGTTCAGCTGCTCCTCGAGGACGTCGGTGACGTCCTCTTCCATGCCCTCGGGATCGGCGCCCTCGAGCGTCGCGACCACCGAGAGCACCGGCAGGTCCATGCTCGGGAACTGGTCCATGCCGAGGCGCTCGTAGCCGAGCACGCCGAACACGGTCAGCGCGAGCATCATCATCCAGGTGAGGACGGGGCGCCGGATCGAGACGTCGGAGAGCGTCACGGGATCGATCGCGATGGCGCGGGCGCGCCGGCCACCGCCGGCGCGGCCTCGCTGTTGGCGAGCCCGTCGACGGCGGTGCCGTCGGAGCGGCGCAGCTCGATCACGGAGCCGTCGACGAGGCGCGAGCTGCCGCGCACGATCACCTGCTCGCCGACCGCGACGCCGTCCACGACCTCGGCGAGCCCGTCGCGGAACACGCCGAGCCGCACCTGGCGGCGTTCGGCGCGGTTGCCGTCGCGCACCACGAACACCACCGAGCCATCCGACCGCTGGAGCACCGCCTGCTCGGGGACCATCGCCACGCGCTCGCGCACGGCGACGCCGAGGTCCGCGCGCGCGAACAGGCCTGGCCGCAGCTTGCGCTCCGGGTTCTCGACCAGCGCCTTCACGCGCAGCGTGCGCGTGGCCGGGTCGATCCGCGGCGACACGACGTGCACCTTGGCGTGGAACACCTCGTCGGGGTACGGCGTGACGCGCACCTCGACCGGGTGACCCACCTCGACGCGCGCGGAGTCGCGCTCGGTCAGGTGGAACTCCACCTCGATCGGATCGAGCGCGACGAGGTCGAACAGCTTCTCGCCCTCGGACACGTGGTCGCCCGCGGAGACGAACCGCCGCGCCACGAGTCCGTCGAACGGCGCGGCCACGCTCGCGTTGCGCAGCGCCAGCCGGGCGAGGCCGAGCTTGGCCTCCGCCGCGGCGAGCGCGGCCTCCGCAGCGGACACGCGCGTGGTCGCGGCGTCGAGCTGCGCCTGCGAGGCGGCCTCGCTCTTGTGCAACGTGCGGATCCGGTCGAGCTCGCGCCGCTGCTGCGCGATCTCCGAGCGCGCAGCCGCCACCATCGCATTCTCGTTGGCGAGCTCGAGCTCGCGCCGCTCGCGGTCGATCTCGAGCACGACATCGCCCGCGTGGACGGGTGCGCCCTCCGACACGCGCAGCGCGGTGATCCGCCCGCCGACCTCCGCCGCGACGCTGGCCTCCTCCACCGCGAGCAGCTCGCCCGTGGCCTGGATCTGCTCGACGATGCGGTGCGCCGAAACGCGCTCGGCCGTCACGGGAGTGCCCTTTGCGGGCGCGGCCTCGTCGCGGCCGCACGCGCAGAATGCGGCCGCCGCCGCGACGGCGGTGAAGCACCGCCATCCGCGTCGGTTCACGTCGTGCGTCCGCCGCCGGCACCCATCAGGCCGGCGAGCATCGCGTCGAACGCGACCTCCTCGAAGCCCTCGCGCCACTCCACGTCGGGCCGCGACGCGGGCAGCGAGATCACGCCGTGGAGCAGCGCCCAGAGCGCCTGGCGCAGCACCTCGGGGTCGTGCGCCACTCCCCCCTCGCGCGCGATGCGCGCGAGCGGCTCGTTGAGTCGCTTGGTCGCGCCTTCGACGTCGTAGATGGGCGGCACCTGATCCGGGCGCAGGGCCTCGATCAGCCGGTAGTTGGTGGGGCGCTCGCGTCCGAAGCGCACGATCTCGCGGAACTGCATGCGCATCCGCTCGCGCGGGTCGGTGTCCTCGGGCACCTGCGCGATGCGCTCGAACAGCTCGTCGATCGTCTCGTGCAGGATCGCGTCGAGCAGGCCCGCCTTGTCGCCGAAGATGTGGTAGATCGCGGGCGCGGTGTACCCGCAGCGCAGCGCGAGGCGCCGGATCGTGAGGCCCTCCGCGCCGCCCTCGTAGAGGAGCGCCGATGCGGCGTCGAGGATCTCGCGCCGCGGATCGCGAGCGGGGGCATCACCCGGATTGGATTCGGGTCGGGGCATGGGTATTCCGCTTCCGGCCTGCGGGCCCGGTGTCCGGTGGGCGCGCCCGCGGAGCCTTGGTGCCGTCCGTTTGCCCATATCAGTCCGATTATCGGCAAACGGCTAACAGTGTTAAGGAATGGGTAACCGTGTTATAGCGCGCGGCGCCGTCGGGGTTCAAGCATCAAAATCGCTCTAGAGTCGAATCGTCTGTGCCCTCGCGCCCGCGAGCTCGCGAATTGCCGGTCCGAGCAGCGCCTCGCGCCGCAGCGACCTGCGGACCAGGAAGCGCAGCAGCGCCGGGCGCTCGCTGGGGCCTGCGGCGATCGCGCGGTGCTCGAGCTCGGCGTCGGCCTCGCGCCAGCCCGCCGGCCGGCGCCCGAGCAGTGCACCCGCTTCGTCGAGGTCCTGCTCCTCGAGGCGCGCTCCCCGCCGATCGACTTCGCGCACGTACTCGGCGATGCGCCGCGCGACGTCGAGCCGGTACTCGTCGGCGCCGCCCGGCGCCGCGAGCTGCTCGACGAGCGTGTCGACCACGATCGCATAGCGGTGGTCGCGCGGCGCGGGCAGCTCCGGCGGCTCGATCTCGACGCCCTCGATCTCCGCGATCAGCTGGAGCGGGACGCGCCCGTACACGAGGTTCCAGGCCTCGTACTGCACGAGGTTCAAGCCGGGCGGCGGCTCCGCGCACAGCCAGCAGGTCGCCATCGGCGTGAAGATGCAGAACCGGACCGCCTGGTAGAGCACGTCGCGCGCGCTGAACGCGTCGCCGGTGCGCTCGCGGTAGCGCGCGATCCCGCTCGACAGGTCGCCGAGCGGCTCGGAGAGGTCGCGCGAAAGCAGCGCGCCGATGTCGGCGAGGGGGTCTCCTATCGTTGCTAGTTCTACGTCGAGGATCGCGGTCACGCGCCCGCGCTCGAACAGGAACTGGCCCGAGTCTCCGACCAGACACGACACGCGCGTGCGGTGTGCGGGCACGTTCTCGCGCAGCCAGCCCAGCGCGAGCTCGATCACGGGCTCGGGCTGGTTCTTGCAGCGCTGGTAGAGGCGCAGCCAACGCGGCAGGTCGGCGAGGCTGCGCTCCTCGGGCGTGCTCGGCATCGGCATGCCGAGCTTCTCGAACAGCTGCGGGTCGAGCGCGTGGATCTGCGCGAGCAGATCGAGATAGTGGTCGAGCACGGCGCGGCGCTCGTCCTCGCTCTCGGCGGTGGCGAGGTTCGCGCGGCCCGGCGAGGTCTCCATCACGATGCCGGGCTTCGTCTCGCAGAAGCCGTAGACGTGCGACACCGGGGTCCCGTGCGCCTCGAGCGTGCGCAGCACCTCCATCTCGCGGCGCAGCGTCTCGACGCCGTCGTCCTGCACGCCGCGGTCGCCGCGGTAGTACACGCCGAAGCGTCGCCCGCCACGCTCGAGTTCGCAGAACCACGCGGGCCGCCAGCGCTCCTGCCGCTGCGCCGCCACGAGGCGCCCGTCCGCGATCTGCTCGATTTCGCGGAACGCCGCGCCCCACTCCGGGTCGGCGAGCAGCGCGTCGCGCTCCACCACCTAGTAGTTCCCGCTGATCCTGCGGTGGTCCCAGCTCACGATCTTCTCGGGCTTCACCACCACCACGGTGCGCTTCCTGGCCATCATCTGCGCAGCGGCTTCTACGTGCTCCTCGGGGATCTCGGGCTGATTGCGCCGGACCATCTTGCGCGCGAAGGGGATCACGACCGCGGGATCTTCGTGCAGCACCGCGCGTCCGTTGATCGACACGCCGCGCAGCTCGTTGTAGGCGATGCCGTCCTCGACCAACACCGCGATGCGCGGGTCGCGCTTGAGGTTCATGATCTTCTGCGACTTCGTGAACGTCTCGAACGCGATCTCGCCATCGACGACCACGAACCAGAGCGTGGTGAGGTGCGGCGCGCCGTCGGCGCCGATCGTCGCCACCTGGAGGCTCTTGCGCTCCTCGATGAACTTCCAGATCTCCTCGTCGCTCATCTTGATCTGATTGCGCTGCTTGGGCATCGCCGATCTCCTTCGTGGCCCGGAGCGCGTATCCTAGGCCGTCCTGGGCCTCCGGGCCGGTCCGTGCGGGGTGTGCATGCGCAAGATCGAGGCGATCCTCGACTCGTTCCAGCTCGAGGAGGTCAAGGAGGCGCTCGGGCTGATCGGCGTGCGCGGCATGACGGTCTCCGAGGTGAAGGGCACCACGCCGGATCCGACCACCGCGCGCTATCGCGGCTCCGAGTACGCGATGCATCTCGTGCCGAAGATCCGCATCGAGATCGCCGTGGAGGACGACTTCGCGGACGCGGTCGTGCGCCGGCTCGTGGTGACGGCGAACCGCGGGCGCCTAACCGACGGCACGATCTTCGTGCTCCCGATGGAGGACGCGGTGCGGATCCGGACGGGCGAGCACGGCCCCGACGCGATCTAGCAAGCGCCGCGAAGCGGCGCGCGGCGAGCCGAAGGCGAGCGAAGGCGAACGGTGGCCTCCCACCGCGGCGAAGACTCGAAGGCCGACCCTTGGGGCCACGCCGCCGGGGCGATTCTGGTACGATCGCCGCCTTTCGCATCGAAGGAGACGCAGATGGACGAGGGACGGGTCCGCGAGATCGTCGCCAGCATGACCTTCTCCAACGGCAAACAGAAGGACCTCACGATCGACGAGCTCGCGATCATCCAGCCCGGGCTCGCGCGGATCATGCCCGAGGTCGGGGCGCGTACCTGGAAGCTCTTCTACGCTGCGAAGGCGGGCAACTGGGAGAACGCGATCTGGCAGTGGAAGGAGACCAAGGGATTGTTCGAGCTCGCCGGCTTCGTGCGGCCCAAGCACGAGGACGCGCTCAACGAGTACATGGAGAAGGACTGGTCGAAGCTCGAGGCGCCGCTCAAGGCGAAGGACTTCGCGGCGTTCGAAAAGGCGTTCCACGAGGCGATCGCGTCGGCGAACGCGTGGCACGACCAGAAGGACAAGCCGTTCATCAAGTGGAAGCTGCCCGACTTCCCGCCGCCCGATCTCGACCTGACGCCGCGCCGGTAGCTATCCTGGCACTCGCCGCTCCCGCGGAGGTGCCCCATGAAGCGATTCATCCACCACTCAGAGCTCGCGCGCGACAGCCGCTTCGTGCGCCAGGACAACACCACCGCGACCGTGCTTTCCACGCTGCCCGACGACGCCGGCGCGGTCGCGGAGGTGTTCGACCGCCTCGCGCCGATGATCGAGGCGGCCACGCGCGGCACCGCGGCCGAGGAGCTGTTCGACGAATACGGGCCCGCGTTCGGGCTCGTCACGCTGAACGAGCCGCTCGATCCCGCCGATCCCGCGGTGACCACGCGGCTCCAGCTGCGCATGCACGGGATCTTCGTCGGCGAGCTCCAGGCGCTCGAGGGCGCCGGCCGCTCGCTCTGGGATTTCCCGGACGCGCCGTGGGAGTTCAAGATGAACATGGCGCGCCAGTGCTGGGACGAGGCGCGCCACGTGCAGATCTACGAGAAGCTGCTCGCGTACATCGGCGGCTCGGCCGGGATGTTCCCGGAGAGCACGTTCCTGTTCGAGTGCGCCTGCTCCGACGATCCGGCGCTGCGCGTGGCCGGCGTGAACCGCGGTCTCGAGGGACTCGCCTGCGACGTGTTCCGCGACATGATCCGTTATGCGGAGAAGGTCGGCGACGACACGATGCGCCAGGCGATCGACTACGTGCTCGCCGACGAGCTCACCCACGTGCGCTTCGGCAGCGAGTGGGTGAAGGAGTTCACGCGCGACGATCCGGAGCGCTTCCAGCGCGCGCAGGAGTTCCGCCGCCAGGTGGACAAACAGTTCAGCTTCGGGGGTGCGCGGAGCGAGCGCGCCGACGCGGCGATCCCGATCGCGATGGAAGTGCGGCGCGAGGCGGGCTTCACCGACGAGGAGCTCGAGGACCTGAAGAGCCTGTCGAGCGGCGGGCCCACGCGCGAGACGATGCGCCAGGCGGCGAAGATCGTGCGGGAGAGGCATCTCGGCAAGCGCGAAGCGCGCGCAGCGAGCCGAAGCCGAGCGGAGATCGAACAGGTGGATTGCGAATGACCGAGCCGCGCCTGTACCCCGGCACGAGCCACGACGAGCGCACCTCGTTCGCGCCCTACTCCGCGTTCGACATCCCCGCCGACCTGCGCGAGCTGCACGGCCGCTACGACGTCGAGGCCACCGCGCGCCGCGTCCGCAACTTCCGCTATGCGGAGGAGTGGATGATGATGATCATGGGCGGATGGGTGGCGACGATCCCGGAGCTACCCGTGAAGACCGGGCTCGGGAAGGTGATCTGGGAGACGGCGCGCGCGGCCGACGAGCTCGGCAAGCGGCTGCCGGAGCTGCGCTGCGGACGAAAGTCGGTCGCGCAGTCGGAGGCCGGCAACGCGGGTTTCGCGGCGTTCGTGCAGGAGGTGGCGGCGCCCGAGCGGCCCGACCAGACGATCGAGAAGCTGGTCGGGATCTTCGACGTGCTGAAGCCGCACCTCGCCGAGCTCTACGACACCCACATGCGCGAGACCGACCAGATCTCCGACGCGCCTACCATCGAGATCCTCGACGAGATCGCCCGCAAGACGCGGCGGCACATCGAGTGGGGCCACGCGGTGCTCGAACGGCTGTGCGATGCGGAGGCCGCGCGCGCGCGGCGCCGCGACCGCGCCGAGGCGCTGCGGCGCCAGCTGATCGCGTGCGGCGGTGCAACGGGCGAGCTCGCGCCGGGGTCCGCCTGAGCTCGCTCGGGCAAACGGAGAGCTTCGATGAAACGCAGGGCTCGAACGGCGGTGTGGATCGCGGTGGCCGGACTCGCGATGGGATCTCCCGGCGCATCTCGCGCTGCTGCGGGCGACGCCGACGGCGACGGCATCCCCGACGCGATCGACAAGTGCACGCTCGACTCGCGCAACGCCTCGGCGGATTGCGATACCGACGGCGATGGGTACGGCAACGTCTGCGATGGCGACTTCGACCAGAACTTCGCCGTGAACTCGAACGACTACGCGCGCTATTTCGTCCCGTCGCTCAAGAGCGGTGTCCCCGCGAGCACGGGAACCGACATGAACTGCGACGGCTCGGTCACGCAGACCGACTACAGCGCCTTCTTCGCGCCGAAGTTCAAGGGCAACAAGAAGCTCGGCGGCGCGGTTCCCGGCCCTTCGGGTCTTCCCTGCGCGGGAACGCCCGGCTGCATGTGACCACGGGCCCCGGCCGTTCGGCGCGGAGGCCGTTCGCGCCCTAGCGCGCGTTTGGCTCGTATCGGGCGCGGATCCGTGAGATGCTGCCGGCGTCCTCTGGCACTCCCGACGAGCCGAACGAATGTGCCCGAACGCCCGCAACCTGTTGGCACTCTTCGGCTGCGTTGCGCTAGGCCGCGCATTCGCCGCTCACGCCGGGCTCGCACCCGACACGGACGGCGATGGATCCCCGACGAGCTCGACAAGTGCACGCTCGATTCGCGCAACGCGGTGGCCACGTGCGACACGGACCAGGACGGCTACGGCAACCCGTGCGACGCCGACTTCGATCAGAACTTCACCACGAACTCGATCGACTTCACCAACTACTTCGTGCCGGCCTTCAGGCTTGGCTTTCCCGGTCCCCGCGGCACCGACATGGACTGCAACGGCGCAGGCAACTCGCGCGATTTCGTCGGGTACTTCGTCCCGAAGTTCAAGGCCTTCCCGGCGCTCGGCGGCGCGATCCCGGGTCCATCCGGGCTCCAGTGCGCCGGCCAGGCGGGCTGCATGTGACTGCGAGAGCGCTAGGCGGGCTGCACGCGGCGCCGGCCGCGCCACAGCTCGCCCGCGGCGAACTGCGCCCACCCCCAGCGCAGCCAGCCGATCAGCGACGTTGCGAGCCAGAGCGCCCAGGCGAGCATCAGCGCGCGATAGGCGAGCACCGGAACCGACAGCACCCACGGCCGCGGCAGCTCCGCGCCCGCCCGGTCCTGATACCAGACCAGCTCGCGCGCGCTCGAGCCGTTGCCGGCCACCTGCATCTCGGGCAAGCCGAGCAGCCCCTGCTGGATCGCATAACAGAGCACTGCGAGCGCGGCGAGCGTCCACACGGCCAGCGCGATCTGCACGAGGTCGAACCGGCGCCCGCTCGCCGATGCGCCTCTCGCCCCGCGCCAGCCGAGCGCGAACAGCCACCCCGCCACGACCACCGCGGCCGCGAGCGGTGCCTGGGTCATGCCGATGCCGAGCAGGAACCAATCGCGCTTGCGCAGCGGCGTGACCCGGAACGGGCCGAGCGCCGCGGCCAGCGCGGCGAGCACGGCAACGAGCGGCCAGAACAGCACGGACGGTCCGAGGCGCGGACCGCCGAGCCACAGGAGCCAGCGGTCGGGCGGAATCTCGAACCGGATCTCCGAGTTCGCGCTCGGCGCGCCGAGATCGACCTCCGGTCCCGAGAACAAGGCGCCGATCCCGCGCGGCTCGCGCCACACGACGCCGATCCTGCGCGCGCCCGGTGCGAGCGGCAGCATCACGGTGCGCCCCTGCTGTCGGATCGGCTGATCGGCGCCGTCGATCGCCACGCGCTCGAGCACGGCACCCTCCGGCAGCGTGATCGCATGTTGCCCGCCGAGCGAGCTGCGCAGATCGAGATCGAGCGAAGCGTCGGCAGCGCGCCGGCCCGGCGACACGCGCAGATGGCTCGCGTCGATCGTGAGCGTCGCGCCCTCGACGCCCTCGGGCCGCGTCACGCGAAAGTGTACGCCCTCGCCGGGCCAGGGCCGCCACTCGCGCCACTCCTCGTGGATCATCGGGATGCCCTCGGCCTCGACGTGCCAGACCGGGCTCGCATCGAGGATCCACGACTCCACCCACGAGCCCGCTTCGGGAGCGCGCAGATCGAGAGCCGGCGACACATCGAGCGTCGAGGTCCACTCCGTCTGGGCCACGCCGGGTGCGAGGCTCACCGACACGTGGCCGTCCACTGCGCGCACGCCGGGCGTGGTCACCGATTCGCCGGGCAAGAGCGGCACCGCGAGCACGACGGTCGCGTCGGCGGGAGTCAGCCGACGCACGGTGGTGTGGACCTGCCAGGTGAGCCCGAGCGCCAACGCGCGCTCGACCGAGACGAACGGCGGCAGCGCGGCCGCCTCGAGCGAATCGCTCCCGGGGCCGTTCGCGTCGCGCCGGCGCGCGAGTTGCAGATTGTCCTCGGGTGCGCCGTCGTCGCCGATCCCGCGAACCGTCCAGCCGCGCGCCGCCGCCTCGACGCGGTGCGGCTTGAGCGGCAGCGGGATCTCGACGGTGTCGCGGTCGGGCAGCGCGCCCGAGAGGAGCACCTCGTGCGCGCCCGCGTCGACCTGCAGCCACAGCACCCCGTCGCCCGCGCGCCGCAGCGCGGCGGCGGGCGCGCCGTCGACGATCACCTGCTCGGGCACCCAGTCGCGCGGTCCCCCCGGCAACGGCACCGCGGTGGCCGCCGCCGCGTCGACGTCGATGCGCAGGACGAGGCGCGCGGGCTCGGCGTCGAGGCGCAGACGCGGGCTCGCGGCGCACTCGGGGTGGCAGGCGGGCCGCTCGAGCAGGCGGTTGCGCAGCTCGTCGAGCATCTCCGGCGTCGGCGCCTCCGCCGACGACGACGGCGTCGGCGCGCCGATCAGCACGGCGAGCGCAGCCGCGGCGCCCACGAGGCGGCGCAGGCCCGGTGCTCCGCCCGGCAGCGCGGGCACGAGCACGGCCAGCGCGAGCACCGCGAGCAGCGCCACGCGCAGGAGTGCGAGCGCGAGGCACAGCCACGGCGGCGCGAGCACGAGCCGCAGCATCTGTCCGCGCTCGACCGGGCCGCGCCAGGTGAGCGCGACCGATCGCCAGCTCCAGGTCGGCAGCCCGGGACCGGTCGTGATACGCGCCTTCGGATCGGGTGCCCGGTTGCCATAGCGCCCGCTGCCCGCGGCCCGCACGGCGATGTCCGCGGCCACCGAGGGGGCCACCTTGGCGAGATAGTCGAGGCTGCGCATCTCGCTTCCCGCGATCGCCCGAGACGGCGGCGCCGGCGCGGCCTCTGGCATGACCATCGACGCGGCCGGCAGCGGTAGCGCCGGTGCGAATCCCGCACGCGGGTCCTCGAGCGCCGGGAAGAAGCCGCTGCGGATCTGGCTCACCGCGAACGGAATCGCGATCAGCGCGAGCGCGAGCAGCGCCGCGCGCCAGAACCAGCGGATCGCGGGCGCGAGCCGGCCGCCGGCAATCGCGCGCCGGAGCGCCTCCGCGGCGAGCACGAACAGCCACACCCAGCGCGGCGCGCCCGGCTCGGTGAAGGTGAGCGCGAGGCCGGCGAGCGCGAGCGCGCCGACCTCCCGGCCGAACAGGCGCGCGAATGCGAGCGCTCCCACCAGCACGGCGAAGAAGTCGAGCAGCGTCCAGCGCGTCACCCAGGTCTCCGTCGCTTCGTCGACGCCCGCCGCGTGGAGCAGCCGCCAGCCGGGCGGCAGCATCAGCTGGGCGGTGACGCTCGCGAAGTCCTGATCCCAGCCCGTCGCGGAAATACTCGACCCGAGCCGCGGCACGCGGCTGTCGGCGGTGAGATCGAGCGGCCCGCGCGGGATCTCGACACCCGCGCTCTCTTCTCCGGGGATCCGCGTGATGAACTGGTCGGCTCCGTCCACCGCGACGCGGCCGAGCTCGGTGCCCGGCGCCACCGAGAGGCGGTCGCTGCGCACGACCGCGCCGGTGATGTGATCCGTCACGGTGTAGCCGCGGCCGTCGAAGTCGAGCCACCACGTGCGCGCGAGCGACAGCCGGTCGGGGGCCGGGTCGGCGTCGCCGCGCACCTGGGTCGCGAAGCGGAGCGAGCTCCCGGGCTCCATCGCATACGCGGGCAGCGCGCGCCATTCCTCGGGCAGCTCGGTCTGTTGGGGATCGACGCTCGCCGCGCCCTCGACCGAGGCGAGGCGCAGGCTCGGGCGCGCCTCGAACACCCACTCCTCGCGGTCGTCCCATGGGCCGTCCGGCGCCGCGAGCGCGAGCGCCTCGACCGGACCATTCAGACGCGCCTCGAGCGAGAGCACATGGCTGCCCGGCCGTACCTGGACGCGCAGCTTCCCGTCCGGATCGAGGCGCGCGGGCAGCGGTCCCTCGAGCGACATCGGCACGGCGCCTGCGAGCAGCGCGCGACCTAACAACACCTCGCGCGCCGGGCCCGACACCTCGAGGCGGATCCGCGTGGTGATCCGCATCGGGATCTCGTCGACGACGCGGCGGTGCACGGTGACCGCGAGCCGGCTCTCGGATTCGCGCGCATCGGCCGCGGCGCTGCGCAGCCAGAGGCGCCCCTGCACGTCGCGCTTCGGAAACGCGATCGCCGCACCGTTCTCGGACACCGCGAGCAGCCCGGTCTCGGGCGGGATCTGCAGCATCTCGGGCATCGCGTCCCAGTGCAGCGACCCGCGCACCTCGTGGCCGCCGGTGCGCAGGCGCACGCTCGGGCGGCCATTGCGATCGACGACGGGCGCGGACGCGCCGTCGACGCGGACCGCCTGCGGCCAGAGCCCCTCGTCGCCCGGCAGCGGGACCCACGTGTCGGCGAACACGCGCCACTGCTGCACGAAGCTCCCCTCGCGCGCGCCGGCGGCGAGTTCGAGCTGCGCGGGCCATGCGCACTCGGCGCTGCGGGCATTGCCGTTCAGGAACGGGCAGCGCTCGTGCTCGCGGCCGTGGAGCGCCCATTCGATCCACGGGCGCAGCGGCTCGGGCACGCGCTCGGGAACCAGCGGCTCGGCCGCCGCCGCATTC
>DATFWW010000051.1:0-11173 GCA_035258825.1 Myxococcota bacterium
GAGCGTGCGCACCTTGTCGAGCCGCAGCCGACCGGAGCCGAGGTGGTCGAGGATCCGACCCGGCGTGCCGACGATCACCTGGTGGCCGGCTTCGATGCCCTCGAGCTGCTGCGCGTAGCCGACGCCGCCGTAGATCGGCAGACAGCGGATCCCCTTCGGCGCGCCGAGTGCCTCGATCTCGGTGGCGACCTGCTTGGCGAGCTCGCGGGTCGGTGCGAGCACGAGCGCCTGACACCCGAGCGTGTCAGCCTCGATGCCGGCGACGATCGGGATCCCGAACGCGCCGGTCTTGCCGCTGCCGGTCTGCGCCTTCACGATCAGGTCGGTGCCCGCGCGCATCAGCGGCACGACGCGCGCCTGCACCGGCATCGGCTGGGTCCAGCCGAGCGACGCGATCCCGCGCCGAACCGGATCGGGAAGCGAGTCGAACAGGGACTCCTCGGTCATGCGGGCGGCAACTATAGCCGCGCGACCGGAATCAGTCGCGGACGCCCGTGCTAACGTGGCCCCATGCCCGGCATCGCGCGCGACGAGGTGATGCGGATCGCCGCGCTCGCGCGGCTCTCGCTGGACGATGCCGAGATCGACCGCATGCAACGCGACCTCGCGTCGGTGCTCTCCTACGTCGAGGCGCTCGCTGGACTCGACACCACCGGCGTGGAGCCGACCGCACACGTGATTCCGCTCGCGACGCCGATGCGCGCCGATGCGCCCGAGCCCGCGATGGATCCCGCGCTCGCGGTCGCGAACGCACCCGAGGCGAGCGGCTCGGCGTTCGTGGTGCCGAGGGTGATCGCCGGGGAGGAGGAGGGTTAGGTGGAGGCCCCGGAGCCGTGCGGCACGCTCGCGGAGGTGCGCGCGGCGCTCGACGGCGGCCGCACCCGCGCGGAGGAGCTGGTCGAGCGCGCGCTCGCGCGCGCCGCGGCGCTCGAACCGACGCTGCACGCGTTCGTGCGACTGCGCGCCGACTCGGCGCGCGCCCAAGCGCGCGAGTCCGACGCGCGGCGCGCGCGCGGCGTGCGGCGGTCCCCGCTCGACGGCATTCCCGTGGCGATCAAGGACAACCTCGTCATGCGCGGCGAGCCGACCACATGCGCGTCGCGCATCCTCGAGGGATTCGTCTCGCCCTACGACGCCACCGCGGTGGAGAAGCTCGCCGCCGCGGGCGCGATCCCGATCGGCACCACGAACCTCGACGAGTTTGCGATGGGCTCGTCCACGGAGAACTCGGCGTTCGGGCCCACGCGCAATCCCTGGGACCCCGAGCGCACGCCGGGCGGCTCGTCGGGCGGCTCGGCGGCTGCGGTGGCCGCGGGCATCGTGTCGATCGCGTTCGGCAGCGACACGGGCGGATCGATCCGGCAGCCGGCTTCGTTCTGCGGCGTGGTTGGCGTGAAGCCGACCTACGGCCGCGTCTCGCGCTGGGGCCTCGTCGCGTTCGCTTCGTCGCTCGACCAGGTCGGCGTGTTCGCGCGCAGCGCGGCCGACGCGGCGGCCGCGCTGGAGGTGATCTGCGGCCACGACCCCCGCGATTCCACATCGATCCCGGAGCCCGCGCCGCGCCTGGCCGGTGCGCTCACGGGCGACGTCTCCGGTCTCGTGATCGGGCTCCCGCGCGAGTACTACCCGAGCGACGGCGCCGAGCCCGCCGTGCTCGACGCGGTGCGCGCCGCGGTGGCGGAACTCGAGGCCGCCGGCGCGAAGGTGCGCGAGGTCTCGCTCCCGCACACGCCCCACGCGGTGGCCGCCTATTACCTGATCGCCACGGCGGAGGCGTCGAGCAATCTCGCGCGCTACGACGGCGTGCGCTACGGCCACCGCGCGCGCGGCGCGCGAAGCCTCACCGAGATGTACCTGCGCACGCGCTCCGAGGGCTTCGGCGCCGAGGTGAAGCGGCGGATCGCGCTCGGCACCTACGTGCTCTCGGCGGGCTACTACGACGCCTACTACCGCAAGGCGCAGCAGGTTCGCACGCTCCTGCGCCGCGACTTCGAGGCCGCGTTCCGCGGCTGCGACGTGCTCGCCACGCCCACCTGCCCCGAGGTGGCGTTCGCGATCGGCGCGAAGTCTGGCGATCCCGTGCGCATGTACCTCTCCGACGTCTACACGGTGTCGGCGAACCTGGCCGGGCTGCCGGGCATTTCGCTGCCGTGCGGGTGTCTCGACGGCCTCCCGATCGGACTGCAGCTGCTCGCACCCGCGCTCGACGAGGCGACGCTGCTGCGCGTCGCCGACGCCTATCAACGCCGCACGGGACATCACCTCGTACGGCCGCCAGAGCGATCGTGATTGCGAGGGCGCGCGACTACGAGGTGGTGATCGGGCTCGAGGTGCACACACAGCTGCGCACGGCATCGAAGTTGTTCAGTCCGGCGCCCGTCAGCTATGGACTGCCCCCGAACCACGGCGTCCACCCGATCTGCCTCGCGCTGCCGGGCGTGCTGCCCGTGCTCAACCGCCGCGCCGTCGAGCTGGCGATCCGCGCCGGCCTCGCCACCCACGGAGAGGTGCGCCGCCATTCGGTGTTCGCGCGCAAGAACTACTTCTATCCCGATCTGCCGAAGGGCTATCAGATCTCTCAATACGAGGAGCCCGTGATCGCAGGCGGCTGGCTCGAAGTCGCCGTGGAGGAGAACGGCGGCCCGCACGCGCGGCGCGTGCGGCTCGTGCGGATCCACCTCGAGGAGGACGCGGGCAAGTCGATCCACGACCCCGCGATCGCGGGCGGCGATACCCACGTCGACCTGAACCGCGCGGGCGTGCCGCTGCTCGAGATCGTCTCCGAGCCCGACCTGCGCTCTGCCGCCGAGGCGGTGGCCTATCTCCGCACGCTGCGCTCCGTGCTGCGCTACATCGACGTCTCCGACGCCGACATGGAGCGCGGCCACTTCCGCTGCGACGTGAACGTCTCGCTGCGGCCGCGAGGCGCCTCCGCGCTCGGCACCCGCACGGAGATCAAGAACCTCAACTCGTTCCGGGCCGTCGAGGCGGCGCTCGCCGCGGAGATCCGCCGGCAGGCCCACCTGCTCGACGCGGGCGAGCCGGTGGTCCAGGCGACGATGGCGTTCGACCCGGACACCGGGCGCACGCGGGTGCTGCGCCGCAAGGAGAACGCCGACGACTACCGCTATTTCCCGGATCCCGATCTCGTGCCGCTCGTGCTCTCCGACGCGGAGATCGAGTCGGTTCGCGCGCAGCTGCCCGAGCTCGCCGACGCGCGCTGCGCGCGATACCAGCGCGAATTCGCGCTCTCCCAGCGCGACGCGCGCGCGCTCACCGCGAGCCGTCCGCTGGCCGAGTTCTTCGAGGCCGCGATCGCGGCCTCGCGGGGGCGCGAGCGCGCGAAGCCGATCGCGAACTGGCTGCTGCGCGACGTGCAGCGACGGCTCTCCGAGCGCGAGCTCGAGATCGACAGCGCGCGGTTGACTCCGCGCGCGCTGGCCGACCTCGTCGATGCCGTGGAGACGGGTAAGACTACGGTGCAGAGCGCGCGCGGCCTCGTGGCCGAGCTCGTGGAACGAGGTGGCGATCCGATCGCGTGGATCCGCGAGCGCAAGCTCGAGGCGGTGTCCGACGCGGACGTGATCGCGAGAGCCGTGGACGAGGTGATCCGGGATCATCCCGCCGACGTCGAGCGCGTGCGCGCGGGGGAGGCGAAGGTGATGAACTTCCTGATCGGCCAGGTGATGCGGCGGTTGGCTGGCAAGGCGGATCCCCAGCTGGTGCGCGAGCGGCTCGCCGCGCGGATCGACGCGCGATGAGGTGGCTGCTGCGCGCGGCGGCGGCGGTCGTGCTGCTCGCCGCGATCGCAATCGGTGTGCTCGTGTGGGCGTTGCCGCGGCTCGCCAGGAGCGAGGCCGCGCGCGCCAAGATCGAGGCGTCGGCGCGCGCCGCGATCGGCCGCGACCTCCACTACGGAGAGATCGACTTCGGGCTGCTCCCGCCCTCGCTGCTCGTCGAGCGGCCCGAGGTCGGGGGCGCCGCCGCGGGTGATCCGCCGCTCGCGCGCGCGGACCGCGTCGCGCTGCGCGTCGAGCTGCTGCCGCTCCTGCGCAGGCAGCTCGAAGTGACGTCGCTCTCGGTCGACGGACTGGCGCTCCATCTCGTGCGCACGAGCGACGGCCTCGTGCTGCCGGGTGCGAGTGCGAAGGGGGCCGGTGCGCCGGCGGAGACCGAGCCGGCGCCGCGGGGCGGCGGAGAGACGTTCGGGATCCGCTCGTTCGCGCTGCGCGACGGCGCGCTCGAGCTCGAGGACCGCAGCGCCTCGCCGGCGAAGACGTGGACGCTCACCGACCTCGACGTCACCGCGAAGAGCGCTGGATCGGGAGCGCCGGTCGCGATCGCGGGCTCGCTCGGGAGCGCGAAGGGCGGCGCGCTCGACATGAGCGGAAAGCTCTCGCTCGAGGCGAAGCTCGACCATCTCGGGGCGGGCGCCACCGGGCCATTCCAGATCGACGCCCGCGCGGCGCGCATCGCCTACGGCGCCGACTTCACCAAGCCAGTGGGTACGCCGGCCGAAGTGCGCGGCCGCCTCGCCGCAGGCGAGGGCGGTGGGCTCGCGATCGAAGACCTCGTCGTCGAGCTCGGCAGCCTCGCGGCGCGCGGCGCGCTGCGCACATCGCCGCACACCGAGTTCTCGCTCTCGGCCGACGCGTTTGCGCTCGACGGCTGGGAGAAAGTATTGCCGCCGCTCGGCGTCGTGAAGCCGACCGGGCGGATTGCGATTCCGAAGCTCGCGGTCGCGACGGAGCCGCTCGCCGTGCGCGGCGAGATCGCCCTCGAAGATGTCGTGGCGACGCCGCCCGAGCGCGCCCCGATTGCTCTGAAGGGGTCGGTGCTGCTGCTCGGCAGCGAGCTGCGCACGCGCGATCTCGTGGTGCGCGCGGCCGATCAGCCGATCCGCGTGGATGCGAGCGTAAAGCAGCTGTTCGACGCGCCGAGCTACGAGGTCGCGTTCGAGACCAAGGGCGCCGACACCAATGCGCTGCTCGCGGGCTATGCGAAGCAACCCGACCGCCTGATCGGCCCGCTCGACGCGAAGGGCGTGCTGCGCGGCACCGTCTCCGGCGACAAGCCGCTGCTCGACGCGCTGTCCGGCGATCTCGCACTCGATATCGAGCGCGGGAGGATCGCCGGAGCCTCGCTGCTCGAGGCGGTGCTCGGCGCGTTCGGGGCGCGCGTGGTCGATACGGTGCGCCAGCAGGGCGGAAAGGACTGGGAGCGCTTCACGAGCGACCAGTTCGATTCACTGCGCGGAACGCTCCGGATCGCCGAGGGCCGAATCGTGACCGAGCCGGTGTCGCTCACCTATCCGGACTGGTGCGCGCAGCTCGAGGGTCCGATCCGGCTCGCCGATCTCGCGCTCGACCTCTCGGGTCGGCTCACGATCAAGCCGACACTCGATGCCGTGCTAGCGCGCGCGTTCGGCGCGCATCGCGACTACGTGCCCGTGGAGCGCGTGGTCGACCTCGCGTCCGTGCGCGGCGAGGTGGGCTCACCCAAGGTGCAGATCGCCGGCAGCGCGGTGGCCAATCTCGCCGTCGCGTACGCGGGGCACATCGAGCGCGACCAGCTGAAGAAGAAGCTCGAGAAGGAGCTCGGCCCGGGATCCGGCGAGATCGTCGACCAGGGCCTCGGCGTCCTCCAGGGGATTCTCGGGGGCAAGAAGTAGGCAGCAGGCGCTTCGCGCCCGGGATTTCCGTCAAGTTTCGTCGACGGCCGGGCGATCCAGGATCACCGGATTGGCACGAGGCACTCCCTGGGATGGCGGCCAGCGTCCTCTACGTCGACGACGACCGGAACCTGTGTCAGATCGTCGCCAAAGCACTTGCGGGCGAGGGGTATTCGGTCCGCACCTGCCACGACGGCGCCGAGGCGCTCGCGATCATCAGCGAGCACGTGCCCGACCTGATGCTGCTCGATCTGAAACTGCCGCGCCGCGACGGCCTCCAGGTGCTCAGCGAGCTGCGCAAGAGCGACGGTGACATGCGGGATCTGCCGGTCGTGGTCCTGACCGGCGCGCCGACCGCGAGCAGCGCGCAGCGCGTGAACGAACTCGAGGCGGTCGATCTCCTCACGAAGCCGGTCTCGCTCGAGAAGCTGCTCGAGGTAGTGTCGCGCTGCGTCGCGGGCGCGAAGAGCGAGGTCCCCGCTCGGCCGCCCGCACAGGGCGCCATCAAGCGCCGCGGCTCGGGGAATCTCGAGCGCGTTGCGTTTCCGGCGCTGCTGCACCACCTGCATGGGCTGCGCGCGACCGGCACGCTGCATCTCGAAACCGAGAAGAAGCGCAAGTGGATCGAGCTGCGCGACGGCTATCCGGTGGCGGTGCGCTCGAACCTGATGCGCGAGACGCTGGGCAAGCACTTGCTGCGCACCGGCCGTGTCTCTCCCGAGGTGCTCGAGGCGTCGCGGCGCGAGGCGGAGAAGAGCGGAACTCGCCACGGCGAGATCCTCGTGGCGATGCATGCGCTCTCCGAAGAGCAGGTGACCGAGGCGCTGCGCGAGCAGGCCGACGAGAAGTTCTTCGAGATCTTCTCGTGGCCGGCCGGCACGTTCCGATTCCAGCGCGGCGCGCGGATCGAGCGCGCGAACGCACTCGGGCTCGGACGCAGTCCCGCGAGCCTGATCCTGCACGGCGTCCACACGCGGTTCCCGATCGAGCGCGTCGACGGCTATTTCTCGAGCCAGGCAGGCCGCTACCTCGCGCACGGTGAGAGCCCCTTCTACCGGTTCCAGGATCTGGCGGTCGAGCCCGGCGACGCCGCGTTCCTGCGCGCCATCGACGGCAGTCGCCAGCTCGGCGAGTTCCGCGGCGAGGAAGAGCGCCGGCGCCGCACGATCTACGGGCTGATTGCCGCCGGCATGCTCGAGCTGCGCATGCAGGCTGCGGCGCCCGCCGCGCGCGTGGTGAGCGCACACGCCGCCACCCACCCGGTGCGCGAACACATGCGCGAGCACGTCGCTGCGCACCCGGGGCGCGACCGCCGGCAGGACGATCCGCGTCAGCTGGAGCTGATGGCGCTCGCCGATCAGCTGCGCGCCCAGGACGCCTACGAGGTGCTCGGCGTGGCACGCGGCGCGAGCGCCGCCGAGATCCAGGCGGCCTACGAGCGCCTCGCCGCGCAGGCCCACCCGGATCGCTTCCAGGACGGCAGCCAGGCGCTGCGCGCGCTCGCCGAGGAGGTGTTCGGCCGGGTGCGTGCGGCCTTCGAGACGCTGAACGATCCGCGCGAGAAGACGCTCCAGGCGCTCGCGTCCAGGAAGCTGGAGCGCAAGGAGCAGGAGCGCCAGAAGAGCGAACGCGCGTTCCAGGCCGAGGTGGAGCGCCGCAAGGGAGAGACTGCGCTCACGGGTCGGAGCTACGAGGCCGCGCTCGCCCACTTCGGCAAGGCGCTCGAGTTGTATCCGGACGAGGGCGATCACCACGCCTACTACGGTTACGTGCTGCACCTGTGCCACCCCGGCGACGCCGCGATGGCCGCGGAGGCGATCGAGCACGTCAAGCGCGGAATCAAGCTGGCGAGCCACCGCGAGAAGCCCTACCTGTTCCTCGGCCGGCTGAACAAAGCGGTCGGACGTGCGGATGAAGCCGAGAAGATGTTCGTGCGCGCGGTCCACGTCGAGCCGAAGTGTCTCGAGGCGATTCGGGAGCTCCGGCTGATCCAGATGCGGCGCGAGAAATCCAAGGGTCTCATCGGTCGGCTGTTCCGTCGCTGAGCCCTCGAAATCCCGAGGAGCGACCCCGAATGGCCAAGGTCACCGGCGAAGCGATCTGGCTGGACGGGCAGTTCCTGGCCTGGGACGCCGCACGCGTCCACGTGCTGACCCACACGCTGCACTACGGGCTCGGTGTATTCGAGGGCATCCGCTGCTACCAGACCGCGGACGGACGCTCGGCGGTGTTCCGGCTCGGCGACCACCTGCGGCGCCTCTACGACTCGGCGCACATCAACCTGATGAAGATCCCGTACGAGCGAGCGCAGATCGAGCGGGCGTGCCTCGAGACGCTGCGGCGCAATCACCTGTCGGCTGGTTATCTGCGGCCGCTCGCGTTCATCGGCGACGGCGAGATGGGTCTCAACCCGGGCGGCAACGCGATCCGCGTTGCGATCATCGCGTGGGCGTGGGGCCGGTATCTCGGCGAAGAGGGCGTGGAGCGCGGGATCCGCGCCAAGGTCTCGACCTTCTCGCGCCACTTCGTGAACGCGAAGATGACCAAGGGCAAGACCTGCGGCGACTACGTCAACTCGATCCTCGCCAAGCGCGAGGCGCTGCTCGACGGCTACGACGAGGCCATCCTGCTCGATTCGACCGGCCTCGTCTCGGAGGCATCGGGCGAGAACATCTTCCTCGTTCGCGACGGCGTGATCGCGACGCCGACACTCCACAGCGTGCTCGGTGGGATCACGCGTGCGACCGCGATCGAGCTCGCGCGCGACAAGGGCATTCCCGTCGAGGAGCGCGCGATCACGCGCGACGAACTCTACGTGGCCGACGAGGTATTCCTGACCGGCACGGCGGCGGAGATCACGCCGATCCGCGAGATCGATCGGCGCCAGATCGGCGCGGGCGCGCGTGGGCCGATCGCCGCCACGCTGCAGAAGGCGTTCTTCGACGTCGTCTCGGGGCGCGAGCCGAAGTACGAGCGCTGGCTGACGTACGTCTAGAATCCGAGCGACAACCCCGGCGCGCGCGGATCGTCGAGGCTCGGCGCCGCACCCGGACCCGCGTCGGCGAAATCTTCGCCGACGGAGTACACCGCGGGCAAGGCGCGCGCATAGCGCAACGGAGCGCCGTCGTAGCGGTCGAGCGGCAGCGCCTCGAGGTAGCGCGGCACGAGGTCGGCGAGCCGCTCGGGGAGGGCGCCCTCGGCGTCGGAGTAGGCCTTCGCCCCGATCAGCGCCTCGACGAGCGACGCGTGGGTCTCGAGCGCGCAGCGCCGGAGCTGGAACTGGTCGAAGTTGCGCGCGCGGAGGGCGGCGATCGCGGCGCGCCCCAGCGCGTTGGGCGCGAACCGCGACGGCGGGGCGAATTCGGTTCCGCCGCGGCCGGGAAGCGCATCCGCGCAGAACAGCGCCGACTTGCGGCGCTGCTCGCGGTACAGCTCTGCGAGTGACGCCGCGGTCCGGTTCGGTTGCCAGCGGTAGGCGCGCGGGAGCAACGCGGATTCGAACCCGCCGTCCCAGGTCCCCCCATTCGCACCCGCGGTGCCCAGCGCGTCGAGCCCGGAGCGGCTCCGCTCGTACTCGAGCCCCCACGCGCGCTGCCAGTCCTCCGCGCGCCACCGCGTCGACTCGAGCAATGCGCCGAGATCGAGCGCGACATCGGGCGCCAGGCGCGCCGAGCGCGCGGCGTGCTCGAGGTCGAGCAGACTCAGCGTCTGGAACGCGATCGCCATCGAGAGTCCGAACAGGTCGACGTCGTCCGCCCCGCTGAGGCGTTTTCCGGCGCGCAGCCCGAGCGATGCGAGGTCGATCGCATCGCGGGTGCGCCCTTCGCGAAGCAGGATCCTCGCCTGCGCGCCCGCGAGCGCGATCAGCTGCTGGACGCGGAACAACGTCGCGACGCGGTCGTCGCGTGCGCGGTCGCGCGGTGCGAACGCGAACGCGCGCGACGCGAGGCCCGCGCGCAGCTCCGCCGTCGCGGAGGCGTTGCGCGCGACGAGCTCGGAGATCCACGCCGGCTCCCACACCTCACCGGCACGAAACGCGTGGAACCGGTTCCAGGTCGCCGCGTCGTGGGGCAGGCGCGCGGCGCGCGCGGCGGCCTCGAAGTGGTCGTACCCGTTCTCGGCACCCGCGCGCGGCGGCTCGGCGCGGAGATCGCGGTCGTCGGGGGCCGGTGCGTCGCCGCGGTTCAGCGCGATCCAGCCCGGCAGCGCGATCAGCGCGAGCACGAGCACGCCGGCGGAGCCGATCGCGAGGGGACGGACCACCCGACACAGATCGGCAGATCGACGCCGCGACCGTAAGGCTCGCGTCGGCGAGTGTCACGTCGGCCGCGCCGTCCGTCGATGGCTAGGGCAGTGGACATCGCGGAGCACTTCCGGGAATACGTGCGGCCGGACAAGCAGCGGCGCGAGGAGGGCCTCACTCCCGCCGGGCTGCAGCGCTGGCAGGCGCTCAAGCAGAACCTGTCGATCCACTCTGCGCCCGACCGATCCGAGAAGGCCGTGGCACCCGCGATTCGGTGCTCGTCCCGACGCGGATCCTGCGCATCCTCGAGCTCTCGCCCGCGGTCGAAAAACAGCTCCGCGAGCGCTACGAGGGCGCGCTCGGCTGAGACGTGGTACCCCGTCGCGCGCATGGAGTTGCGCGTTGCGGATCGCTGAGCTCACCACGCCGGCGGTGCTGGTCGACGCGGCGGCTCTCGACCACAACCTCGCCGCGATGTCCGCCGCTCTTCCGGGCGCGCGCCTGCGCCCGCACGTGAAGGCGCACAAGTGCACCGCGCTCGCGCGGCGGCAAGCCGCGAACGGACACCGGGGCTTTACGTGCGCGACGATCCGCGAGGTGGAGGGCATGGCCGCCGCCGGACTCGGCGAGGACCTCCTGCTCGCGAACGAAGTGCTCGACGCGCGGAGGCTCGGGCGCCTCGACGCGCGCGTCACGGTGGCGATCGACTCCGACGCGACGCTCGAGGCCGTTGTGGCCGGCGGCGTGCGCGAGGTGCTCGTGGACGTGAACGTCGGGCTGCCGCGCTGCGGCTGCGCGCCCGAAATGGCGGGCCGCCTCGCGGATCGCGCGCGCGCGCGCGGACTCTCCGTGCGCGGCGTGATGGGCTACGAGGGCCACCTGATGCTCCAGCGCGACGCGGCGGAGCGCGAGCGCGGCGTCGCAGCGGCGATGGAGGTGCTGCTCGCCGCGCACGGCGACGTCGGCGGCGAGGTGGTGTCGGCGGGCGGCACCGGCACCTATGCGATCAATCGCGCGGCGACCGAGATCCAGGCCGGGTCGTATGCACTGATGGACACCGCCTACGCCGCGCTCGAGCTCCCGTTCCGGCCCGCGCTGTCGCTGCTCGCGCGCGTGATCTCGGTGTCGGCCGGGTACGCGGTCGCCGATTGCGGCCTCAAGGCGCTCGGCATGGACCACGGCAATCCGCAGATCGCGGGCGCGCGCGTCTGGTTCTGCTCCGACGAGCACGTCACGTTCGCGCCCGAGCAGCCCGTTCC
>DATFWW010000052.1:0-43478 GCA_035258825.1 Myxococcota bacterium
CGCGGACCTCAGGCGCGCAGGAAGGTGATCCGGCGATCGGCGGAGATCTCGATCGCCTCCTCGGTCTCCGGTGCGAACAACTCGCCGTCGACGGTGAAGCCGCAGCCGATCCGGAGCTCGGCGCGTTCGAGCCGCTCGCTCACGTAGCCGAGCTCCGGCGCGAGCCAGGGGGGCGCCCGGCCGGAGAGGATGCCCGGCGCCGCGAGCGCCATCCGGTGAGCGCGGCTCGCGATCGCCGTGAGGCGCACGTCGCCTGCACCGGGTCCCCAGAAAGGATCCATGCGCAGGAACAGCTTCTCGAGCGTGGTGGAAATCAGCAGGTAGAGCTCGGCGTCGGTGAGGTCGCGCCCGTCGCCGCGCACCTGGCATTTGTCGGGCGTCAGGATTCCCGACGTCGGGTGGAACAGGGCCCGGGCCACGAGCGCTCCCGTGACGAGGCCCGCGCCGAGCAGGCCCTGGTTGTTGCCCGAGAATGCGCGGTGCACGAGGCGGATCGCGCGGTAGATCAGACCGGCGCCGAAAAACATCCCGTACTGATCCACCTCGCGCCGTGCGGAGCGGACCCGCAGTACCGGACGCGCCACCGCGAGCGGTTCGATCTCACCGGCGTCGGCGGCTGCGAGCAGACGCGCGAGGCCGCGCGCGGGGTCGCGGTCGGCGCCGAGGTCGGTGGAGGTCATGTTGGTGCGGCCGCCGCGCAGCGGCGCCAACGCGGGGAGATGCGGGCGCGAAGGGTCGCGCAGCAGCTCCGTCAGTGCGCACTGGACCGTGCCGTCGCCGCCGTGGATCACGAGCACGTCGATCTCGCGGTTCAGGAGGTCGGCGATCGCGGGCCCGAGATCGCTGGTCCGGTCGGTATACACCGAGAGAACGTCGGGGCGGCTGTTCAGCAGCTCCGCGACGCGCGTGGCGTCGCGGCCCCCGCGCCCCGCTCTCAGGTTGCTCAGGACACCTATCCGCACCAACTAACCTCCGGGATCGCGGGATCGGGTCTGGCTCGGGCCTTCCGGGGGGCGGAGGAACGAGAAGCTCGCGATCGCCGAGCCCCGCGGCAGCGCCGAGGAGCCGCCCGATGCGAGCTCCGAGGTCGCATCGGCCCAGATCCGCCGCGGGCGCTCCCCGAACCAGTACAGCATCCGCAGGAGGCGCGGTAGAGCGTCGAGCGGATCGACCGCGAGCTGCGCCGCGCCGATCGCCACCACGCCGGTGAGCCCGCTGCCGACCGGCCGCAGCCGGCGAGGGAGCGGCGTCCCGCCGTCCGCGGCGCTCCAGTCCTCGAGCGACACTGCATCGGGACGCGCCGTGACCAGCTCTGTGCGCGCGCTCTGCCATGCGAGCCAGCTTCGCTGCGTTCCATCGGTGAGCCGCTCGTGGATCAACAGCGATGGACCGTTCGCGCCGAGCCCGTGGACATCGACGCGCATCGCCGAGAGATCTGCTTCGCACGCTCGGTGTCGCGTGCGCACGATCGTGGCGTTGCCGGACAGCTCGCGCGGCGCCGCCATCCCGTCGTGCCACGCGCGCGCGGTGGTCGGGCGCGCCAGCGCGATCAGGTCGACTTCGGGATCTCCATCGAAGACCGACACGGGCGCCGGAAGCGGCGCCGCGCCGAGCGCGAGTCGCAGCTTCACGCCGCGTTTGTCGTTGTCGACCTCGAACGCGGGATCGGCGCCGCCGAGGTCGAGCCGGGTCGAGCCGATCCGGATCCGATCGCCCGAAACCGCGAACTCGAAGTCGCCCTCGCCGCGCCCGTTCTGGAACCGCGTCTGGACTCCACCGGGCTCGAGCCAATACCCGAGGCCCGCGGCGCTGCGCGCTCCTGGCCCCGCGCGCGTCACGAGCACGCGCGCGTACACGCGATCTCCGCTCGCGAACGCCGCGGTGATGTCCCAGTAGACGCCCGCGCAGCCGCCGTCGGGGAGGACGCCGCCCAGCGCGCGCGCGGCCGAGAGTGCGATCGCGAGGAGCGCGCCGACGGCTGTTGCCGACCTCACTCCTCCTCCCACGGCACCGGAGCGGCGCCGCGCGCGCGCGCGGCTTCGGCCTGGGCGAGGCGCAGCGCGTGGAAGCCGACCGAGGCGACGGTCCAGAGCGCGACCATCACGAGCCCGAGGTCGGGGCGGTGCGCGATCGCGCCGACACTGAGCAGGATTAGGTTGGGATTGCGCCGCGCCGTGATCGTGCGGAACAGCCCGTCGATCGGCCGCCAGGAATGCGTCTCGAATCCGAAGCGCGCGAGGAACGCGCCCTCGAGCGCGCGCCCGACCGCGTAGCCGATCACGACCACAGCCGTCGCAAATGCGTGTCCGGCGCCGAGCCCGATCCCCCAGGCCCACCACCAGAAGGGCGGATGGATCAAGTCGAGACCGTGATCCATCACGTCGCCGAGCCGGCTCGTGGTGAGCGTCACGCGCGCGAGCTTGCCGTCGACGGTGTCGAGGAAGGTCATCGCCCATGCGCACACGAGCCCGGCGCCGAACGCGCCGCGCGCGAACAAGAGCGCCACGGCCACGGTGAGCGCGCCGCTCGCCAGCGTGACCGCGTTCGGGTGTACGCGGTGCTCCGCGCACCACCGCACGGCGGCGCGCGCGGGGCGCGGCCAGACCCACTTGGTGACGAGATCGGTCAATCCCTTGTACGACGCCTCGAACGTGCGCCGCTCCAGCTCGGCCGCGCCGTTCGCGCGCGCGGCGAACACGTACGGAGGCTCGCGCTTGCGCAGCTTCGCGACGTAGGCAGGCGCGAGCTCCGGCGGACCGGCGCGCCGCACGCCGGGCAACGCGTCGGCATCCGCGCGCGCGAGCGCGGCGCACGCGTCCGGCGCGCGCTCGGACGGCACATGCGCGCCGATCGGACCGAGGTCGGGCGCGACGAGCATCGTGTCGGGGGCGGCGACGAGACCCTCGACGAGCCGCTCGTCGAGCACGACGTCGCCGCGCAGCGCGATCACCGCGCCACCGCTAGCGCACGGCAGCGCGTGCTCATCCACGATGCGCGGATCGCCGCAGCCGGCGCGCCGCAGCGACCGCAGCAGGCGCTCCTCGGGCGCGAGGCCCCAGATCCGAAGATCGCCGCCTTCGAGCTGGGCAGCTCTGCGGACCACCCAGCCCGCCGGTGCCGGCTCGAGCTCGGAAGGCGCGGCGGTCATTCGGGTTCGTCGATGCTATCACACACACGTGAGCCAGACCGAGTTAGGTTTCTGGCCCGCGCGGAGCCAGCCATCACGACGCTCGGACACCTCTCAGATCTCCACGCCACGCCGGTGCCGCTGCTCTCGCTCGAGGCGCTGCGCTCGAAGCGCGCGCTCGGTTGGCTCTCGTGGCACCTGCGGCGGCGGCGCCGCTATCGCCCAGCGGTGCTGGAAGCGCTGCTCGCCGATCTCGCGCACACCGCGCCCGATCAGCTCGCGATCACGGGCGACCTCACGCAGATCGCGCTCGAGCACGAGTTCCGCGACGCCGCCGCGTGGCTCGCGCGCCTCGGTCCGCCCGCGCGCGTGTGCGCGATCCCGGGCAATCACGATGCATACGTACGGGTACCGCGGGAAAGGGGATTTCAGCACTGGTCCGCCTATCTCGCGAGCGATCCCGGCGAGGGCGAGGCGTATCCGAGTGTGCGCGTGCGCGGTGAGATCGCGCTCGTGGGCGTCTGCACGGCGCAGCCGACGCCGCCATTCGCCGCGACGGGTCGCGTCGGGGCCGAGCAGCTCGCGCGGCTCGACGGCGTCCTCGAGCGACTCGGCCGAGCGAGCCTGTGCCGGATCGTGTTGATCCATCACCCACCCGTCGCAGGTCTGACGTCGCGGCGCCGCTCGCTGCGCGACGCCGGTGCGTTTGGCGAAGTCCTGCGGCGCCGCGGCGCAGAGCTCGTGCTGCACGGTCACCTGCACCGAACCACGCTCGCGACGCTACCTGGTCCCGAACACCCGATTCCGGTGGCGGGCGTGCCGTCGGCCTCCCACGCGGGTCCCGACCCCGCGCGTTGTGCCGCCTATCACCTATACCAGATCGAGCGCGCGACCCGGGGCTTCTCGATCCACCGCCGCGTGCGGGCGTGGGATCCCGCGCTGGGCCGATTCACTGGACGCGGACCGGAGGCGGGTGAGCCGATCGCACCTTGAGCGATGTAGCATCGTTTGCAACGTGGATCGCCTACGTGAGCGGCGGGTCGCCACGCCTCCGGGAGCCGCACAAATCGCTTTCAGCCGCGCGGCGATTCTCCGGCGAGGATCTTCTCGACGAGGTCGAGGTCGGCGGCCTTGTCGACGTCGATCGCGGCGGCGGCCTCCGCGAGCAGCACAGGGCGGATCGTGGCCCCCGCGCTGCGCGAGAGCTGTTTGCACGCGCCGTCGAGGTCGAGCCTACCGGCCAGGTATTCGATCGCGAGCGTCGGCCCGAGCGCAGCGGCCATCCGCCACGGCTTCTTGCGGTGCCGCTCGGCGCGCGCGAAGAACTCGGCGGCGTTGCGCGCGCGCGCGTGCTGGAATGCGAACAGATTGGCGCCCTTGTAGGAGCCGCAGCGCAGCCGGATCCACGTGCGCGCGGCGCTCGCTTCGGCGTCGCCGAACGCAGAGCGCTCCACGACGCCCACCGCGACGTCGGCCTTCGTCTCGGCAGCGCCCTCGAGGAAGCGGTCGACGCGCGCGCCCGACAGGAGCGCGTGATCCGCGGTGGTCACGAGCACGCGCTCGTCGCCGATCGAATCGAGCGCGTCGGCGACGCTGCGCGCAGGGGAGACGAGGCTCTCGTGCACGGGGACGTCGCGGAACGGCGCGAGCTCGGGCACGGATGCGAGCAGCTCGGGCGCATCGATGCTGACCCAGATCCGCCCGACGTGGCGCGCACCGCGCAGCGCGATGAGCACGCGCGCGAGCATCGGCACGCCGGCGACCGGAAGCAGCGCTCGGTGCGAGGCGCCGCGCGAGCTCGCGAGCGGATCGCCGCCGCCGCGGCGCCCTGCGAGCACGAGTGCGGTGAAGGGCTGGATCATGCTCGGGCGATTGCCTCGCGCGCGACGGGTCGGGGCGCGACCCGCTCGGCGCGCCCGGCCGCCAGTCGATACACGAGATCGGCGACGCTCGCGAGTCCCGGATGATGAGAAATCGCGACCACCGTCGTGCGGCCGCGCAGCGATGCGATCGTCTGCCACACGGCGGCTTCGCTCTCCGCGTCGAGAGCTGCTGTTGCCTCGTCGAAGATCAGCAGGCGCGGCTCGTGCACGAGCGCGCGCGCGATCGAGATGCGCTGGCGCTGCCCGCCCGAGACGAGCGCGCCGCGCTCGCCGACGCTCGCGTCGAGCCCGCCCGGCAGCGCGCGCACGAACTCCCACGCGCCCGCGAGGCGCAGCGCGGTCTCGACCGCCGCGTCATCGAGCGACGGATCGCCGAGCGTCACGTTGCGGCGCACGCTGTCGTGGAGCATCGGGAGATCCTGTGGCACGTATCCGACCTGGCGCCGCCACGCCCCGAGATCGAGATCGGAGAGCAGCACGCCGTCGATGCGCACGCGGCCCGCGGTGGGCAGCACGAGCCCCGTGATCAGATCGGTGAGTGTGGACTTGCCGATCCCTGACGCGCCGACCACCGCGGTGATCCGGCCCGCCGGGATCTCGAGCGAGAGCTCGTCGAACAGCGTCTGACCATCGCGCTCGAGCCGCACGTCCTCGACCGAGATCCCGCGCTCGAGCGCGACACGACGCGCGCCGCCGCGCGGCTCGCGCGCGATCTCCGCGGCGCGGATCCGGTCGTCGATCGCCCACAGCGCGCTCGTCTCGCTGATCATCGCCTGGTACTTGCCCTGGATCGAGGCCACGCGGGTCAACGCGCGCGTGAACACGAGCCCGAGCACGAGCGTGCTGGAGAGCGGGATCGCGAAGACGCTCAGCGCGGCGAACAGGCCCAGCGCGAGCAGCGTGCCGACCACGGGCTCCTGGAGCGCGCGCAGCGACTCGCGCGAGAGCACGCGGCGCTCGAGCTGGCGGTTCAGGCGCTCGGTGTCGTTCGCGAGCAAGGGTCCGATCGCGTCCTCTCGTGCCGTCGCCTTCAGCAGCTTCACGGCGCCGAGCGTGTCGGTCATGCGCGTGAGCAGCGAGTCGAGCAGCGCGGTCTGCTTGCGGCCGGCGCGGTGCGCCATGCGCACGAGCGCGTTCAGCAGCAGCAGCATCAGCCCGGCCGCGCCGCACGCGAGCAGCGCCCCGCGCCAGGAAACGAGCAGCGCGATCGCGGCGTACACCGCCGTCTCGACGCTGTAGCTCGCGATCAGCGCGAGGTACTCGAATGCACTGGAGGCGCGGTCGGCCTCGGTCGCGAGCGAGTTCGCGGCCCGCCCGGCCGGCTGGCGCGACGCGAAGCTCCAGCGCGCCGCCAGCAGCGCGCGCAGGAGGCGCAGGCGCAGGTCGGTGGCGATCCGTGCCACCGCATAGCCGACCTGTCGCTTCGAGAGCAGCATCAGCACCGCCTTGATCCAGAGCGCGCCGATCACGGTCGCGATCAGCGCACCGGGATCCGGCGGAATCCCGAACCTCGCGAGCACGTGCGTGACGCGCGCCTCGTAGCCCGTCGGCGAGGCGCTCGAGCCAGTCGCGACGGAGAGCAACGGCAGCAGCGTAGAGAGGCCGAGGCCCTCGACGGCGCCCGCGACGAGCAGCCACACGACCACTGCGGCGCAGCGACCCGGATAGGCCGCGACGAAATAGCGCAGCGTCTTCACGCCACACCCATCATTTCGCGCACCGCCGCCGCCACGCTCTCGCGGTCATCGCACGGCGCACCGCTCGCGAGCGGGAGCGAGCCGTCGAACGGCCGGGCCGAGCCGCGCTCGAACAGAGCCGCGTGCAGCCGGTCGAGATCGCGCGAGGGACGCACGTAGCCGCGCTCGATCGCCCTTCCGCTCCAGCGCTCGAGGCCGCGCTGCGGCCGCGGCGTTCCGCGCGGTCCGAGCGGCTGCGCGGTGGCACGGCGCCACACCCACTCGCGGAACGCCGAGAGCACGCGGAACGACCCGCGCACCGGCAGCCGGTAGATCGCGACGGGCCGGCCTAGCGACGTGGCCTCCGCGAGCATCGACTCGCTGTCGCCCGTGATCACGAACGCGTCCGCGTGTGCGAGCAGACCGAGGTAGGGGTTGCTTGGGTCATCGGACCGCCAGCGGTGCAGGAAGTGGACCTCGCCGACCGCGGCGCACAGCGCGTCCGTCGCCTCGGGTCCGAGCCGGCGGCTCGTGGTGACGAACAGCGACCCGCCGCACGCGCGCGCGAGCTCCGCGCACGCCGCGCCGAACCGTTCGGCCTCGGCCGAGCCGAGCCGGTACTGCCCCGAGGTGCCGCCGACGAGCACGGCGATCCGCGGCGCGGGCGCGTCCGCGAGCCGGTCCGCCCACTCCTCGCGGGCCTTGGCGAGCGCGTCGCGTGTCACGCGATGGAGCGGGCCGGATGTCTCGATCCGGCGCGGATGCGGGAACAGTCGCGCATAGCTCGGCGTCACCACGCGGTCGAAGCGATCGGCGTCGTCGCCGGTCTTGCGCCCGAGCGCGACGATCCGAGCCCGGTTGTGCGACTGCGCGCGGATCCACTCCGCCACGGGTGCGGTGCGCCGGCCCGCCGCGATCACGAGGTCGGGCCACGGCGGCTCGAGCGGTGTCGACGCCTCGCGGTCGATCCCGAACAGCGACGCGCCGAGCCAGCGGTTGTGCAGGCGCGCGCCCGCGCGGCAGCGCAGCTGCTTCACCTCGTACGGCCACGTGAGCGCCTCGGCGAGCCCGAGCGCCTGGGTGGTGTTGCCGGGCCGGTCGTCGCGCAGCACCCACACACGCGGCGGTGTTGGCCCCCACCACGCGCCGCCGAAGCGCTGCGCGCGGCCGAATGCGATCGCCGTGGTGAGTCCCGGGTGGTGGCGCGCAGCGCGCGCGAGGCGCTCCTCCCAGCGGTCGCGCTCGCGGCGCGGGCAATCGGGCAGCTCGATCGCCGCGCGCTCGCGGGCGCTCGCGCAGAGCTCGGCGAGCAGCCAGTCGATGTCGTCGTCCGGGGCCTCGGCCAGCCACGGCCCCGCGCGCAGCTCTCGCGCGGGTTGTGCGCGCGGTGAGCCCGGAACGGGCGGCGCGAACTCGGCGTCATCCGCGCTCCCCGTCCAGGCAAGTCGCCACTCCGCATAGCGGTCGCTCGGCCGCTCTCGCGTGCGCGGCAGGAACCCGTGCGCGTCGGCCTCCGCCTCGAGCGTGTGCCACAGCGCTCCGACCGGGTTTGGCTGATAGGCGTAGTGCTCGGGGAAGGGGCGCCAGGGCTGGGTGTGCAGCGTCGTGAAGTGGATCAGGCGAGCGTCGCCGCCCCCGGCCTCGCCGTCGCGCGCGTTCCAGCTGCGGTCGAGGGCGCCCCAGAGCCCCGGGACCGACTGCGCGCGCGCGTGCAGTCGGCGCTTGCTCTCTCGCTGCGCCCGCGCCAGCGACCAGTGGGCGCGCATGCGATCGCAATCGATCAGCATCACGGAGGTGTCCCCGGGATCGACACTGCGGTAGCCGCATCCATCGAACTCCGCGTCGAACAACTGCGCGGGGTCGCACAGGTAGATCTGGTCGACGTCGTTGTAGATCGCGCGGCCCGAGCCCGATGGCCGCTCGCCTGCGGCTCGCGGCGCGAAGCTTGCCGCGAAGTCCGGAATCGCGAAGCGATACTGCGTGAATCCGGTCGTCCACCGGCGCGGGTCGAAGCCCGCGAGCTGTTTCATCACGTGGATCTCGTACCGGCGGCCGGGATCGCGCACGCGCTCGATCGACCACACGAACACGCGCTCCGCGCGCGCCTGCGCGGGCTCGCTGCCGAGGAAGATCCGCACCGGCGGGCTCTCGGAGAGGGGCGCGCCGGGGCGCGGCGCGAGCACGAGGCACTCGGGCGCGGAGCGCGCCGCGCCCGGATCACGTGATCTCGCCAAGGCGCTCACCCTCGCGGGCGGTCGAGCGCCTCGCGAATCGCGACCACGTCGTCGAGCAGGGCATCGAGGTCCGCGAGGCGGATCTGGCACGCGGGATCGCACGGCGCCCGTTCGGGATCGGGGTGGGTCTCGACGAACAGCGCATCGATGCCGAGCGCCGCGGCGGCGCGCGCCAGCGGCGCCACGTAGCTGCGGTCTCCGCTGCTCGCGCCTTCGCCCGCGCCCGGGTGCTGAACCGCGTGCGTGGCGTCGAACGCCACCGGAGCCGCCGCACGCATCTCGAGCAGGCCGCGCATGTCGACGATCAGATCGTGGTACCCGAACGACGTGCCGCGCTCGGTGACCATCACGCCCGCCGCGCCGAAGCCCCTCGCCTTGTCCACGGCGAGCACGACATCGTCCGGCGCCATGAACTGGCCCTTCTTGATGTTGATCGGGAGTCCCGTCTCCGCGCAGGCCTTCACGAGGTCGGTCTGGCGCGAGAGGAATGCGGGGATCTGGAGCAGCTCCACCACCTCCGCGACCATCTTCGCCTGGCCGGGCTCGTGCACGTCGGTGGTCACGGGGAGGCCCGATGCGGTCTTGACCTGCTCGAGGATTCGCAGGCCGGCGTCGAGCCCGACGCCGCGGAATGAGTTCTGGCTGGAGCGGTTGGCCTTGTCGTAGGACGCCTTGAACACGGCCGGGAGCCCGTGGCGCTCCGCGACCGCCGCGACGCCGTCGGCGCAGGCGAGCGCGGCGTCGAGGCTCTCGATGACGTTGAGGCCCGAGATCAGCAGGAGGGGCGAGTCGCTACCGACGGTGATGTCGCGGATTCGCATGCTTTGACCCTCCGGGGGTTCGTGGATCTGCGGCTTCGACCGCAGTGTGGATAGCGAGACTGGCTTGCGTTGGCTAACGCGCAATGGCGACCCGTGGGCCGAACTCGGCGCGCGCGCCGTCGAGGTCGGAAGGCGAATCGATCTCGCGCCACCACAGCCCGTGCACGCTCACCGTCTCCACGGCGCTGGTCTGGGCGATCCGGTGGAGCACCGAGAGGTACCACTGGCGCATCGCCTCGGGCTGCCTCACCGCCTCCTCGAGCGCGGTGGCGAACTGCTTCGGACCGGACTCGCGGAACGAGATCAATCCAATCGATTCACCACCGATCATGGCGCGCGAGATCCATTTGTCGACGGCGAGCAGGCGTCCGCGCGGATCGATCGAGACCTTCATGTCGTCGTCGTCATATTCGCGCTTGTGATCGATCGCGACCGTGATCGGCGCCGGCGGCGCCTCGAGCACCTGCGAGAGCACCCCGTCCTCGAAGATGGTGTCCCCGTTCAGCAACAGAAAATCCTCGGCCATGACCCCGCGGGCGAGCCAGCAGGTGATCAGATTGTCGGAGTGACGGTAGAAGGGATTGAGCAGCGTCTGGCAGGCGAGGCCGGGCACCGGGTTGGCGGCCAACCACGCCTCGACTCGCTCCGCCCCGAACCCGACCACCACCACCGCGCGCTCGATGCCCGCGCGCGCGAGGGCGCTCAGCTGCCAGCCGAGGATCGGCTCGTCGCCGCGCACGGTGAGCAGGCACTTCGGCTTTTCTTCGGTCAGCGGCAGCAGGCGCTTGCCCTGACCGGCGCTCAAAACGACCGCCTTCATGGCTCCCTATCGACTGGGCCTCGTGTGCGGGTGTTCCGTGCCGCCGCCGTTGCTCCGAGTCGCTCTGGCGCCCTAGGATTCGGCTTCGAGGGGGTTTCGGGAAACTGCGTTGATCCCTTGGCATTGTCAATGGGACATGCGGCCTGGCCCCACGGGGTCTCCCCAGAATCCTCCTCGCGCGCTCGGATCCAAACGCTCCCGTTCCCCCGCCGAGAAGGGTCTCTCGTCGTCCATGGCCGGACTCGAGCCCGCGATCCGCCGTCCCGGCCCCGCGCTGTCGCGTTATGTGGCGCGCGAGGCGCTCGGCCCCATCGCCATCGCCGTCGTCGGTCTCACCGTCGTGGTGCTCACGCGCGACCTGATCGGATTCACCGAGCTCGTGATGAACCGCGGCGTCGGGATGCAGGAGATGGGCCGCATCACGTTCTACGAGGCAGTGCAGGTGGCGACGCTCGTGCTGCCGTTCGCAGGACTGATCGGGGCGCTCGTCGCGCTGGGCCGGCTCGGTGCGGATCGCGAGATCCTCGCGCTCGAAGCCGCGGGCGTGAGCGCGGCGCGCCTGTCGGGCCCGCTCGGGCGCGTCGCGGTGCTGATCGCACTCGCCACGGCGGGTCTCGCGCTGTTCGGCGCACCGGCGGCACAGCGCGGGCTCGACGGCGCGCTCGATCACATCGCGCGCGATCAGCCGTGGACCCAGATCCGCGCCGGTACCGTGCATCGCTTCGGCGGATGGCAGCTCGAGGCGCGCGACGTGACCGCGAGGGGAGACGAGCTGCAGGGGGTCCTGCTCTGGGTGCCCGACATCGAGGAGACGATCTTCGCGAAGCACGGCCACGTCGGCGCGGGCGGCGAGGGCTCGCTGCAGCTCGAGCTCGACCACGGCATCCTCGTGCTGTCGCCGGCGCTCGGTCCGCGCCAGTTCCGCTTCGAACGCCTCACGACCGTGCTGCCCGCGAGCGACGAGCCGGGGCCGTGGAAGTCGACCGATCCGTTCCGCGCCCTCCCGTTCGGCGCGCTCCAGCGCGCCGCGTTCGACGCCGGCGATCCCGACTCCGGAGGCGCGACGCGCGAGTGGCACCGCCGGCTTGCCACGCCCGTGACCGCGGTGCTGCTCGGCCTGCTCGCCGCGCCGCTGTTCCTGACCCGCGGCCACTTCTCGCGCGCGGGAGGGTCGGTGCTCGGCATCGGGGTGACGGTGGCGACGTTCGCGCTCGCGCAGCTCGGCGAGGGGCTCACGCAAGCGGGTGTCACCGGCGTGGCCGGTGGCGTGTGGCTGCCGAACGCGGTGCTCGCCACGCTCGCCGCGATCTCGTTCTGGCACGCGCGCCGCGAAGGCGTGTTGCGCCGCTCGCTCGGCCGCGTGCTGCGAGGCGGCCCGCTCCGCGGGCTCCCGGGCCGGCGCCGGAGCAAGACGCACCGCCGCGCGCTCGATCGCTATGTCGCGGCGCGCTTCCTCCAGCTCGTCGTGCTCGCGTTTGCGGCGATCCTCACCGCCTATGTGATGGTGGACGTGATGGAGCGCCTCGACTGGTTCGCGCGCTACCGCGCGACCGGAGAAGAGGTGGCGCGGTTCTACGCCGCGCGCATCCCGCTGCTCGCGTCGCGCGTCGTGCCAATGGCGCTGATGGTGGGCAGCGCCCTGATCGCGAGCCTGCTCGCGGCGGAGGGCGAGCTCACGGGCATGCGCGCGTGCGGGGTCCCGGCGATCCGCGCGATGGTGCCCGTGCTCGCCATCTCGCTGGCGGTGACGCCGCTCTACTTCCTGCTGCGCAACGCGGTGGTGCCGCGCACCAATGCGATAGCGGATCAGCTCAAGCAGACCGAGATCAAGGCGGAGGTCTACGAGCAGCTCGCCGAGAGCAGGAAGACGGCGATGTGGCACCACGTGGGCTCGCAGGTGGTGGAGGCGGCGCGCTTCGACCTCGAGAGCGGCGACGCCGTGGATCTGACCATCTACGACCTCGGCACGGACGGGCTGCCGGTTTCGCGCGCCGACGCGCGCGCGGCCCGTCACGTGGGAGGCGGGATCTGGCGCCTGCTCGATCCGTCGCGCATCGAACTCTCGCGCGAGCACATCGAGCGCGTCCCGGCGCGCTCGTATGCGGAGCTCGGCAACGAGCTCTCGCGCGAGCTCGACCCGATGCACCTCTCGGTCGGCGAGCTCGCGCAGGAGATCGAGGCGGTAGAGGCCGAGGGGCACGACACGCGCGCGCTGCGCACCGACTACTACGTGAAGGTGTCGGAGGCGTTCGCCTGCATCGTGCTGCCGTTCTCGGTGCTCCTGTTCGCGGTGATCGGTCCGCCGTTCGCGGCGCCTGCCCACACGCTGCTCGTCTCCGGCGTGCTCGTCGTGGCCCACGTGCTCGTGACGGGGATCGCCAGCTCGCTCGGCTACAGCGGGATGATCCCGCCCGCGCTGGCGGGCTGGATGCCGACGGCCCTGTTCGCTGGATTGGTGGTGGTGCTCGGCGTGCGACTCTGGAAGCAGATGTGAACCGCGTGGCCGCGGGCCTCGCGCTCGCGCTCGCGGGATGGCTCGGCATCGGCGCGCGAGCGGCGGAACTCGCGGCCGAGCAGATCACGCCCGAGACCGCCGCGCAGCGCGAGATCGGCGGCCCCGACGCGATCGGCGGCGTCGGCGACTGGTACCTCGCGAACGACGTGATCGAGGTGGTGATCGACGACGTCTCGCGCGCCTACGGGATCGCCACGCACGGCGGCTCCGTGGTGGACGTCGGCCTGCGCGACCGGACGGGAGAGGACCAGTTCGCGCGCCTCACCCAGCTCGTCAATCTCTCGCAGCGCGTGGTGGTGGGCTACGACTCCGTGCGCGCCGAAGTCGATCCAGGCGGCGCGTACGCGCGTATCACCGTCACCAGTCCGGGGCTGCGCTCGCTGCCGCGCGGATCGCGCTGGGAGCGCGCGCTCGATCCGCTCGTGCCGGACCCGCAGCGAGTGTCGGCGGTCCGCGCGGAGACGGTGTACGAGGTGCGGCCCGGCGAGTCGTTCCTGCGCCTCGAGACGGTGCTCACGAACACGGGGTCCGCGCCCGCGCCCGTGTTCGCGCTCGGCGACGTGTGGATGCGCGGTGGGCGCGGCGGGCGCGGATTCACGGGCGACTTCCTGGCGCCTGCGCGCGCGCGCGGCTTCGTCGCGCGCGACATGAGCTCGAACATCCTGCGCTCGCTCGGCGCGCTCACCACGTTCACGCACGCGGTGCTGATCGGCAGCGCGGATTTTCCGCCGATCGCGTACGCGCTCTACGCGCCCGAGCGCGCGGCGCGCGGTCTCCCGTTCTACGGGCTCGCGGGCGAACACGCGACGCTCGCGCTGGCGCTGGTCGGCGATCCGCCGGTCCGGGAGTTCGGTCTCGTCGCGCTCGCGCGCGCTCTCTACCGCGAGATGGCGCCGGGCGAGACGTGGCGCTGGCAGCGGCGCCTGCGCGTGTCGGGGAGAGCCGACCTCGCGTCGCTCGACGGCGCGATCCGCAGCGAGATCGCGGGCGGCGATCGCGATGCCGGAGTGGAGGGGAGGGTGGCGATCGCGGGCCGCCGCGCAGTGGTGCTGGTCGAGACGCCGAGCGGCGCCGCGGTGACGGAGGCGCTCGTCGATCCGGAGTCGGGCGCGTTCCGCGCCGCGCTCGCGCCCGGCGACTACACCGCGCGGCTGCGCGTGGACCAGGCCGCGCCGCAGCAGCGCGCGCTGCACGTCGAGGCCGGCCGTTTCACCTCGCTCGTCTTCGATCCGCCGCCTGCGGCCGCCGAGCTCGTATTCGCGCCACCATTCGCGGACGGCGGGCCCGGCCGCGTCGAGATACGCGGCCGCGACGGAACGCCCGATCCGGTGTTCGGCGACGATCTGCTCGGTGCCGCGCGCGACGACAGCTCGGCACTGCCGAGCGGCACGGCCTCGTCGGCGATCGTGTTCGTCGGCAACGACCGCGATCCGCGCGAGGTCGCGATCGCGGCGGGGCGCTACGAGCTGATCGCCACGCGCGGGCCCGACTGGGAGGCCGCGTCGCAGCGCGTGGAGCTGGCGGCACCCGGCGCCCGCGCCGCGGCGCAGCCGTTCGCGCTGCGGCCGCTCGCGCCGCTGCCGGGCTTCGTCACCGCCGACCTGCACGTGCACGCGGAGGCCAGCGATGACACCGAGGTGCCGAACGAGGACCGCCTGCGCCGCTTCGTCGCGGAGGGCGTGAACGTGCTCGTGGCGACCGATCACGACCGCGTCGCCAACTACGCCCCCGCGCTCGCGCGCCTGGGCATCGCGGGCCGCGTGCGGGTGGTGCAGGGCGTGGAGGTGACGGGCAGCGGGCCGAGCGCGGCCGCGCTCTGGACGATCGGCCACCACAACGCGTGGCCGATCCCGTACCAGGCACACGCGCACCGCTACGGCGCGCCGCCGAGCCAGAATCGCTCGGTCGGTGCGCTCTACGCCGAGTTGCGCCGGGTTTACGGCGCGCGCGTGGTGCAGCTGAACCACCCGCGCCCGACGCCGGAGAACATCGCCGAGGGCGATGTCAACCTCGCGTTCTTCGCCCACCTCGGCGAGGGCAGGGCGTTCGACCGGACACTGCCGCTCGACGCGCCCGAGAACGAGGCGCTCGTGCGCCGCACCGGCGAGGGCGGTACGCGCGCGCTCGACTTCGACGCGATCGAGGTGATGAACGGGAACTCGTGGCCGCAGTACCTCTCGGTGCGCGCGGATTGGTACGCGCTCCTGCGCCAGGGCGCGCGCCGCACCGGCACCGCGAACTCGGACAGCCATGCGCCGTCGGAGCTCACCGCCTACCCGCGCAACTACGTGTGGCTCGGTCCCGGCGGAGACGACCCCGTCCGCTTCGACGAGGCGATTCGCGCGGGGCGCAGCTTCGGCACCACGGGCCCGCGCGTGCGCGAGCTGCGCGTGAACGGCGGGTCGCTCGGCGATCTGGTCGCGGCCGAGCGCGGGCACGTGCACGTCGAGTACGCGGTCGACGGCGCGGGCTGGGTGCCGATCGACGAAGTGCGGATCCTCGTGAACGGCGAGGTCGTGCGCGCGGGGCGCGAGCGGACCGGCGCATTCGATCTCGCGCTCGCGCGCGACGCATTCGTGACGCTCGAGGCCGGCGCGCCGCTCGACGCCGATCCCGCCGCGTGGATCCGCGCCCATCCGGGGCTCTACACCGAGGTGATCGCGCCCGGCTTCGTCTCCGTCGCGTTCACCAATCCCGTGTTCGTCGACGTCGACGGCAACGGCCGATTCGATCCGCCGGGGTTGTGACCCCGATTCATCTGCCTTCGAACTCGGGCGTCTGTTTGGCGGCCATCGCCTTGTAGCCGAGCGCCATGTCGTCGGAGGTGAACAGCGGCGCGGCGCTCGCGGCCTCGAAGCGCAGCGCCTCGGCGAGCCCCTGCTGCGCGCGGTAGTTGATCGTGCGCTTGATCGCCTGCACCGCGAGCGGCGCGTTGGCGGCGATCTCGAGCCCGAGTGCGCGCACGTGGCCCTGCAGCGCGTCGCGCGGCACCACCTCCTGCACGATGCCGAGCCGCAGCGCCGTCTCGGCGTCGATCCGGCGCCCCGTGAACGCGAGCAGCCGGGTCGCCCCCGCGCCGATCTCGGTGATCAGGCGCAGGTCGCCGCCCGCGTCGATCGAGACGCCGACTCTGGGCTCGGGCAGCGCGAAGCGCGCGTCGTCCGCGGCGATCCGGATGTCGCCCATCATCGCCACCTCGAGCCCCGCGCCGAGGCAGTAGCCGTGGATCGCCATGATCACCGGCTGCGGCAGGTCCGCGAGCAGCGCGAAGCGCTCGTGCACCCAGCGGAAGCGCTCGAAATAGTTGCGCGTCTTCTCGGCCGGCGATCGCCCGGCGATGCGGTCCTCTGGCATGCCGAGATCGACGCCCGCGCAGAATGCCCGACCCTCGGCGCGCACGATCACGGCGCGGATCTCGTCGTCGAAGCGCAGGCGCTCGGCGTGCGCGGTGATCTGGCGCGCAGATTCCCAGCTCCACGCGTTCAGCTTCTCGGGGTGGTTCAGGACGATCCACGCGAGCGGGGGCTCGCGGACCAGCTCGATCAGCGCGGGGCGGTCGCTCATGGGGCCCCAATGCTACCAGGGCGCCCCGATCTTTCGGCTTGCATGCGCGGGGGGCCGCCCATAGCATGGTTACCCCATCCCAGGAGTCGCCATGCGCGTCGTCGGAACCGTGGTCGAAGAGGAATCGGGTCGGCCGCTCGAAGGCCTCGTCGTGCGCGCGTACGACAAGGACATCCTGTTCGACGACAAGCTCGGTTCGGTGCAGACCAATGCGAAGGGCGAGTTCGCGATCTCCTACACCGAGACCCAGTTCCGCGATTTCAACGAGACCCAGCCCGATCTTTACGTGAAGGTCTTCGACGCGAGCGGGAAGAAGCTGCTGCACAGCACCAAGAAGGAGGTGCGCAGGAGCGCCGAGGTGCTCGAGCGCTACGAGCTCCGGATTCCGCGCGCGAAGCTCTCGGGTAAGTAGGCCGCCAGGTCCGGTGGGAGATCAGGAGCCGCGCGAGCTCGAGCTCGGCACCGATCAGGTGCGCTGCCGGATCGAGCAGCGCGTCGCGGTCGTGACGCTGAACCGGCCGGAGGCGCGCAATGCGCTGACGCAGGAGATCAAGGACGCGCTGCGTGCCGGGATCCCCGCGCTCGGCGACGACCCGGAGGTCGGCTGCGTGCTGCTGACGGGCGCGGGCGGCGCATTCTGTGCGGGCGGTGACACGAAGGTGATGGCCGAGGGGCCGCCGCCCGAGCGCGAGCCGCGCGTGCGCATGCTGCGCCGCGAGCACGAGATCCCGGCGGCGATCCATCGCCTCGCGAAGCCCGTGATCGCGGCGCTGCCGGGCCCCGCGGCCGGCGCGGGCTTCGCGCTCGCGCTCGCGTGCGATCTCCGCATGTTCGCCGAGAGCGCGTTCGTCACGACGGCCTACGCGCGGCTCGGACTGTCGGGCGACTACGGCGCGGCCTGGTTCCTCACGCGGCTCGTCGGCCCCGCCAGGGCGCGCGAGCTGATGTTCACGGGCGCGCGGCTCGACGCGCGCGAGTGCGAGCGGCTCGGGCTCGCGAACCGGGTGGTGCCCGACGCGGATTTCGCGCGGGAGTCGGTCGCGTGGGCGCGCCAGATCGCTGCGGGTCCGCCCGTGGCGCTGCGGTACATGAAGGAGAACCTGAACCGCGCGCTGATCGCGGATCTCCAATCGAGCCTCGACGTCGAAGCCGAGCGCATGGTGGCGAGCGCGTTCACCGAGGACTACGTCGAGGCCGTGAAGGCGTTCACCGAGAAGCGTCCACCCAAGTTCCGCGGACGCTGAAAGCTCATCAGTCGAGCCGTTGTCCCCAGATGCCCGCGTACTTCGTGATCGTCACGTTGCCGAGCACGCTGCACTGACAGGCGAGGCGCAGTCCGGAATCGGGCTCGTGCGGGGGCAGGCGCAGGCGTCGGATCTCCGCGGCGGTCGGCTCCGACACGGGCCCCTCCACTCTCACCGCGCAGGTCCCGCACAGTCCGCGCCCGCGGCAGTGGAGCGCCTCGGCGACGCGCGTGTAGAGCGGCAGCCGCGCGCGCAGCAGCACCACGCGGAGATTCGCGCCGTGCGGGCATTCGATCGACGAGCCGGCGAATCGGATGATCGGCATGCGGTATCTCCGCCCGTACCCCGTTCCTATCACAGCGCGCTTTGCGCGACGACCTCAGCCCCCTCTGCGCCGCTGGGCATACGCCTCGAGGTGGTCGGCGAGCTCGCCCGCGAACGCGACGAACCCGCGCAGTGCGTCCGCATCGAAGCCCTCCCACACCGCGGCGATCGCGCGCTCGCGGCCGCGGCGCAGCCGCTCCAGCACGCGCCGCCCCTCGGCCGTGAGGCGGTACCGGCGCTGCCGCGCGTCGCGCGCGGCGATCTCCGCGGTGATCCACTCGCGGTCGAGCAGGCTGCGCAGGCCGCGCGAGATCGCCGCCGGCGTGCAGTCGCGGCGCCGCGCGAACATCGAGGGCATGAACGACTCGTCGGCGATCTCCTCGAGCAGGCGCCACTGCGATTCGGTGAGCCCGGCGTCGGCCGCGAGCTGCTGGCGGCGCAGCGCGAACAGCTCGCAGAGCCGCTGGAGCGCCGCGATCGCCCGATGGATCTCGAGCCGCTCTTGCATGATATTTAATCTATGTTAAATATTTATCCATCGCAAGTATCGGAGTGCCCATGGACCAGACCCAATCGATCCAGGCGCGTTTCGGCGCGGCCGCTGCCGCCTACGCCGTGAGCGCGGTGCACCGCGCCGGTCTCGATCTCGACGCGATGCTCGCGGCCGGCGTCGCGACCGGCCGCGAGCGCGTGCTCGACCTCGGCTGCGGGCCCGGTGCCACCGCGCTCGCGTTCGCCGCGCGCGCGGCGTCCGTAGTGGCGCTCGATCTCACGCCCGCCATGCTCGAGCAGGCGCGGCGGCTCGCGGCCGAGCGCGGGCTCGCGAACATCCGCTTCGAGCAGGGCAATGCCGCAAAGCTCCCGTTCGCGGACGCGAGCTTCGACGTGGTCACGTCGCGCTTCTCCGCGCACCACGTCGCCGAGCCGGCCGCGATGGTGCGCGAGGCGGCGCGCGTGCTGGCGCCGCGCGGGACGTTCCTGCTCAGCGACACGATCTCGCCCGAGGATCCCGCGCGCGACAGCTTCCTCAACGCATTCGAGCTGCTGCGCGATCCGTCCCACGTGCGCGACCACCGGGTCTCCGAATGGGAGGCGATGTTCCGCGCGGCCGGACTCGCGCCGAGCTGCCTCGGCCGCTTCGACATCCGCCAGGATTTCGAGCCCTGGGTGGCGCGGATCGGGACCTCGCCCGAAGCGGTCACCGGTCTGCGCGCGCTGTTCGACGCGGCACCCGACGAGGTCCGCGCCCACTTCGACATCCGCGGCCGCGGCGACTACGCGTTTCGCCTCGACTGCGCGGTGCTGTGCGGCGTCCGCCCGTAACTCCGGGCTACGCGGCCCGCTTGGACCGAACGATGTAGTTGCCGCGGCTCTCGTCGTACTCGAGATCGATCAGCCCCATCTTCTCGCCCATCTCGAGGATCTCGGCGAACGAGCTCGCGCCGTAATAGCCCTCGTTGAACCCCGGGTAGAGCCGGCGGATCGTCTGCTTGAGCATCGAACCCCACACGGTGTCGTAGTCGCGCTCGAGCGAACGGATCGCCTCCATCAGCTTCTCGGCGAGGTCCTCTTCCTTGCCCTCGGGATCCGACGACTTCTTGCGCGGCCCGGCCGGCTTCTGCTTCTTCTGCTCGACTTCGCGAATCAGGTCGTCGTAGTAGATGAACTCGTCGCAGCTCCCGATCAGGAGATCGGACGTGGAGCTCTTCACGCCGCAGCCGATCACGAACTTCTGGTTCTCCTTGAGCTTCGCGACGAGCGGGGAGAAGTCGCTGTCGCCCGAGATCAGCGCGAACGCGTCGATGTGGTTCTTCTGGTGACAGAGGTCGAGCGCGTCGACCACCATGTGGATGTCGGCGCTGTTCTTGCCGCTCGCCTTCGACTGTGGAATGTCGACGAGCTCGACGCCTTGCGTGTGGAACTCGCGCACCGCGTCGCGATAGTTGCCCCAGTCGCAGTAGGCGCGCTTGTAGACGATCCGGCCCTTCTCGAGCAGCCGGCGGAGCACGAGGTCGATCTGGAACGATCCCTTGCGCATCCGGCGCACGCCGATCGCGAGGTTCTCGTAGTCGACGAAGACAGCGATCAGCGGCTCGTCGGCCAGCCGTTCAGTGGTCACGATCGTCTTCGCGATCTCGATCGACGAGCCCGTAGCCCGCGAGGTCGTCGTAGGTGGCCACGGACCGCTCGGCGGGCACTCCCTCGCGCGCCGCGCGCTTCTCGCGCTTCGCGGCGGCTTTCTCCGCCTTCTTCAGCTCCCGCTGTCGCTTGAGGACGGCGGTCTTGCTCTTTCTCGCCATGGGCGATCTCCGCTGGAGGAAGGGAATCCGGGCGGGGACCCTATCCTAACCCGGGCGGGCCGCCCATACCCGGGGGTGAGACTACGGGTCGGTCGGATCGCGGAGCAGCGGCCCCGGAATCGATTCGCCCTCGCGCCGGGCTCGCCGGACGGCGCCGATCAGCTGGAGTGCCCGCGACAGGAACAGCACGCCGAGCAGGACATTGATCACGAGGAAGATCGCGTTGACGGCGAAGGCGTAGGCAATCAGCGCATCCCGTTCGCCGAACTCGCCGAACAGGGCCGCCCAGGTCAGCTCGCGGGTGCCGAAGTTGCCGAGGGTGGGGATCACGAACGCGAGGTAGACCAGCGGGAGCCGCGCGGCCAGCGCACTCCAGTCGAGCGCCACGCCGAACGCGCGCGAAGCGAGCCACTGGATCTGGACGTCGAATATCGACAGGGCTGCGAACCCGACCAGGAACGGCGCGATCTGCCGCGGCGGGAAGCGCTCGAGCCACTGGGCCACCACGGCGAGCCGCTTCGAGCGGAGCCTTCCCGCCCGCACCAGCGCGATGCTCGCGACCCCGGTCGCGAGCACCGCCCACATGACGCATGCCGTGACCGCGATGCTCGTCAAGACGCTGCCGTCCGCCTCCGCGCGCTGGAGCGGGAGCGCGATCGTCATCTGGACCAGCATCACGAAGTAGTGGCAGATGCCCGGGATCAGCGCGGACGCGATCACCGCGTCGAGCCGCCCGCCGCACAGCTGCATCAGCCCGAGCGCGTAGGCTGCGTCGGCGAGCGGGTTGCTGACCGCGCGCGCGAGCTCCGAGCCGCCGCGGATCGCGAGCACCGAGGCGATCGGCACGTTGGCGACGAAGCGGCGCAGCGCGCTGGCGGAGAGCCACGCCCAGGCCGTGAAGAACGCGAGGCGATCGGCCGCCGCGAACAGCAGGAAGCGCGGCACGTCGGCATCTTCGAGCGCGGCGATCAGGCGCGCCCAGTTCGTGGCGTACCCGAACACGTAGAACAAGAGCGCCGCCGAGATCACCCACGGCAATACGCTGCGCCATCGCTTCGCCAAGCCCGTCACCATCGAGTTGGTCTTCTTCGTGAGGACGGGCTCGCCGTCTGAGCTTAGGAGGCGTGCGCGAGATCGACCGGATCGGATTCGAAGTTCGGGGTGGTGTAGCGGGACAGTGCCTGATAGAGGCTCATCTGCGTGCGCGCATCCACCGCACCATCGGACCGCAGGCCCCGGTCCTTCTGGAACAGCGACACCGCGTCGCGCGTGGCCTCGTCGAAGCGCCCCTGGACCTCGGCATTGTAGAAGCCGAGTTCGGCCAGCGCACTTTGCAGCCATCGCACGGGTGCGCCGCTCGCGCCGAGGCCGAGTACGTCGGGGAGCGCCTCGTAATCGCGCCACAGCGCGTACACCTCGCCGTCGAGGTGGCGCAGCAGATCGCTCTGCGTGATCCGCAGCGTCGCACCGGGCACGATCCCGTCGAGCAGTGCGTAGTCTCCCGGCAGCGCGCGCAACAGCGCGACGTGTGCGGTGCCCCCGCCGTCGCGCAGCGAGACGAGCGCCGGGCTCGCCGCGCTGCGCAGCGCGGCGAGCTCGGGGAGCACCGGCAGGACCTCGAGCTGCGCGCTCGCGAGCCGCTCGTGCAGCTCCTCGGGGTCGAGGGCGCGCGAACCTGCGGCGGGCAGCCCCCAGATCTCGAGTGCCGCGTCGAGCGCCGCGGCGCGGGCCTCGGCGGGGCTGCGCAGCGGGAGCATCGCGTCGAGCACGCCATCAATCACGGGAATCGCCGGAGCGGCCGCGCGCGCGGGCACGGCAGCCGCGTGCGGAGGAACCGCCGAGACAGGGGGCGGACTCGCCACCTCGGGCGCGGCCGTGCGCTCCGAGAACGCGCGCTTACCGACCACCGCGAGCAGCCCCACGGCGAGCAGCACCCCCGCGGCGCCCAGCCCGATCGCGATCCGCTCCCAGCGCCGTTTTGGCCGCGACGGGCGCAGCTCGGCGGCCGCGCGTGCGACGAGCCGGTGGCCGATCTGCGCCTCCTGGTCGGCGTACCCGGCGAGCAATGCGCGGTCGCACAGCAGGTTGATCAGCCGGGGAACGCCGCTCGTGCGATGGTGGATCTTGCGCAGCGCGCCCTCGGTGAAGATCGGGCGGTCCTGCCCCGCGACGTTCAGGCGGTGGCGCACGTACTCGCGGCTCTCCTCGGCGTCCATCGGGCCGAGATGGCTCCAGACGCTGATCCGCTGCCGCAGCTGGCGCAGGTCCTGGGCGGCGAGCTTCTGCTCCAGCTCGGGCTGACCGAGCAGCACGATCTGCAACAGCTTCGAAGTCTCGGTCTCGAGGTTCGAGAGCAGCCGCAGCTGCTCGAGCGTCTCGGTCGAGAGATTCTGCGCCTCGTCGATGATCAGCAGCACGCGGCGCCCCTCGCTGCGCGCCTCGACGAGGAAGGTATTGAGTACGTCGGTGAGCTCGGGACGCGATTCGCCGAACGTCGACAGCCCGAACTCGCCGTTGATCGCCTTGAGCAGCTCGAGCGGCGTCAGCGTCGGATTGAACAGGAACGCCACTTCGGTCTCCGGGCCGAGCCGCCGCAGCAGGGTGCGGCACAGCGTCGTCTTCCCGGTGCCGACCTCCCCGGTGATCGCCATGAACCCTTCGCCCTGCTCGATCCCGTAGACGAGGTGCCCGAGCACCTCGCGGTGCGATCCGGACAGGTAGAGGAAGCGCGGATCCGGGCTGAGCGCGAAGGGCTTCTCGTGGAAGCCGTAGTAGGAGGTGTACATCCGGAACTCAGGCGATCGGTGAAGCGCCACGACTTTAGCAAGCAGTCCGTGGACGATGGGGAATCTCTCTCTCGCGCGACCGTCGGCCCCGCGGGAGCCGGGGTCCGCTACGACCGCGCGGAGGCGATCTCGTCGCGGATCTGGCGCTTGAGAATCTTGCCGGAGGCGTTCCGCGGCAGCGGGTCGGCCGCGAACTCGACCACCGACGGCACCTTGAATGCCGCGAGCCGCTCCCGCACGTGCTGCTGGAGCGCATCGATCGTGAGTTGCGCGCCCGGCTTCAGATGGATGCAGGCCGCCACCTCCTCTCCGAGCCGCGGATGGGGGAGCCCGAACACCGCGGCCTCGTACACGGCGGGATGCTCGTAGATCGCGGCCTCCACCTCCGCGCAGTACACGTTCTCTCCCGCGCGCAGCACCATGTTCTTGGCGCGGTCCTCGACGTAGAGGTAGCCCTCGTCGTCGGTGCGGCCGAGATCGCCGCTGCGCAGCCAGCCGCCGACGATCGTTTCGGCCGTGGCGTCGGGGCGGTTCCAATAGCCGCGGATCAGGTTCGGGCCGCGGAACCAGATCTCGCCGACGCTGCCCGGCGGCAGCGGAGCGCCCCTGTCGTCCGTGACGCGGATCTCCACCACGGGCACCGTGCGGCCGCAGCTCGTCGGTCGCCGCAGGTACTCCGGGCCCGCGTTCTGCGGCCCGTAGGCATTGGTCTCGGTCATGCCGTAGCCGATCCCCGGCCCGGCGTTGCGAAATCCGCGGTCGATCCGGCGCACCAGCTCGGGCGGCGCGGGCGCGCCGCCGCCGCCGACCGATTTCAGGCTCGACGTGTCGCGCCGCGCGAAGTCGCGCGACTCGAGCAGGTCCCACGACATCGTGGGTACGCCGACGAAGTTGGTGATCCGCTCGCGCTCGATCAGCTCGAGTGCGCGCTCGGCATTCCACTTGTGCACGATCACGAGCTTGCAGCCCGCCGCGACACACGAGAGCATCACGGCGACGCAGCCCGTGACGTGGAACAGCGGCACCGCGAGAATGAAACTGGTCGGATACCTCTTCTGCGGATCGGTCTCCGGCGTGAGCAGATTGCGCAGCGCGGCCTGACAGCCGAAGCAGAGCAGCGCCGAGAGCACCGCGTGATGCGTGGACACGGCGCCCTTCGGCCGGCCCGTGGTGCCCGAAGTGTAGAGGATCGTGGCGTCGGCGCGCGGATCGATCGCGACCTCAGGCATCGGGGTGCCGAGCGCGATCGCGTCGGCATACCGCTGCGCGCCGGCCGGGAGCTGCGCATCACCCGTGCGCACCGCGATCGCGCGGATCCCGAGCGCCGCGGCCGTCGCCGCCGCGCGCTCCACGCGTTCCGCATCGGCGATCATTACGCGGCTGCCCGAATCGCGCAGCCCGAAATCGAGTTCGTCGGCGGTCCACCACGCGTTCAGCGACACCGCCACGGCGCCCACCGACGTGATCGCGGCGAACGCGATGATCCACTCCGGGTAGTTGCGCATCGCGATCGCGACGCGATCGCCGGGCGCCACGCCGAAGCGCTGCACGAGCGCCGCGGCGAGCGCGTCGGCGTGGCGCATCGTCTCGGCCCAGCTCCACGTCTCGTCCTCGTAGACGAGGAAGGCCTGGTCGCCGCGCGCCCGCGCGAGGTCCCACAGCGCGCGCAGCGAGGGCAGCGTGTTCTTGAACACGCGCAGCGGCTCGCCGCGGATCTCCGCCTCCACAATCTCGAACGGGCCGCCGGGCCCGGTGATCTGCGCGATCGCCTCTTCGTAGCTCATTTCCCATGCGCGCCTCCGCGAGGAGGCGCCATTCTAGGCCGGGCCGCTGCGTGAAGACCGCGCTCCGGAGCTCGGCGCTGCGGAAGTTCGTCGACGTGACGTTGGCCTGCGACAGATTGATCTCGCGCAAGAACTCGCTGTGGTGGTCTTCGAAGGAGTGGTCTTCTCCCACGTAGGACCCGTACGCCGCGAGCGGGCCGGCTGCCGCAGAGGCAGACACGGCGAGCGCGAGGGGCGCGAGGGTGGCGCAGCTAGGCGGAGACGAGCGAAGGCCGGAGCCCGAGCGCGGGCGATCAGCGAGCGCGAAGGGCCAGCGGAACAGGGGGGACATGGCTTTTGCCTTTCCGGTCCGCAGGGCGGGCGGGAGCGACCTTCGCTCCATCCCCGGGGCGGTCACACGAGAGGCTCAGTTCGGGGGTGCCTATCGGGGGTCGGGTGACCGGGGGCTTTAGACCCCACCACTCCAAGACCCTCGGGCGTGCGCAAGTCCATGTGCAGTTCGCCTACGATCCACGCCCGCCCAGAGCTGCCCGTTGAACCCCCACCACCCCATCCGCGCTGGAGCAGATCCCGCGAGCGGTCGTCCGCTCGAAGGTGTGCGTATCCTCGCCGTCGAGCAGATGCAGGCGATGCCGTTCGCCACGCAGCTGCTCGCGCACCTGGGCGCCGAGGTGGTGAAGGTGGAGCACCCGGTGCGCGGCGAATCGGGTCGCGAGGCGCAGCCGAGCATCCGCGACGCCGACGGGCGCGACGTCGGCGCGACCTATCTGCGCAACAACCTCGGCAAGAAGAGCATCGGCATCGACCTGAAGCACCCGCGCGGCGTCGAGCTCGTGAGGCGGCTGGTCCGCCGCTACGACGTGGTGGCGGAGAACTTCAAGCCCGGCACGATGGAGCGGCTCGGCCTCGGATACGACGCGCTCGCGTCCGACCACCCCGGGCTCGTCTATGTGTCGGTGTCGGGTTTCGGGTCGCTGCTCCCCACCCCGTACGGAACGTGGCCGGCCTACGCGGTGGTCGCAGAGGCGATGGGCGGCCTCTACTCGTTTCGTCCGGAGCCCGGACGGCCGCCCAACGTCGGCGTCGCGGGCGCACTCGGCGACATCGGCAGCGCGCTGTTCGCGGCGATCGGCACGCTCGCGGCGCTAGAGGGCCGCCGGCGCACGGGCCGCGGCCAGCGCGTCGACGTGGCGATGTTCGACGCGATGCTCCCGATCATGGACATGGTGCTGTTCAACCCGTCGATCGGCATCCGCGACAACAGCCAGGCCGCGTGGCCGGGGATCGGCACCGCGTTCGCGGCCGCGGACGGTTGGTTCGTGGTGCAGGTCGGGCGCGAGCACCAGTTCGAGCGCTTCGCGGTCGCCGTCGGCCGCTCCGAGTGGCTAGCGGATCCGCGCTTCGCGACGCGCGAGGGCTGGCGCGACCGCGTCGAGGACGTGATCCGCCCCGCCGTCGAGAGATGGGCGAGCTCGCGCACGAAGCTCGAGGCGTCGCGCGTGCTCGCCGAGCAGGGCATCGTCGCAGGGCCCGTGTTCGACGCCGCGGACCTGCGCCGCGATCCGCACGTGCGCGCGCACGGCATGGTACGCGAGGTGCCGAGGCCCGACGGCGGTGCGCCGCTGCACGTGGCGGGGAATCCGATCAAGCTGTCGGGCAGCGCCGAGCCCGCCGCCCAGCGCTGGCCGCGGCTCGGCGAGCACACCGACGAGATCCTGATCCGCGACCTCGATCTCGGCGCGGCGGAGCGCGCCGCGCTGCGCGAGGCCGGTGTGATCGGGTGACGCACCCATTCCCGCGCAACGAAGAGGAGTCCCGATGCCCGATGCGATCGTCGAGCGCGACCGACACACGATGGTGATCACGATGAATCGCCCCGAGCGCTACAACGCGCTCTCGGGTGCGATGCTCGTGCGGATGTACGACGCCTACGAGGAGGCGTCCCGCGACGATGACGTGCGCTGCATCGTCGTGACCGGCGCGGGCGGCAACTTCTGCTCCGGCGCCGATCTCAAGGCGATGTCCGGCGATGCAGGGGGAAGCGATCCCGGGATCGACGTGCAGGCTCGCATGGCCGGTGACCCCGACATCGTCTACAAGGCGCTGTTCCGCCACTACCGGCCCACGAAGCCGATCATCGCGGCGGTCGAGGGCGTGGCGATCGCGGGCGGCACCGAGATCCTCCAGGCGATGGAGATCCGCGTGGCGGGCGAGAGCGCGCGCTTCGGCGTGTCGGAGGCGCGGTGGTCGCTCTATCCGATGGGCGGCTCCGCGGTGCGGCTGCCGCGCCAGATCCCGTACACGCACGCCGCGGAGATCCTGCTCACAGGCAAGCACATCCGGGCGCCCGAGGCCCGGGCGATCGGGCTGATCGGCCACGTCGTGCCCGACGGCCAGGCGCTCGCGGTGGCGCGCGAGATAGCCGATGTAATCTGCACAAATGGCCCGCTCGCGGTCGAGGCGATCACGCGCACGCTCCACGAGTGCGACGGGATGGAGCTCGACCAGGCGCTCCGGTACGAGTACGACTACGGCCAGGCGGTGTTCGCGAGCGAGGATGCGAAGGAGGGTCCGCGCGCGTTCGCGGAGAAGCGCACGCCCCGGTTCAAGAGGCGATAGTGCGCGCGTGGCAGGTGGTCGGCGCGGGCGAGCCGCGCGCGGCGCTCGCGCTCGGTGAGGTCGCGCTCGGAGCGCCGCCGCCCGGGATGCTGCGCGTGCGCGTCGAGGCGTGCGGGATTGGCCTGCCCGATGTGTTCATGTGCCGCGGATCGTATGCGCTGAAGCCGAAGTACCCGTTCACACCCGGTCAGGAGCTCGCGGGGGTCGTGCTCGAAGCGGGGGAGGGCAGCCAGGCGCGGGTCGGCGAGCGCGTGATGGCGGTGTCGGGGTTCGCGCTCGGCCACGGCGGATTCGCCGAGGAGGCGTGGGCGCTCGACGAGTTCTGCTTCCCCGTGCCCGGCGATATGACTGCTGACGAGGCGGCCGCGTTCCTGATCCCCTATCACACCGCGTGGATCGGCCTGGTTCAGCGCGGCGCGCTGCGAGCGGGCGAGACGCTGCTCGTGCTGGGTGGGGCGGGCGGCACAGGGTCGGCGGCGATCCAGGTCGGCCGCGCGATCGGCGCGCACGTGCTCGCGACCGCGCGTGGCGCCGATCGCCAGGCGTTCTGCCGCGCGCTCGGCGCGGAGCTCGCGATCGATCCGGAGCCGGGCCTCGCCGAAGCGGTGCGCGCGGCGACGGGCGGGCGCGGCGCCGACGCCGTCTACGACACCGTCGGCGGCGACGCGTTCGAGGCCGCCACACGCTGCGTCGCGCACGAGGGGCGCCTGCTGCTGATCGGCTTCGCGAGCGGCCGCTGGGGTCGCGTGGAGCCCGCCCACGTGGTGACGCGCAACTACTCGGTCGTCGGTGTGATCCCGAGTGGCTACGGCCGCGAGACCAGGCGCGCTGCCCAGGACCAGCTGCTCGCGCACCGCGCGCGCGGCGCGCTGCGCGTTCCGCTCGAGCCGCCCGTGCCGTTCGAAGCGCTTCCGGATGCACTCGAGCGGCTCGCACGCCGCGAGGTGCTCGGCAAGCTCGTGCTGCGGGTCGAGCACGCGCGATGACGGAGCCCGCACTCGAGCTCGAGTCGTTGCTCGCGGAGGCGGAGCGACGCACGGGTCTCTCCGACTTCGGCGACCCGGCGTTCCGCGAACCACTCGCGCGCCTCCTGCGCTCTCTGCGCGAGGAGGCGCGCCTCAACGCGGTCGGCCGCGCGATGCAGTTCGAGCGCAACGTCGGGTTGCTCGTGAACCGGCTGCGCACCGAGGACGCCTATCGCCGTCACCCCGAGATCGCCGACGAGCGCATCGATCGCCCGCTCGTGATCGTCGGGCTCGCGCGCACGGGCACCACGATGCTGCACCGGATGATCGCGAGCGACCCGCGGTGGCTGGCGCTGCTCTGGTACGAGTCGCGTAATCCCGCGCCGTTCCCGGATTCCGAGCGCGCCGCGGTCGATCCGCGCATCACGGACGCCGAGGCGGAGGTTGCGATGATGCTCGACGGGTCACCCGATCTGATCGCGGTGCACCCCATGGACGCGCACGCGCCCGACGAGGAGATCATGCTCGTCGAGCATGCGTTCACGAGCTGGAATCCCGAGGCCTTCTGCCGTGTGCCGAGCTATGCGGAGTACCTCGAGGCGGTCGATCCAGAGCCCGGCTATCGCTACCTCGTGCGCCTGCTGCGCTTCCTCCAGTGGCAGAAGCGCCGCAGCGGCAAGACCGCCACGCGCTGGGTGCTGAAGGCGCCCTACCACCTCGGCTCGCTCGACGCGCTGTTCGCAGCGCTGCCCGACACGCGCGTCGTGATGACTCACCGCGACCCGGTCCAGACGGTGCCCTCGTTCGCGAGCATGATCCGCACGCTGCACGTGCTCGGAAGCGACTCGATCGACCCGCTCGAGATCGCCGCGCATTGGGGCGGGAAGTGGGCGCGCGCGCTGGAGAGCGCGATCGCATCGCGCGCGAACTGCGAGGACCGCTTCCTCGACATCTACTACGACGAGCTCGTCGCCGATCCGATGGCCCAGGTGCGGCGCCTCTACGCGCACGCGGGCCTCGAGCTCACCGTGGACGCGGAAGCGCGCATGCGCCGGTGGGCGGTCGAGAACGAGCGCGAACGGCGGCCCGTGCACGCCTACACGCTCGAGGAATTCGGGTACACGCAGGACGGCCTGCGGCGCGACTTCGCGGCCTACTGCGAGAGGTTTCTCCGCGGCCGCATCGGATGATGGGACGAGGCCCGGGCCGAACGGGTCCGGCGTCACCCGGCGGCGGCGGTCGGCGCGTCCGGATTGGCGGAGGGACGCACGATCGGCCCGTGGTCCGCGTCGAGAGCGCGCAGTGGATCTAGCCCGCGATGCGCAGCCCGATCTCGACCATGGCGAGAGCGATCGCCATCGAGGCCACTGCGAGCGCGAGGTGCGACCCGAGCGGGCCGCGCGGTGCAGCGGACATCTACAGCTCTGCGAGGGCCACCACCCGCGTCGCGATCGGCGGATGCTCGTCGGCGCCGATCCAGCGGAACAGCATGCCGCCTTGCGCGTGGCCCGCGGTCTCGAGCCAGTTCGGGTAGCGCGGTCCCGGATCCCGGTGCCCGACGACGATCCGCAGCGACCCGTCGCGCTCGAGCCGCGCGGTGTGCGGGTTCAGATGGATCCGGTGGTGGCGGTAGTCGAGCGACTCCATCCAGAAGTTGCTGAGCTGGAAGTTCCACGAGCCGCGCTTCGGCATGTGGTCGACCTCGATCACGAGCGCTTCGCCCTCGCCGAGCTGCCAGCGGCTCTGGCAGTAGTGGATGTTCGCGTCGCCTCCGGCGCGCTGGCAGACCGCTTGGTCGTCGGACGGCAGTGCGTTCGGGTGCGCCGCATAGCGGGCCATCCAATCGACGAACAGGTTCGCCGTACCCGACACGAACGCCACGGCCCGCAGCAGGCGCTCCTCGAGGCGATCGGGATCGAGGGCGCCATCCTCGGCCGGGCCAAGCCGCTCGATCGCGAGCCGTGCGGGCCGCTGCGCGGCGCGGTCGGTGAACGTCTCGCGCACGATCAGCTGTGTGGTGATCGGCTGCATCGGCAGCCAGTTGCCCTTCTCCGGCTCACCGCTGACGGTGATCTCGAACGTGCCGTCGCGTGCGAGCTCGAGCTGATCCCCGTCGAGCTGGCCGGTCGGCCGCATCGTGCCGTCGCTCTCGTAGCCGCCGCCCTTCGTGCCGAACGAGATGTAGGGCGCATCGCCGCGCGTGCCCGAGATACGGTAGCGGTACTTCCCGGAGACGTTCGCGTTGCGGTACACGTTGTCCGGGTTGTCGTTGCCGATCTTGATCGTCTCGTGCGAGAGCTGGAAGAAACCCGGAAAGCGCGGGTCGGCGAACTCGAGCTGGCCCTCGAGGCCCGCGCGCAACAGGCGCGTCAGGTAGCGGTAGCCCTCCGCGCGGTCGAACGCGTTCGCGGGCACCTCCTCGCGCAGCACCACCTCGCCGGCGCGCTCGAGCGCGCGGCAGAACTCGCGCCAGGCCGTGCCGTCGCTGATCCGGCGCTCCGCGTCGCTCGCCATCGCCATTCTCCCGATCGCGGTCGGATCTTCCCGTCGCCGGACCGTTCCGTCAACGCGGTGACCGCGCGCGCGCGGCGGCATCCGACCTCGGCGCACCCAAACGGACAGGAACCCACTCGAATGAGCTTCGCCTTCTTGATCCTCGGCTGGATCGTGCTGACCTCACTCGGAATCGGCCTGATCGTCGCTGCCGAACCGCTCTGGACCCGCCGCAGTTCGACTCGGTGCACGGAGAAGCGCCCGGGCACTTCCCGGTAGGCACTCCTCAGATCGCCTCGCCGAGGCGCGCGCTGAGCTGCTCGATCCGCTCGCGGAGCTGTGGCAGGCGCGGGTGGATGTGAAGGAGCTTCTCGAGTGCCTCGAGCGCTTCGAACGGCCGGCCCTGCGCCTCGCGGATCATTGCGAGGCCCGAGAGCGCGCCGAAGTGGCGCGGCTCGAGCGCGAGCGTGCGGTCGATGTCGGCCACCGACTCCTCGAACGCCCCGCGCAGCCAGTGCAGCGTCGCGCGCTTGTTCCACCCCTCGGCGTAGTCGGGGGCGAGCTCGACCACGCGGTCGAACGCCTCCAGAGCGGCGGCGAAGTCGCACGCCTCCATCGCGGCGAGCCCGCGCGCGATCCAGGGCGCGGCGGGCTCATCGTCGGTCGCGAGCCACGCCGACCAGATCTCGCGCTCGACCGCGCTGGCCTCGCGCTCCGACCCGGCGCGCGCGAGCAGCGCGAACAGCTCGCGCAGCGTCGCATCGCGCCCGTCCGCCACGGGTCACGCGGTCGGCGTGAAGCGCACGGGCACCTGCTTGTGCGCGCGCGCCCAGATCGACGTCTTCCACCCCGGATCGCCGTCGAGCTCGTAGTCGGGAATGCGCGCGAGCAGCTCCTCGAAGGCGACGCGCGCCTCGAGCCGCGCCAGCCGCGCGCCGAGACAGAAGTGCGTGCCGTGCCCGAATCCGAGATGGCGGGGCGCCGGGCGCGCGGCGTCGAAGGCGTCGGCGTTCGCGAATTCGCGCTCGTCGCGGTTCGCGGCGGCCCACACGAGCCGCACCATCGCGCCCTTCGGAATCGTGCGGCCGTGGAGCGTCGCGTCGCGCAGCAGGCGCCGCGGCAACGCCTGCGCGGGCGACTCGCAGCGCAGCATCTCCTCGATCGCGTTCGCGATTGCGGCCGGCTCGCGCACGAGCCGCGCGCGCTCTCTGGGGTGCTCCGCGAGCAGCACCGCGCCGTTCGCGATCAGGTTGGTGGTGGTGTCGTTGCCCGCGACGATCAGCGTGAAGCAGAAGCCGAGCAGATCCTCCTCGGACAAACGCTCGCCGTCGATCTCGGCGTCGATCAGCGCGCTCATCAGGTCGGAGCAGCGCGCAGCGCGCCGTTCGGCGAGCAGCTTGGAGAACTCCGCATAGATGTTGGTGGCGGGCTGGATCACGTCGTGCCCCCTGCCGACGTCGGTCTCGACCATCGCCTCGGTCCAGTCGAGGAACGCCTCGCGGCGGTCTTCGGGGACGCCGATCATCTCGCCGATCACGAGGCTCGGCAGGTCGCGTGCGAGCTCGACCATCAGGTCGGCCCCGCCGCGCGCGGCGAAGCGGTCGATCAGGCGCACGGCGATCGCGCGGATGCGCGGCTCCATCGCGTCGGCGCGTCGGCCCGTGAACGCGCGCGAGACGAGGCTGCGCAGCGCGTCGTGGCGCGGCGCATCGAGCGACTGGATGTGCGGCAGGAGCCCGACCGAGATGTCGGTGTTCTCCGAGGAGAAGGTCGCGGTGTCGGCGGCGGCGTCGCGCACGTCGGCATAGCGCGAGAGCGCCCAGATCCCCGTCGCCGGGTTCTCGTAGACCGGATGCTCGTCGCGCAGCACGCGGTAGATCGCGTGGGCGTGCTCCTGGAAGTCCGGACGCGCGGGGTCGTAGACAAAGTCATCGCTCGGGGGCATCGGGGGTCAGTATATACTCGCGACCCGAGGAGGAGCCCCCATGACCCGCGTCGTGAAGCTCGGCATCAAGCGCCCCGTCACCCGGCCGCTGCTCCCCGATCCCGATCCGCGGCCGGTCAAGTACACGTTCATCTCCGTCGACGATCACCTGATGGAGCCCCCGCACGCGTTCGAGGGGCGCATGCCGCAGCGCTTCGCGGACCGCGCGCCGCGAGTGGTCGAGACCGAGGAAAGCCATCAGGTCTGGCAGATCGAGGGCACGCCCTACTTTCAGGTCGGATTCATGTGCGTCGCGGGGCGCCCGCGCGAGGACCACCGCGTCGAGCCCGCGCGTTACGACGAAGTGCGGCGCGGCTGCTGGGACATCGACGCGCGGATCAAGGACATGGACATCGGCGGGATCTACGCGTCCGTGAACTTCCCATCCGGCGTCACGGGCTTCGGCGGGACGCTGTTCTCGGAGCTGAAGGACAGGGAGTTCGGTCTCGCCTGCGTGCGCGCCTGGAACGACTGGCTGTTCGAGGAGTGGTATACACCGTATCCGGACAGGATCGTCCCCCTCGGCATCACCTATCTCACCGATCCCGAGCAGGGCGCGGCGGAGATCCGGCGCAATGCAGCGCGCGGGTTCCGCGCCGTGACGATGCCCGAGCAGCCGCACCGATCGCATCTCCCGCCCGTGTTCGACGCCTACTGGGAGCCGATCATCCGTGCGTGCGCGGAGACGCAGACGGTGCTGAACCTGCACAACGGCTCGTCGGGCTTCGCGCAGATGCCCGCCGGCGCGCCGATGCTCGAGCTCGGCGCCACGATGTTCGGTCCGATGGCGATCACCTCGTGCGCGGAGTGGCTGTGGAGCGGCTGGCCCGCGAAGTATCCGGACCTGCGCATCGCAATGAGCGAGGGCGGCATCGGCTGGGTGGCGATGCTGATCGATCGGCTCGACAACATCATGACGCGCTCGGGGTACGGAGCGGGCTGGCCCGACAAGAAGAACTCGCCCAGCGACGTGCTGCGCCGCAACTTCTGGTTCTGCATGATCGAGGACGCCTCGACGATCTGCACGCGCCACACGATCGGCGTCGACAACATCCTGTTCGAGAGCGACTACCCGCACGGCGATGGTACCTGGCCCGACACGCAGAAGGTGATCGACGAGGTGCTCGGCTCGCTGCCCGTGGAGGAGATCCGCAAGATCACCCACGAGAACGCGTCGCACGTCTACCGCCACCCGCTGCCGAAGGTCTGCATTCCCTGACCGCGACCGACCGCCAGAGCGCGCTACCGCTTTCGGCCGTGGTGGCATGGTCGGCGCCGACGCTGCCGCTGACCTTCGTCTCCGCGCTGATCAGCACCTACTACCTGAAGTTCGGCACCGACGTGCTGAAGATCGCGCCGGCTGCACTCGGGCTCGCTTTCGGCCTCTCGCGGGTCTGGGAGGGCGTCGCGAGCCCGCTCGTCGGCTATCTCTCCGATCGCACGCAGAGCCGGCTCGGGCGGCGCCGCATCTGGCTGCTCGGCGCGGCGGCGCCGGTCGGGCTCGCGGCGACGATGGTCTGGGCGCCGCCGCAGGCGCTTGCTCCCGAGGCGCGGTTCGCGTGGGTCACCCTCGGGCTCTTCCTGCTCGCCACGGCGTTCCCGTGCATCGACGTGCCCCGCATGGCGCTGCCGGCGGAGCTCTCGTCGCGCTCGCTCGATCGCACGCGTTTGTTCGCGTGGAACGGGATCGCCTCGGCGGTGAGCGCCCTGTTCGCGCTCACGCTCGGGATCGGGCTCCTGCGCACCGCGGCCGATCCGCTCAGCGCAGCGCGCTGGCTCTCGCTCTTGCTCGCGGTGATCACGCTCGCTTGTGTCGGCTGGCCGGTCGCGACCCTGCGCGAGCCACCCGAGAACCTCGGGCGCGGCGCGCGCTCGCCGTTCGGGGCGTGGGGCCAGGTGCTGCGCAATCCGCACCAGCAGCGGATCCTGCTCGCGCGCTTCCTCCAGGAGCTGCCGATGGGCGCGATGAGCGTGCTCGCGCCGTTCGCGTTCCAGTACGCGTTCCGGCGCCCCGATCTCACCGAGGCCTACATGCTCGCGTTCTTCGTGCCGCACCTCGCCGCGGTGCCGTGTTGGGTGCAGCTCACACGCCGGTTCCGCAAGGTGGACCTGTGGATCGCGTCACGCGCGATCACGGGCGTCGGCTTCGTCGCCATCTACACGGCGCTCGAGCGCGCGCGTTCGGGCGAGGTTGCATCGGTCGCGATGCTCGCCCCGGCGATCCTGCTCGGGATCGGGATGGGCTGTGAGATGGTCGTGCCGTCGGCGATCGGAGCCGAGGTGATCGATCACGACGAGCTGGTCTCGGGCGAGCGGAAGGAAGGCGTGTACACCGCGATCGCGCTGCTCGTCGTGAAGATCGCGGGCGCGTTCGGGATCGCGCTCTCGGGGCTCGCGCTGCAATGGGCCGGACTCGCCTCCGGTGGCTCCCCGGACGGCCGTGCGGACGCGGTGATGCTCTGGGCGATGGCGATCGTTCCCGGCCTCTGTGTGGCGGCCGCCGCGCTCCCGCTGCTCCGATTCGGGCTCACCGAGACCGAGCACGCAGGCGTGCTCGCCGAGCTCGCGCGGCGCCGCGGCTCTTGAATACTCGCATCCAAGTGGCGATCTACCCACTTCCGGTGAGGCGAATAGCAGTCACGCGAGTGGACAGATCCCCGATAAGCAGGTCGGGGGGGTGCGACCGCGATGTCGTTCGAGCGACCGGGTGTCGGGGCCGAGGCGTCCGCCTGCGCGGCGCTGCTGGTCAGCGCCGATGCAGCGCGCGTGAACCACGTTCGCGCCCTGCTGACCGGCGCGGACGGTGTCGCGCTAGAGCACGCGTGGAGCCTGCGCGCGGCGCGCGGGATGCTCGAGGCGCGCGCATTCGGCGTGCTGCTCTTCGACCTGCCGATGTTCACCGAGGCCTGCACCACGTGGCCCGATCCCACCTCGCGCGCGGACCTCTTTCCGCCCATCGTCGTGCTGTCGGAGAAGGACGACTCCGAGGAGGCGCTCGAGGTGCTGCGCCAGGGCGCGCAGGACTACCTCGACATCCACGGCGAGAGCCCGCGCCGGATCGCGCGCTGCATCCGCCACGCGATCGAGCGCCACCGCCTGATCGCCGAGTTGCGCGAGGCCGAAGCGCGCGCGCAGTTCGCCGCGACCCACGATCCGCTCACGCAGCTCCCGAATCGCCATCGGTTCGAGGAGCAGCTCCATCGCTTGCTGCCGCAGGCGCTGCGCAAGGGCGAGACCGTGGCTCTGCTCTTCCTCGACCTCGACCGGTTCAAGAGCATCAATGACACGCTCGGGCACGCGGCCGGCGACGCGGTGCTGCTCGAGGTAGCGGCCCGCCTCGGGAAGTTCACGCGCCGCTCCGACGTCGTCGCGCGCGTGGGTGGCGACGAGTTTCTGCTCCTGCTGAACGACATGCGCGGCGACAACGCGCTGTCGGCGATCGCCGCCAAGATCCAGAAGCTGCTCTCTCATCCCTTTCAGATCGCCGGGCGCGAGTACTGGATCGGCGCGAGCATCGGGATCGCCGTATTCCCGCGCGACGGCGAGGACCCGGACATGCTGATGCGCCATGCCGATCTGGCGCTCTACCAGGCCAAGGCCGGAGGCCGCGGGACGTCCCGCTTCTACAGCGACTCGCTGAACGATTCGGTCCGCCGCCGCCTCCACGTCGAACACGCGCTGCGGCGCGCGCTCGATCGCGGCGGGCTCCGGATCGTCTACCAGCCGATCTTCTCCTCCGCCGATCTGCGGATCGTCGGAGCCGAGGCGCTGTTGCGGTGGGCCGATCCCGAGCTCGGCACGATTCCGCCGGCCGAGTTCATCGCCGTGGCCGAACACTGCGGACTGATCGTCCCGCTCGGCGACGCCGTGCTGCGGACCGCGTGCGATCAGCTCGCGCAGTGGAAGCACGAGGGTCACCGGCTGTTCATGTCGGTGAACGTGTCCGCGCACCAGATCGACGAGGAGGCGCTCCGCCAGCTCGTCTCCCGCGCGCTCTGGGACACCGGTCTCGATCCGCGCGATCTCGAGCTCGAGATCACCGAGAGCGCGCTGATGCGCGACGAGCAGATCGCGGAGCGCACGTTCCGGGCGCTCAAGCAGATCGGCGTCGGCGTTTCGCTCGACGACTTCGGCACCGGCTATTCCTCGCTCAGCTACCTGAAGCGCTTCCCGGTCGACACGGTGAAGATCGATCGCTCGTTCATCCGCGATCTCACGATCGACCCCGACGACGCGGCGATCGTGTCGGCGATTCTCGCGATCGCGCGCCAGCTCGGACTCAACGTCGTCGCGGAGGGGGTCGAGACCGAAGAGCAGCGCATCTTCCTGACCGAGCGGCTGTGCCCGCAGCTCCAGGGCTTCCTGCTCAGCGCGCCGCTCCCGGCGGAGGAGTTCCGAGCGCTGCTGTGCGCGGGTCCGGCGCCGCGCAAGCGCGGACCGAACTAGGACCCTGCGCCCGATCCGGCCTCGACCGGCCGCAGCGAGACCTTGACCCGCTCCGGGTGGACCGCCACCACGTCGAGCGCCTCGGGCCGGCGCACCGAATCTTCGGAGATCGCGAACGTGCGCCGCCCCATGCGCGCCAGAAAGCCGTCTACGCGCACGGATACCTGGTCGGGATCCGAAAGCACGAGGTCGCGCCGGAGCCCGCGCAGCGTCACCTGCACCTCGGTGGGCTCGACCGATTCGATCTCGAGGTCGTCGGGGAGGTTGGTCACCTTCACGGCGGCCGGCACCGTCACCTCGGTGGGCGCCGAACCCGGCACGAACACGAGCCAGAGCGCGAGCGCGCCCGCGGCCGCGAGCACCGCGTCGACGCCGGCGCGGTCGCGCCACCACGGCGCCCACTCCTCCGCGGCCTCGCTTGCGCCGCGCGCGGCGAGCAGGTCGAGCGCGAGGTCCTGCGGGCGCGCGAGCACGCGGATCGCGCCGTCGCGCGCGACCGAGACGGTGCCGCGCTCCTCCGACACCACGATGCAGGTGGCGTCGCAGCGCTCCGACAGCCCGAGTGCGGCCGCGTGTCGCGTGCCGCCGGCCCCGAGCGCAGCGCGGTTCACGGAGAGCGGCAGGTGGACGGCAAAGCGCTCCAGCTGCGAACCGCGCAGGATGACCGCCCCGTCGTGGCCCGGCGAACTCGCATCGAAGATCGACAGGAGCAGCGGCTCGGAGATGCGCCCCTCGAGCGGGATGCCGCCCTCGACGTGGCTCTCGATCGGCTCGCGCTGCGGGAGCACGATCAGCGCACCGACGCGCGTCGCGGCGAGCCGCGCGACCGCGCGCACGATCACGTCGGTGACGTCGACGCCGCGGCGATCGCGGCGCGATCCGCTGCCGCGCAGGCTGCCGAGCTGCTCGAACAGCCGGCGCAGGTCCTCCTGGAACACCACGACGATCACGAGCACGAGCACCGCGAAGAAGCCCTGGAACAGCGACGCGGTGAGCTGGAGGTCGAGCGCGCGCGCGAGCAGGTAGACGCCGCCGAGCAGGGTCAGGCCGATCAGCGCGCGCCGGCCCCGGGTGCGGCGCACGAAGCGGATCGCGAGCCACAACAGCACGCCGACCGTGGCGATGTCGACCAGGTCGAGCCAGAAGAAGATCGAGAACAAGTTCGCCATCACAGTCCAGGAGCGTCAGGTGTCCGAGTCGGCCGCCGGTTCGGCGGCTCCCGCCACCGACGCCCGCGCCGCCGGTGTCATGCGCAGCCGTGCGATCCGCCGCCGCGCCACCTCCATCACGGTGGCGCAGTAGGGGCCGACCCGCACCGCGTCGCCCTTCTTCGGCAGACGGCCGAGCAGCGCCGTCACGTGACCGCCGATCGTCTCCTCGCTCTCGTCCTCGGCATCGGAGAGCTCGAAGTCGAGCCGGTCCTCGACCTCGGGGATCGACATCCGGCCCGCCAGTTCGAAACCGCCGCCGGGCAGTTTCACGAGCTCCTGCACGTCGTCGTCGAACTCGTCGCCGAGCGGGCCGACGATCTCCTCGAGCGCGTCTTCGCGGAACGCGAGCCCGATCGCCGTGCCGTGCTCGTCGAGCACCACCGCGCAGTGTTGGCGCTCGTTCTGGAGCTCGAGCAGGAAGTCGGACAGAGACATCGTGTCGGAGACGAACAGCGGCGGGCGCACGAGCGAGCGCAGGTCGTGAGTGCCGCCGCGCAGCGCGACGTCGAGCACGTCCTTCGCGTGCAGGAAGCCCACGATCGTGTCGAGCCCAAGCTCGCACACCGGAAGGCGCGAGTGCTTGCTCGAGCGCACGCGTTCGAGGTTCTCGCCGAGGCTGTGCTCGAGCGTGATGAACTCGACGTCGACGCGCGGCACCACGACGTGGCGCACTTCGAGCTCGATCATCCGGAACACGTTTGCGGTGAGCTCGTGCTCGCGCTCCGAGATGTTCCCGGCGCTGGCCGAGATCGAGAGGATCGACCGGATCTCCTTTGCCGTCGGGCTGGAGGCGGCACCGAAGTCGGCGCGCAGGCCGAGCAGGCGCAGCAACGCGTTGGAGATCGCGTTCACCGCGATGATGAACGGACCGAACACCCACGCGAACGCGACGAGCGGCGCGGCGGTGGAGAGCGCAGCGCGCTCGGCGCGGCGCAGCGCGAGCATCTTCGGCGCCTGCTCGCCGAGCGTCATGTGGAGCACGGTGATGATCGCGAACGCGAGGCCGATCGAGACCGCGGGCACCCAGCCCGCGTCGGGATCCGCCGACACGCCGAGCGCGGCGAGCGCGGCGAGCAGCACGGCCGAGACGGCCGGTTCGCCGAGCGCCCCGAGCATGAGGCTCGCGAGCGTGATCCCGAGCTGGCACGCGGAGAGATAGCGGTCGAGGTTCTCGAGGATGTGCCGCGCGGTGCGCGCCGAGCGCCGCCCCTCGCCCGCGAGCTGCTCGATCCGCGACTCGCGCACCTTCACGAGCGCGAATTCGGCCGCGACGAAGAAGCCGTTCAGCAGCGCGAAGAACAGGGTAGCGCCGAGCCGCCACGCGACGCCGAAGAAGTCGAGCGAAGGGTGGACCTCGGTCAAACCAGGCGCCCCAAAACAGAGGAGGTACCGCGGCGCCGATCGCCACGCCACCGCATGCGCGGCGGCGGATCAAGCGCGTGGGCGCGCAGGTGTTTCGAGGCGCCGGCGGGCGCGCAGGTTCAGCATCTCCACGAACAGCGAGAACGCCATCGCGGAATAGACGTACCCCTTCGGCACGTGCTGGCCGAAGCCCTCGATCACGAGCATGACGCCGATCAGCAGCATGAACGAGAGCGCGAGCATCTTGATCGTGGGATGGCGCGAGATGAATTCCGAGATCGCGCTGGCCGAGAGCATCATCACGCCCACCGCGATCACGATCGCCGCGACCATCACGGGCACGTGGTCGGCCATACCCACCGCCGTGATCACGGAATCGAGCGAGAAGACGATGTCGAGCGCGAGGATCTGCGCGATCACGGACCCGAGCGAGCTGATCGCGCGGGCCTCGTGCGCGTGTCCGCTGCCTTCCATCTTGTCGTGGATCTCGAAGGTGCTCTTCCCGATCAGGAACAGCCCGCCCACGATCAGGATCAAGTCGCGCCCGGAGAAGCCGTGGCCCCAGATCGCGAACAGCTCCGTTGTGAGCCGCATGATCCACGCGATCGAGAGCAAGAGCGCCACGCGCCCGAACATCGCGAGCCCGAGTCCGATCAGGCGCGCCTTCGCCTGGTCCTCGCGCGGCAGCTTGTCCGAGAGGATCGAGATGAAGACGATGTTGTCGATGCCCAGGACGATTTCGAGCGCGGTGAGCGTCGCGAGCGCGATCCAAGCCTGGGGGTCGCCGGTCCAGTCGAGCATCGTGCCGTCGTTGGGAAGCGAGGTCGGATCGCGAAATCGGTGGTGGCCCAGGCCAGAGTCGAACTGGCGACACCCGCATTTTCAGTGCGGTGCTCTACCAACTGAGCTACCGGGCCACGGGTGCGGCAGGTTAGCCCGGTGGTAGCTTGCCGCCATGCTCCGCCACTGGACGTCCGCACTCGCACTCGCTCTAGCACTCGCCGCTCCGGCTCACGCCGCGGCGCCTTCGCCCGCATTCGCCACTCGCGGCATGGTCGTGGCGTCCGAATCAGAGGCCGCGCGCGCGGGGCGCGCGATGTTCGAGCGCGGCGGCAACGCCGTCGACGCCGCGATCGCCGCGGCGTTCGCGCTCGCGGTGACGCAGCCGTTCTCGGCCGGGCTAGGCGGCGGCGCGTTCGTGCTGATCCGCACCGCCGAGGGCGACGTAATCGCCGTCGACGCGCGCGAGACTGCGCCCGCGGCGGCCACGCGCGACATGTTCCGCCAGCCCGGCGTGCCCGAAGGCGCGTCGCTCGCGGGTCCGCTCGCGGTCGGCGCGCCCGGCTTCGTCGCCGGCTGTGCGCTCGTGCTCGAGCGCTGGGGAACGCTGTCCCTCTCCGAGGTGGTCGCGCCCGCCATTGCGCTCGCGAAGCAGGGCTTCCGGGTCGGGCGCTATCACGCGCGCATGATCGAGTTCATGCGCGCGCGCGGGCTCGCCCGTCGCTTCCCGGACACCGCGCGCATCCAGTTCCCGTCCGAGGGCACGGCCGCGCGGCCGGGCTGGCGCCTCGAACAGCCCGAGCTCGCGGCGACGCTGCGCCGTGTCGGCGCGGAAGGTCCCGAGGCCTTCTACAAGGGCGAGATCGCGAAGGCGATCGTAGCCGCCGTGCAGTCGCGCGGCGGCATCCTCACGCTGGACGACCTGGCGGGCTATCGGCCGGTGATCCGGCAGCCGATCACCGGCAGCTACCGGGGCTATGCGGTCCACACGTTCCCGCCGCCCTCTTCGGGGGGCGTCGCGGTCGTCGAGGCGCTCAACATCCTCGAGGGCATGGAACTCGCACCGCTCGGCGCGGGCTCGTCGGCGAGCGTGCACCGGATCGCCGAGGCGCTCAAGCTGTCGTTCGCGGATACGCTCGCCTTCGTCGGCGATCCGGATTTCGTCTCCGTGCCCGCGGCGCAGCTGATCGAGAAGCCTTACGCGGAGCGGCTGCGCGCGCGGATCGATCCCGCGTGGTGGCGGCGCGCGCCGTGGCGGTGGCTCGCGGGCCGCGAGATCGCGATCCGCGTCGAGGGCCCGGGCCTGCCCGCGAACGACGCCGGCACCACGCACCTCTCGACCGCCGATTCCGCGGGCAACGCGGTCGCGCTGACGATGACGATCAACACGCCCTACGGCTCGGGGATCACCGCCGAACGCACCGGTGTGCTGCTCAACAACGAGATGGACGACTTCGCGATCGCGCCGGATCTCCCCAACACCTACGGCCTGATCGACACGCGCGGCGCGAACGCGATCGCGCCGCACAAGCGGCCGCGCTCGAGCATGTCGCCGACGATCCTGGAAAAGGACGGCGGGCTGTTCATGGTGACGGGCAGCCCGGGCGGGCCGCGCATCGTCAGCACCACGCTGCTCTCGCTGCTCAACGTGATCGACTACGGCATGGACGCGTCGCAGGCGGTGTCGGCGCCGCGCTTCCACCACCAATGGGCGCCGGACGTGCTCTACCTCGAACCGGACACGGCGCGCGATGTGGCGACCGCGCTGCGCGAGCGCGGACACGAAGTGGTGGTGGAGGAGAGCGAGTGGTCGGCCGCCGAGGCGATCGTGGTGGATCCCGACGGCGCGTTCTGGGGCGGCACCGACCCGCGCCGCGACGGGCTGGCCGCGGGGTTTTGATCAATTCGCGGGCTCGCCGCGAACGACGGCCTCGGTGTAGGCGTCGAGGTCGATGATCCGCTGCGCCACGTGCAGCACGTCCCTGCCCGAGACGGCGCGGATCCGTTCGGGATAGTCGCGGCTAGCCGCCGCACCGAGCCCGTACAGCGCGTGGAGGCTGGCCTGGGCGGCGTGCACCGCATTGCGCTGCCGGTCGATCGCGAAGTTGCCGACGAGGTGGCGGCGCGCGGCATCGAGCTCGCGCGGGCCGGGCTCCGTGTCGAGCAGGCGCTGCAGCTCTCCGAACAGACCCGCGCGCGCGGCGGCAAGCTTCTCGGGTGCGGTCGCGATGTAGACGGCGAAGTAACCCGGCGCGAGACCCTCGACGCTCGTCGCGGTCACCGAGTAGGCGAGGCCCTGCTTGTCGCGCAGCTCGAGGAACAGTCTTCCACTCTGGCCGGCGAGCAGCTGCGCGATCACCTCGAGCGCGAAGCGGTCCTCGTCGCCGACGTCGACGCCGCGGAACCCGATCACGAGATGGGCCTGCGCGCGGTCCTTGACCAGCTCGGCGCGGCGGATCTCGCGCGGCGGATCCTCGAGCGGAGGCGCGGGCGCGATGAACTCGCCGCCGTCGAGCGCCGCCAGCCGCCCGGAGAGGCGG
>DATFWW010000053.1:0-5162 GCA_035258825.1 Myxococcota bacterium
CTTCTCGCCGCGCAGCGCGCGGCGCAGGAAGCGCACCGTGTCGCGCACCCGCGCATACGGCTCCTCGAACGGGATACCGTTCCACTGCTCGACGATCACGTTCGACGAGGAGCCGATTCCGAGGACGAAGCGGCCCGGCGCGGCGCTCGCGAGCGACGCGGCGCTCATGGCGAGGAGCGCCGGCCCGCGTGTGTACGCGGGAAGGATCGCGCAGCCGAGGCGCGCGTCGGGCGCCCACTGCGAGGCGAGCGCGAGCGGCGTGAAGCCGTCGGTGCCGCCCGCCTCGGAGGACCAGAGGTCGCTGTAGCCCAGGTCGGCGAGCTCGCGGATCCAGTCGCGCTGATGCGCGAGCGGCACTCCGTCGAGCGGGATCGTCATTCCGTAGCGCGCCATGTCGCTCCCTGTTATTTCGGGCGCTTCGCGGCCACGGACCGGGCGAATCCGATCAGCTCTCTGTGGAACTGATCGGGCTGGTCCCGGTAGCAGGGGTGTCCGGCCTTCGGGAAGATCACGAACCGGCTGCGCTTCACCCACTCGTGGAGCGCCTGCCCCTGGGCGAGCGGCACCACCTGGTCGTTCTGGCCCCAGAGGATCAGCGTCGGCATCTCGAGCTTGCGGAGCTGACTCTCGTACGCCGGGAGCTCCACCGGGGCCACCGCGACGAATCCGGCCACGCGCTCGGGATGCCCCGTGACGAGGGGCAAGGCGAAATGCCCACTCATCGAAGGCGATACGACCACGGCGCGGTCGAGCTTCTGCGCGGCGAGGAACTCGGCCAGGTCGAGGTTGGCTCCGGCCGGCGCCGCGGGCGATTTCCCGTAGCCGGGCAGGTCGAGGGCGACCGCGTGGAAGCCCGCTCGAGCGAGCTGACCGAGCGTGCCGAGCTCCTGCCAGGTCTCGCTCTGGAGTCGCGCGCCGTGCAGCAGCAGCACGGGCAGCCCGTCTGCGGGGCCGGCCTCGAGCCAGTGCAGCTTCAGCTTGCCGATCTGCCCCTCCTGCGAACGTACTGCGGCGGGCGCCGAGTCGCCGCCGGCCGCGGGCGGTTCGGCGGCCCGGCCCACCGCGCACAGCAGCAGCGTCCCCGCGATCGCGAGCAGATCGGCGTGCGCGGTTCTCCTCGTCATGGCCCCCCGACTATACTTCGGGCCCGCGCGGCGACGCGCGTCGTTCGGAGGTGCCCGTGAAGGCCGCGGTGATGCGCGCGCAGAAGACCCCGCTCTCGATCGAAGACGTGCAGCTCGCGAGCCCCGGCCCGCGCGAAGTGCTCGTGCGCACGCACGCGTGCGGCGTCTGCCACAGCGACCTGCACGTGCTCGAGGGGTCGATCCCGGTGCTGCCGCCGTGCGTGCTCGGCCACGAGCCGGCCGGCGTCGTGGAGGCCGTGGGACGCGATGTCGGATACGTGCAGCCGGGCGACCACGTGATCGCGTGCCTGTCGGTATTCTGCGGCACGTGCAAGTTCTGCCTCTCCGGGCGCACCAACCTCTGCGGCGGCCAGGCCACGATGCGCAAGCCCGAGGAGCCGCCGCGCATCTCGCAGAACGGCGCCCCGATCGCACAGTTCGCGCATCTCTCCGGCTTCGCCGAGCAGATGCTCCTGCACGAGAACGCGGTCGTGAAGATCCGCGAGGACATGCCGCTCGAGCAGGCCGCGCTGATCGGATGCGGCGTCACCACGGGCGTTGGCGCGGCGCTCAACACCGCGAAGATCGCGCCCGGCAGCAGCGTGGCGGTGATCGGCTGTGGCGGGGTGGGGCTGTCGGCGCTGCAGGGTGCGCGGATCGCGGGCGCAGGCCGGATCATCGCGGTCGACACCGTGCCGTGGAAGCTCGAGCTCGCGCGCAAGCTCGGCGCGAGCGACGTCGTGAATGCGGCCGACGGCGATCCGGTCGCGGCCGTGAAGGACCTCACCGCGGGCGGCGTGGAGACCGCGTTCGAGTGCATCGGCACCGCGCCCACCTGCCAGCAGGCCGCGGCGATGCTGTGCCGCGGCGGCACCGCGGTGATGGTCGGGGTGGTGCCGCTCGGCGTACAGGTCGGCATCCCGCTGTTCGACCTCGTGCTCTCGGGCAAGCGGATCGTCGGCTCGATGATGGGCGACAACCGGTTCCGCATCGACATGCCGCGCTACTGCGACTTCTACCTCGACGGCCGGCTGCGCCTCGACGAGATGATCTCGGCGCGCATCCGCCTCGCGGACGTGAACGACGCGTTCGAGAAGATGAAGTCCGGCGCGGTGGCGCGCTCGGTGATCGTGTTCGACTGAGGTGCCCGCGCAGAGCGAGGGCTCGGCGGACGGAATGCACAAGCTCCTCGTGACGGGTGCGCTCGGCGTGATCGGGCGCGCGGTCGTGGAGCGGCTCTCCGCGCGAGGAGACGTGGAGGTCGTGGGTCTCGCGCGGCGCGCGCCGGGCTCGCACCGCATCGCGACGCGACGCACCTCGTCTACGCCGCTCTGTTCGAGAAGCCGGATCTGATCCGCGGCTGGCTCGCGGCCGACCACGTCGCTGTGAATGGCGCGATGTTCGCGAACACGCTCGCGGCCCTCGCGGGCGCGCCGCTCGCCCACGTCTCGCTGCTCCAGGGCACGAAGGCCTACGGCGCGCACACGGGGCGCGCAATGCCCGTGCCAGCGCGCGAGCAGGACGCGGTGCGGGATCACGCGAACTTCTACTTCGCACAGCAGGACCTGCTCGAGGAGAGCGCGGGGCGCGCCGGCTTCGCCTGGACGATCTTCCGGCCGCAGGTCGTGCTGGGCAGGGCGATCGGCAGCGCGATGAATCCGGTCGCGGCGCTCGGCGCCTATGCCGCGATCCAGCGCGAGCTCGGAGCGCCGCTCCGGTATCCGGGACATCCGAACCTGCTGACCGAGTGCACCGATGCGCGCCTCGTCGCCTCCGCGATCGAGTGGAGCTGGCGCGAGGCTCGCGCGAACCGCGAGGCGATCAACCTCGCAAACGGCGACGTGATCGCGTGGCGCGCCTTCTTCGCGCGGCTCGCAGTCGAGTTCGGGATGGAGCTCGACGCTTCCCCCGGCGCGGGCGGGGCACTGCTCGCGAAGACGATGCCCGGCCACGCACCGGTCTGGCGCCGCATTGCCGAGCGCGAGTCGCTGCGCGTCGCGGAACTCGATGCGCTGATCGGGCTCTCCTGGCAGTACGCAGACATCCTCTGGGCTGCGCCCGCGCCGCCGCCCGTGCCGATGCTCGTCTCGACGATCAAGGCGAGGCAGCTCGGCTTCGGGGACTGCATCGACAGCGAGGAGTGCATCCTCGAGCACCTGCGGGCGATGCGCGAGTTGCGATATCTGCCTGCGCGATAGGCCGGGCGCGGTCCAATTACGACACGGGCACCGCGCGCGCGAGGAATTCGCGCACGGCCTCCGTGAACGCGTCGTTGCGGTCGCCCGCCACCATGTGGCCCGCGCCGCCGACGTCGACGTACCGCGCGTTCGGGAGATGGGTGAGGAACTCGCGGACGCCCTCGTCGGAGAGGATGTCGCTCTCGCGCCCGCGCACGAGCAGCGTGGGAAAGGCGAGGCGGCGCGCCGCCGCGAACAGCCGCTGGCGATCGACGATCTCGGCCGGTCCATCGGCGCCCATGAAGCGCGGATCCCAGTGCCAGTACCAGCGGCCGTTCGCGCCGAGGCGCAGGTTCTTCTTCAGCGACGCGAGGTCGCGCGGCCGGCTGCGCTGGCGCGTGTAGTCCGCGATCGCGTCGGCCACCTCGTCCAGGCTCGCGTAGCCGTCGGGGCGACCGATCATGAAGGTCGTGATCCGCTGCGCGCCTTCGGGCTCGATGCGCGGCGCGATGTCGACGAGCACCGCGGCCGAGGCGATCGGCCCGGTGCTCTCGCCTACCGCGAGCAGCGAGGTGAGTCCGCCCAGCGACGCGCCGACCAGCGCAGGCGGTCCCGCCAGCTGTGCGATCACGGCGCGCAGGTCGGCCGCGAAGCGCTCGAGCCGGTAGGGCGCATCGCCGGTGGCCCAGTCGCTCTCGCCGTGGCCGCGCAGATCGAGCGTGATCGCGAGGCGCCCGTCGCGCGCGAGCGCGGCCGCGGTGCCGCCCCACGCGTGGCGGGTCTGGCCGCCGCCGTGCAGGAACAGCACGGGCGGCGCGTCCGGGTCGCCGCGCGCGTCGGCGCGCAGTGTCAGGCCGTCGGCGCCCGCGAACGAGTGCGTGCGCGGGGCAAAGGGGTGGCTGGGGCGAGACATGCTCTACAGTGCGGATTCCGTGGGAGGCACATCAGATAGCATGGACTACCAGAATCTCCGCTACGAAGTCGCGGACGGCGTCGCGACGATCGCGCTCGACCGCCCCGGCGCGGCCAACGCGATCGACCTCGCGCTCGCGCGCGAGCTGATGCAGGTGGCGATCCGCTGCGACGAGGACCCGCGCGTGCGCGCGGTGCTGCTCACGGGAGTGGGCAAGATGTTCTGCGTGGGCGGCGACCTGAAGGCGTTCGCGGCGCACGGCGACGCGCTGCCGTCGCTGCTCAAGGAGATCACCACGAATCTCCATGCCGCCACATCGCGCTGGGCGCGCATGGCCGCGCCGCTCGTGGTCGCGGTGAACGGCACCGCGGCGGGCGCGGGGTTCAGCCTCGCCATCGCGGGAGACCTCGTGGTGATGGCGGAGTCCGCGAAGCTCACGATGGCCTACACCGCGGCGGGTCTCTCGCCAGACGGCAGCTCGACCTGGTACCTGCCGCGCCTGGTCGGCATGCGCCGCGCGCAGGAGCTCATGCTCACCAACCGGCGGCTCTCCGCCGCCGAGGCGCTCGACTGGGGCCTCGTGAACCAGGTGGTGCCCGACGCCGAGCTCGCGGGCACGGCGATGGCGCTCGCGAAACAGCTCGCCGCGGGCCCGACCCGTGCGTTCGGCGAAGTGAAGAAGCTGCTCGCGAGCACGTTCAACGAGTCGCTCGAGACGCAGATGGAGCTCGAGGCGCGCGGGATCGCCGCGATGGCGCGCGGCGAGGATGGGCGCGAGGGGATCGCGGCGTTCGTGGCCAAGCGCGCGCCGAAGTTCAGCGGGCGGTGATCGATTCGAGCAGCTCTTCCGCGCGCTCGGCGAGCCGCGCCATGCCGAAGCCCCGTGCGGCGTCTCGCGCGGCCGCGGCCTTGGTGCGGGCACGCGCTGCGTCGCCGCGCGCCGCGAGC
>DATFWW010000054.1:0-14171 GCA_035258825.1 Myxococcota bacterium
CCGCCACGGCGGCGCCGAAGTGCCCGCGCGTCTCGGTACCGTTCAGGGTGAGGTCGGGTATGCCGTCCACGGCCGAGCCGCCGAAGAAGAGATAGGCGCGGCCGGCGTCGACGAGCCCGCCCGGATCCTCGAGCGGAGCGCCCACGAGGAAGTCCGCCACGCCGTCGCCGTTCGCGTCGCCGGCGCGGCTGACGGCGGCCCCGAGCATGCCGCCGTTCTCGGTGCCGCTGATCGTGATGTCGGCGTTCGCATCGGGCGGGGAGCCGCCGAAATAGACGTACGCGCGGCCGCGATCGGCGCCGGCGCCGCCGCCGGCGTCGTGCAGCGGCGCCCCGACCACGAGATCGTCGACGCCGTCGTTGTTCACGTCGAGCGCCACCGCCACGGCCGCCCCGAAGTGCGCACCGTCCTCGTCGCCCGTGAGGATCAGGTCCGGATTCGCGTCGAGCGCGCTGCCCCCGAAGAAGATGTATACCCGGCCGCGGTCGGTGCCCTCGTCGGTCGCGTTGCCGTCGCCGTCGTCGAGCGGCGCGCCCACCGCGATGTCCTCCGCTCCGCCGTGGTTGATGTCGCCCGCGGAATCCACCGCGTACCCGAACTGCGAGCCGACCTCGGGCCCGGTGAAGGTCACATCGGGGACGCCATCCGGCGTGGACGATCCGTAGAAGAAGAACGCGCGGCCGCGGTCGGTGCCCTCGTCGGTCCCGTTGCCGTCGCCGTCGTCGAATGGCGCACCGACCAGCCAGTCGTCGAAGCCGTCCCCGTTGGTATCCGCGACTCGCGCCACGCTGGTGCCGAACTCGGCGCCCGGCTCCGCGCCCGTCATCACCACGTCGGGCGTCGCGTCCATGGCCGGTCCGCCGAAGAAGATGAACGCGCGCCCGCGGTCGATGCCCTCGTCGGTGCTATTGCCGTCGCCGTCGTCGAGCGGCGCTCCCACGAGCAGGTCCGGGGCGCCGTGGCCGTTCACGTCGCCCACGAACGCGATCGACGCTCCGAAGTGGGCGCCATCCTCCTGCCCGAAGATCGTGAGACCGGGGGCAGGGGACGGGCCCGTCGCGCTGCCGAAGTGAATGAACACCGCGCCGCGCTGCGAACCGGGCGCGCCTCCGCCGTCGTCCAGCGGCGCGCCGATCACGAGGTCGGCGTAGCCGTCGAGATTCAGATCGGCCGCCGGCGGGGCGTTGGCCGGCGGCGGAACGATGAAGAAGAAATCGTGATCGCAGTGGTCGTCGTAGCAGTCGTCGCCGATCAGCGCGATCGACAGAACGACCAGACAGGCGACGAACCGGCTCATGGATCCCGGTGGGCTCTCCGGGCTCCCATCATCCTATTTTGCAGACTCGCGCTGCAACTCCGCTCAGTGCGGTCTGCGCAGCGCCAGGCCAGCCAACCCGAGTGCGAGCAGGAATCCGGTACCCGGCTCCGGCACTGGGGTTTCGTTCGCGGAGATGTCCGCGATCTGCACGGACTCGCCGGGGTCGAGCCCGAACACTGAGAGCCGGATCGACTTGATCTGGGTCAGATTCACGAGGCCGAAGCTGCTCAGCACGAATGGGTTGTTGCCGTTCAAGATCGGAATGAGCGCGGAGCCCTGGGAGCCGGCGGCGTCCCAGAGGGTGAGCTGGAGGTCTGCGATCCCCGGCGTGGCGGCGGCCTCCACGTCGATCGAGTAGAACGTGCTCAGATCCAGATTGAGCGCGCCGCCTGGCCCGTTGATGGCGCCATCCGGGATCCCGTCGTAGATGAACGAGGCGTCGCCCTGTCCGAACGGCGCCGCCGCGTCGGCGAACGAGACCACGGCGCCATCGGGACCCGCGGTGGTGGTGAGCGACGATGTCGTGGTCCCGCCGCTGGTGGCGTTGGAGCGCACCAGGCGCACGCCGCCGATCACGTCGGGCGCGAGCCCGGCCTGCTGGCCGAGCGTGGGCCCGGGCGCGACGTCGACGACGCTGAAGTTGCCCTGTTCGAAGTTGTCGATCGTGAGCGAGAGGGCGGGCAAGGCGAGGCACAGAGACGCGAGCAACGGGAGGGAGACGATCGAAGTCCGCATGGCTTCCCTTCGTTCTTTGGGCGCAAGGGAAGCAGGGGCCGAGACGGGGCACACCGAGATCCCGCTTCCCAGGCCAGAACGTCGGAGCAAGTCTCGTGCCGGCGGATACAGGCGCCTGGCCGCGGCCGCGATGGCGTTCATTCTCGAACCAATTCGAGGAGTTGGAGGATTGCGCGGGTCTGTCGAGAGTTCTGGACGAGGCGAAACGTGTTCCACTCGCCGACAGCATCGTTCCGCGATTGCGGAAAACTCCTTCCGTCGGCCAAGCGATCGGTCGGGTGCCCGGAGGCTGTTAGGTGTCACGGCGCCACGCCCGAGTCGGGGGGCGGTCGTCGCACCGCGGATGGCACGGCACCCGCGCCTGTCGGGGGATCCGCCGAGGAGGCTCTGCGCGAAGAGGATGCCAGGGAGCCCAGATCCCGGTGCGTTAGTTACATACCAAACGTCGATCGCCGGTAGCAGGCCGGATCGGCACGACGCGCAGGCGGCCCGTCGAGATTTCGCAAGCGACCCTTGTCGCGCGGGCGCACCGGTGTATTTTCCGGCGCGGTGACCGCGTACACCCTGGGCGACGTCGCCCGAATCTGCGGGGTATCGCGTCGGCGGGTGCGCTACTGGGAACGCACCTCCCTGTTTGGCCCGACTCAGGGGGACCCGGCGCACGCGGACGCGACGCCGCAAATTGCCGAGCAACCCGCGTTTGGTTTTCGCGATCTCGTGTCGGTGCGATCGATCGTCGGCCTGCTCGAGCGCGGGGTATCGCTGCGGCGGATCCGGCGCGGCGCCGACGTGATGCGCGCGCGATTCCCCGAGCGCGAGCCGCTCTCGGGGCTGCGCGCGTGGACGTGCGCGAGCCGGTTGCTCGTACATCGCGAGGGCGCGTGGATGGAGCCGGACGGCCAGCTCGTGCTCGCGTTCGTGTGCGGGCCGGGCGGCGCCGAGGTGGAGACGCTCGCGTCCCGGCGCAGCGGCGAGGAGGCGTTTCACGCGGCGCGCGAGTGGTTCGTGCGCGGCAGCGAGCTCGATCTGGAACGCGACACCTGGGACGAGGCCGCCGAGTGCTACCGGCGCGCGATCGAGCTCGATCGCAGCTTCGCGGACGCGCTCTGCAACCTCGGGTCGCTCTTGTTCAACCGCGGTCGCCGCGACGAGGCGCGCCGGCATTTCGAGCGGACGGTCGAGGTCGCGCCGCGGCACGTCGAGGGCCACCTGAATCTCGGCACACTGTGCGAGGAAGACGGCGCGGACGAGCGCGCGCTGTGGCACTACCGCCAGGCGCTCGAGAGCGACCCGCACTTCCCGGACATCCACGTGAGCATCGCGTTGATCTACGAGAAGCTCGAACTGCTGCGCACCGCGCGCGTGCACTGGCGGCGCTACCTGCAGCTCGAGCCCGCGGGCAGCTGGTCGCGCGTGGCGCGCCAGCGGCTCGAGTCCCACTAACGGCGACCGCTCGGCTTCGCCTCGCTGTTCGTCGGCCGACTCTCGAGTCGGCCTCCTAGGCGCGCTCGGCGATGTATTCGGCGTAGGTCGCCGCGTCCATGAGCCCCTCGGTGGCGTTCTTCTCCGCGCGCACCGCGAGCATCCAGCCCTCGCCGTAGCAGTCCTCGTTCACGAGCTCGGGACGCGACGCGAGCTCTTCGTTCACGGCGAGCACCTCGCCCGACACCGGCGCGTAGAGGTCGGAGACCGCCTTCACCGACTCGATCACGCCGAACGCGGCACCGCGCACGAGCCGCGTGCCCACCGCGGGCAGCTCCACGAACACGACGTCGCCGAGCTGCTGCTGCGCGTAGTCGGTGATGCCGACCGTGACGCGCTCGCCCTCGGCGCGCGCCCATTCGTCCTGCTCGGAGTAGTGCAGCTCGTCGGGGATCCGGGTGTCGGCCAAGGTGGTGTTCCTCGCGTCGGCGGTCGGTGAGAGGATCAGGTGGTAGGCCGACCCGCGGCCTTGCCGGAGACGAACGGGGTTTCTACCACGCGCGCGCAGATCGCGCGCCCCCGCACCTCGATCTCGAGTGCGGCGCCGACGGCCGAGAGCTCGCTCGGGACGTAGGCGAGTCCGATCGCGCGGCCGAGCGTCGGCGACGGTCCGCCTGAGGTGACGCGCCCCACGCGCGCGCCCGCGGCGAGCACGGGATAGCCCGCGCGCGCGATGCCGCGGTCTTCGACCGCGAAGCCGACCAGCGCGCGCGTGAAGCCGGCGTCGCGGCGGCGGCGCACCGCCGCGGCGCCGACGAAGTCGCGGTCGAGCTCGACGAAGCGCGCGAGGCCGGCCTCGAGCGGCGTGGTGTCGGCGTCGAGCTCCTGCCCGTAGAGCGGCAGTGCCGCCTCGAGCCGCAGTGTGTCGCGCGCGCCGAGGCCCGCCGGCACGAGACCGTGCGCCCGGCCGGCCTCGAGCAGAGCCTCGAACAGCGGCACGGCATCGCGCGCGGAGCAGTAGAGCTCGAAGCCGTCGGCGCCCGTGTAGCCCGTGCGCGACGCGAGCACGCTGTGGCAGCCCGCGAGCGGTGCGCGTGCGAACTGGAACCGGCGCAGCGCGCCGAATGACTCGCCACCGATCTCCGCGAGCACGTCCGCCGACGCGGGGCCCTGGAGCGCGAGCAGGCCCGTTTCCTCGCTCTCGTCGCGCACCGCGACGCCCGCGGGCGCGTGCTGCTGGATCCACGCGAGGTCCACCGACGTGTTCGCGGCGTTCACGCACACGAAGAACGCCTCGTCTCCGGTGCGGTAGGCGGTGAGATCGTCGATCACGCCGCCGGATTCGTTGCAGAAGAGCGCATAGCGCACGCGGCCTGGCGCGAGCGTGCTGATCGCGCGCGTGCACAGCCGGTCGGCGCAGGCGCCGGCGGCCGCGCCCGCGAGCGCGATCTGGCCCATGTGCGATACGTCGAACAGCGCCGCCGTCTCGCGCGCGGCGCGGTGCTCCTCGACGATCGAGGTGTACTGCACCGGCATCGAGAAGCCCGCGAACGGCACCATCCGCCCGCCGAGCCGCTCGTGCAGGGCCGCGAGCGGGGTGCGCCGCAGCTCGGTCATGCGCGCGTGCGATGCTCGTAGGCGAGGAGCGTGTTGCGCAGCAGCATCGTGATCGTCATCGGGCCGACGCCGCGGCGGTGCGGGGTCACGAGCCGGGCGATCCCCGAGACTCCGTCCGTGTCGACGTCGCCGGTCAGCACGCCGTCCACCATGGACACGCCGACGTCGATCACCGCGGCGCCGGGCTTCACCCAGTCGCCCTTCACGAGCTTCGCGACACCCACCGCGGCGACCAGCACGTCGGCGCGGCGGCAGTGCTCGCGCAGGTCGCGCGTGCGCGAGTGGCACTGCGTGACGGTGGCGTTCGCCTGCTGGAGCAGCACCGCCACCGGCTTGCCCACGATGTCGCTGCGCCCGATCACCACCGCCTCGGCGCCTTCGAGGGAAACGCCGTAGCGTCTCAGGATCTCCATGATGCCGAGCGGCGTGCACGCGACGAGCGCGGGCGCGCCCTGGAGCAGCCGCCCCGCGTTGATCGGGTGCAGGCCATCGACGTCCTTGGCCGGATCGATCGCGCGCGCGATCGCGCGCGCATCGAGCTGTCTGGGCAGCGGGAGCTGCACGAGGATGCCGTCGACGCCGTGGGCGCCGTTCAGGTCGGCGATCGCCGCGTCCACCTCGACGGGAGAGGACTTCTCGTGGAGGTGGGTCTCGCTCGAGTCGATGCCCACGCTCTCGCAGGCGCGCCGCTTGCCCTTGATGTAGGACGCGCTCGCGGCGTCGTTGCCCACGCGTACCACCGCGAGCTTCGGTGCGCGTCGGCCCGCCGCGACGTGGCGCCCGACCGCCTCCGAGAGCTCCTTGCGGATCTCCTGCGCGAGCGCGAGGCCGTCGACGACGATGGTCTCCACGGGCGCGGAAGGTAGCAGCAGCGTCGGTGCGGAGATCAGGCGGCCTTGGATTTGCCCTTCGCCTTCGGGCCGCTCTTCCCTTCCGATTTCGCGGCGGGCTTCTCCGACCGCGTCTCGGACTTCGCCTCCGATTTGCTGTCGGACTTCGCGTCGCTAGCGGCGGCCTTGTCGCCGGCGTCACCCGCCTTTGCGTCGGCGTCCTTCTTCGCCCCCGGCGACGCGTAGAGGTCCGAGTACCAGCCGCTGCCCTTGAGCACGAACGAGGTGCGCGAGATCAGCCGCTTGACCTTGCGCGCGCGGCACTTCGGGCACGTGCGGAGCGGCTCGTCGCTGATCCGCTGCTCTGCCTCGAACTCGTGCTTGCACTTTTCGCACGCGTACTCGTAGACCGGCATATCAGGTTCCTCGTGAAGGGATCGGGGAGGGCAGAAGAGTGGGGTTCGCGGGCGGGAAGGCAAGCCTAGCCCGGTGGGGCGGGAAAGCGAAGCTCGGCCCCGGGGACTCCCTACACCTTGCCCCGCTTCGCGAGCGCCTCGATGCGGCTCTCCATCCCGGGGTCGTCGCCGGTCGGATCTTCGCTCAGGTGGTCGACGAGCTGGAGGTGGTGCTCGAGCGTCGCGCGCAGCGCGGCGCCGACGCGGGCGCGCAGGAGCTTCATCTCGCGCAGATCCTCGGCGAGGCGCGCGGCGCGGCGGTGCGCGGCGTCCAGGACCTTCTCGCCCTGGATTTCCGCCTGGCTGATCATCATCTCCGCCTCTTTCATCGCGGTCTGCTTCAAGTCCTGGGAGAGGTGCTGCGCGGTGGTGAGCGTCTCCTGGAGCAGGCGCTCGTTCGCGAGCAGCTCCTGCACCCGTTGCTCGAGCTGGCCGATCTTCTCGCGCGCGCTCTGGAGCTCGCGCATCGTGGTCTCGTAGTCGCCCGAGACCATGCGCAGGAACGTGTCGACCTCCTCGCGGTCGTAGCCGTTCATGCGGCGCGGGAACACGTGGTTGCGGACGTCGAGCGGTGTGATGCGCAAGTGGACTCCCCTGGGCGGTAGCCCTGCGGCAGGCGGATCGGCCAAAGGCTCGCGCAACTTGAGGCTTCGGCCGCATGCGGCGAGCTGGAGCAGATTCTTCGTATGCGCCCGCAAACGCCCGCGGAACGTGGCTTTTCAGTCGTCTTCGGCCAGCTCCTGGGAGCGCCGTGTGGCCGCCGCCACCGCGTCGTAGACGGCGGCCCGGAATCCGCCCGCCTCGAGCCGCTCGAGCCCCGCGATCGTGGTGCCGCCGGGCGAGGTCACCTGATCCTTCAGCGCAGCGGGGTGGCGCCCGTCCTCGATCGCGAGCCGCGCCGCGCCGAGCACGGTCTGGAACGCGAGCTGATAGGCCGCGTCGCGCGGCAGGCCCATGCGCACGCCCGCGTCGCCGAGCGCCTCGAGGAACACGAACACGTAGGCCGGTCCGCTGCCCGAGAGCCCCGTAACCGCGTCGAGCAGCACTTCGCGCGGCGCGGTCCAGCACGTGCCGACGCTCGCGAACAGCGCGTGCGCGCGCGCGAGGTCGGCCGCGGTGGCGGCGGCGTTGCCGCAGATCGCGGTGGCGCCGCTGCGCACGAGCGCGGGTGTGTTGGGCATCGCGCGCACCACGCGCGCGCGCGTGCCGAGCGCGGCCTCGAGCCGGACGATCCGCACGCCCGCCGCGATCGACACCCAGAGCGGGCGCGCGAGGTCGGGCCCGTCTGCGAGCGCGCCGAGCGCAGCGGGGACCACGTGCGGCTTCACGGCGATCACTACGAGGTCGCTGCCGGCCACGAGCGCGGCGTTGTCGTCGGTCGTGGCGAGGCCGAGCACCTGCTCGACGTGCTTGCGCCGCCCGGAGTCGGGGTCCGCGAGGTGCAGCGATTCCGCCGCGATCCCGGACGCGCGCAGCCCGCCCGCGAGCGCCTCGGCCATCGCGCCGGCGCCCAGGAACCCGATCCGTACGCCCGTGAGTGTCATGCTGGCTCCCTCGGCCCGAACAGGGCGGTGCCCACGCGGATGATCGTGGCGCCTTCCTCGATCGCCACCTCGAAGTCGCCCGACATCCCCATCGAGAGCTCGGCGAGCGCGGGGTAGTCGGCGCGCAGCGAATCGCGCAGCGCGCGCAGCATCGCGAATGCGGGGCGCGTGCGCTCGGGGTCGTCGGCCGCGGCGGGGATCGCCATCAGCCCGGCGATCCGCAGATGAGGCCAGGCCGCGCTCGCGTCGAGCAGCGCGCGCACGCGGTCCGGCGCGACGCCGCCCTTCTGCGCCTCGCCGCTCGCGTTGACCTGGATCAGCGCGTCGATCGCGCGCCCGGCGGCCGCGGCGCCGCGCTCGAGCGCTTCTCCGAGCTCGCGCCGGTCGAGCGTGTGGACGGCGTCGAACCGCTCCGCGACGCCGCGTGCCTTGTTGCGCTGGAGCCGGCCGATGAAGTGCCAGCGCGGCATCGCGGTGCCCGTGTCCGCGAGCTGGCCGGCGAGCTCGGATCGCCGTGCGGCCGCCTCCTGGAGGTAGTTCTCGCCCACGTCGGTGAGGCCCGCGCGCACGGCCGCCGCGACGCGTGCGGACGGCATCCCCTTGGCGACGCCGAGCAGCGTCACCTCGTCGGGGCGGCGTCCGGCGCGCGCGGCCGCCGCAGCCACGCGCGCGCGCAGCGCGGCGAGCGCGGAGGGACCGTTCACCCTGATGGCCTTCGCTCGGGGCGTCTCATGGCCTTCGCTCGCCTTCGGCTCGCTGCGCGAAACCTGCAGCTCGCTGCGCGAAACTTGCGAGCGCCGCGCGCGCGCACGCGAGCAGTGCGAGCGTCTCTTCGAGCGGCAGGCCGATCACGTTGGTCTCGCTCCCTTCCACGCGCGACACGAACACGCGGCCCTCGCCCTGGAACGCGTACGCGCCCGCCTTGTCGAGGGGCTCGCCGCCCGCCACGTAGCGAGCGAGCTCTTCGCGCGCCGCCGCGCGCAGCGTGACGAAGCTGGTCGCGCGGCACTGCCAGGCGCGGCCGCCGCGCGACTCGGCGACCGCCACCTCGGTGATCACGCGATGGGTTCGGCCGGCGAGGTGTGCGAGCATCTCGATCGCGTGCTCGGCATTGCGCGGCTTGCCGAACAGCACGCCGTCGAGCACCACGCCGGTGTCGGCGCCGAGCACGAGCCGTCCGCGTTCGGCGATCGCATCGGCCACCGCGACCGCCTTCGCGCGCGCGACCCGCGCGAGCGTCTCCTCGGGAGCCTCGCCACTGCGCGGGCTCTCGTCTACGTGCGCGGGGCGCGCCTCGAACGCGACACCCGCGCGCGCCAGCAGTGCGTGCCGGCGCGGCGACGCGCTCGCGAGCACGATCGGCGCATGGACGGGCTCTCCCGCGGCGAGCGATTGCGCATTCGGGGTGGACACATCTGCGATTATGGTCGCTGCATCCTTCGCGCTGCCACCCGGGGGCCGGATCCGGTAGCCTTGGTATGCGATGGGCCGTGCAAGGCGCGCGCGTCGCGCACGAGCGACCTGGGCCGGTGTACTGCTCGTGCCCGCGCTGTGGAGCTGCACGGCGAAGAGCCCACTCGTTCCGATCGATGGCGGATTTCGCAATCCACGGCACGGCTACACGCTCGGCGTTCCGCCGGCTGGGGATCCGCCCTGGCAGCGCGAGCAGATCGAGGGCAGCCTGCTCGCCTTTCACCGCGATGGGTCGGTCCGGATGAGCTTCTCCTCGCGCTGCGGCGAACCCCTCACGCGCCCCGAGCTCCTCGCGCGGCACCTGCGGATCGGCATCCCCGACCACGTCGTGCGCGAGGCCGGTCCGGTCGAGGCTGGAGGGCTCACGGGCTGGCAGCAGGTGTTCGACGCGGACGCGAAGAACGGGGCGGTGCGCGTGAAGACGGTGACTTTCGCGGCGAACGGCTGCGCGCTCGACTGGGTATTGATCGCACGCGAGGCGAGCGGCTTCGAGCAGGCAGAGGGCGATTTCGACGCGTGGTGGCAGACGCTCGCGGTGGCGCCGCAGGCGAGCACTCCTTCCGCCACGGCGCAGGAGGGCCCCTTCGCGGAGCCTTCGCCATGACGACGCCCACGGACGTGGCGGAGCGGGAGGTCGTCTGGCTGGGCGACCGCGTGCTCGATGCGATCGACCGGCTCGGGCAGTTCACGCTGCTCGCCGGGCAGACCGCGCGCGCTGCGCTGCGGCCGCGCTTTCCCTGGCTCGAGGTCCTGAGCCAGCTCGAGGCGATCGGCGCGCGGTCGAGCACGATCGTGCTGCTCACGGCGCTATTCACGGGCATGGTGCTGGCACTCCAGACCGGCATCGCACTCGCGCGCTTCGGCGCGAAGCCCTATGTCGGGGCGGTGGTCGGGCTTTCGCTCGCGCGCGAGCTCGGCCCCGTGCTCACCGCGCTGATGGTGGGCGGGCGCGTGGGCGCGGGGATCACCGCCGAGATCGGCGCGATGCAGGTCACCGAACAGGTCGACGCGATCCGCTCGATGGGCGCCGACCCGGTGCAGAAGCTCGTGCTGCCGCGCGTGTTCGCCGCCACGTTCGCGCTGCCGCTGCTCACCGTGCTCGCCGACGTGCTCGCCGTGTTGGGCGGGCTCGTGCTCTCGTGGCTCCAGTTCGGAATCGACCCGAACTTCTATCTGCAGACGATCAGCAACACGGTCAAGTTCGAGGATCTGTTCTCGGGTCTGCTCAAGACGTTCGTGTTCGGCTGGCTGATCGCGATGGTGGCGTGCTCCACCGCGCTCCAGACCACGGGCGGCACGGTCGGTGTCGGCCGCGCCACGACGCGCACCGTGGTGGCCGCCTCGATCGGCGTGCTCGTGACCGATTTCTTCCTGACCCAGCTGATGGTGATCCTGTGAGCGAGAATGCCGACGGCGTCGTGATCGAGCTCTCGGGCATCCACAAGGCGTTCCAGCGCCAGCCGGTGCTGCGGGGGGTGGACCTGGCGATCCGCGCAGGCGAGACGTTCACGATCCTGGGCGGCTCGGGCAGCGGCAAGTCGGTGTGCCTGAAGCACATGATAGGCCTGCTGCGGCCCGATCGCGGCCGCGTGACGGTGCTCGGCACCGACATCACCGACCTCCAGGAGCACGACCTCGTCCCGATCCGCACCGCGGTGTCGATGATCTTCCAGAGCGCGGCGCTGTTCGATTCCCTCTCCGTGTACGAGAACGTCGCCTATCCGCTGCGCGAGCACATGCGCTGGTCCGAGGAGCAGATCGCGGAGCGCGTGGCGGAGTCGCTCGCGGCGGTCGGGCTGCCCGGCGCGGAGCAGAAGATGCCGTCGGAGCTGTCGGGCGGCATGCGCAAGCGCGTCGGCGTCGCGCGCGGCATCGCGCTCGAGCCGCGCGTGATCCTGTACGACGAGCCCACCACGGGCCTCGACCCCGCCAACCAGCGCCGCATCGGCGAGCTGATCCTCGCGCTGCAGGAGAACCTGCACGTGACCTCGGTGGTCGTCACGCACGAGCTCGAGCTGTGCTTCGCGGTTTCCGACCGCGTGGCACTGCTCAAGGACGGGCGGATCGCGGAGCAGGGGCCGGCCGAGGCGATACACGACTCGCAGAATCCCGACGTGCGCGCATTCCTCGACGGTACCCGCGACACGCCCGACGAATTGGAGGGAGCGTATGCCCATGCAAGACCGTAACCGCACCAGCCTGATCGTGGGGACCTTCGCGCTCGCCGCGCTCGGCGCGCTCGGGCTCGCGATCCTCTCGCTGTCGTCGCAGGAGGGGGTGTTCGGCCGCCGGTACCACCTCGTCGGCTACTACGACAACGTGCAGGGACTGATCCCGAACGCGCCCGTGTGGCTCGCCGGCACGCGCGTGGGGCGCGTCAAGGCCGTGAACTTCAGCACGCGCCCGGACGGCCACCCCGCGGTGAAGGTGGAGTTGCTCGTGGACCAGGGCGTCCAGCAGCGGATCCGCGCCGATTCGTCGGCCTCGATCGGCACGATCGGCCTGCTCGGCGACCGCTACATCGAGATCTCGCTCGGGTCGGAGAGCGAACCGGTGCTCACGGACGGCGCGGAGATCCGCGTGGCGAACCCGGCGAATCTCGCGCGCGTGATCGACACCGGCACCGAGGCGCTCGACAACATCGCCACGCTCGCAAAGAACCTCAACAAAGTCGTCGTGGGCTTCCAGGGCAAGAAGGGTGACGAGGGCCTCACGGGCGCGATCGCGTCGGTGGCCGACATCGCATCGGAGATCCAGCACGGCAACGGCATGCTGCACAGCCTGATCTACGAGGAGCACAAGGGCGGAGGCCTGGCGAGCCTGGAGAAGTCGCTCGTCACGTTCGAGGGGATCCTCGACGAGGTCGCGACCGGGAACGGATTGCTCCACAGCCTCGTGTATGAGCCACTCACCGAGCAGGACGTGGTGCTCGAGGTGCTCGACGCGGGGTCGCGGCTCAACAGCATCCTGGCCAAGATCGACACGGGCGAGGGGACCCTGGGCCTGCTCCTGAACGATCCGACGGTGTACGAGGATCTGAAGGAGCTGCTGGGCGGCGCCCAGCGCAGCGCGCTCGTGCGGACGCTGATCCAGGTGACCGGCCGAGAGAAGACGGTCGATCAGTAGCGGCGATGGCCGAGCGGGAGCCGCGTGCGTGGAGCCTCGCGACGGCGCGCGAGATCGCGGTGGAGGTGCGCCGGATCACCGCGGGCGCCGTGGAGGCGGTCGACGCGCTCGAAGCGCGCCGCGACCAGATCGCCGCGGAGGATGCCGCCGCTCGCGCGGCGCTCGATCAGGAGCTCGCGCGCGAGGTGGCGGACTGGGTGCGCGCGATGGAGGCGCTCGGCGTCGAAGTGAAGGGCCGCTGGCTCGTCGACTTCGACAACGGGCGCGGCTACTACTGCTGGCGCTGGCCCGAGGAGCGGCTCGAGTACTTCCACGGCTACGACGAGGGATTCGCGGGACGAGTGAGGATTCAGTAGGGCGGATCAGCATGCGGAGCGAGCGCGATCCGCCGAGTGCGGAATGATCAGACCCGTCACCACGCGCGCGGCGTCGATCGCATAGCGTCCCGCAAAACGCCGCTGACCCGCTGCGCCGGGCGCATCGCCGCGCACGAGCCGCGCCTCGAAGCGACCGGCCGCTTCCGACTCCGGGACGAGCGCGACCTCGGCGTCGCGGAATCCGATGAATACCTCCGTGAGCGGGAAGTAGGCCTTGTACAAGCTCTCCTTGGCCGAGAAGACGACGGCGGCCCATTGCTCTACGGTGCGCCCGCGAAGGTCGCGCAGCGCCGCGAGCTCGGCGGGCGCGCAGATCCGCGCGGACGCGCGTACGGAGACCGCCCGATTGCGTTCGGCGTCGACTCCCAACCCCGCGAACGCGCGGCTCGACGCGACGGCGGCCAGGAAGAAGTCGTCGGTGTGCGTGATCGATCCGACCACGCCGTCCGGGAAGCGCGGTGCGCGGCGCACCCCGCGCAGCACGGGCCCGTCCGGCAGGCCGAGCTCGCACATGGCGCGCCGCGCGCAGGCGCGCCCGGCCGCGAACTGCGCGCGCCGCCCGGCGCCCATCTCGAGCGCGAGCACCTCCTCCTCGGGATGGAGCGGCGGATCCGCCTCGGTCGGTCCGATCGCGACGCCCACGCCGGGGGGGAACAGATCTCTCATGCGTTCTCGTCCCGCCGCACGGGCTGCCGCGCGCGCTTGACCGCGCCATGCCGGCGCTTTGCCTCGCGCGTGCGCGCGCGAGCCCCCGCGCCGGCGCGCGTCGGCACGCGCGGCGCGCGCGTGCGCAGAGCGTCGCGAACCAGCTCGGCGAGCCGCTCGCGCGCGAGCGCGCGGTTGCGCTCGCGCGAGCGGTGGGTCTGCGCGTGGACGATCAGCTCGCCCGCGCGCGTCACGCGCGCGCCGAGCCGCTCTTCGACGCGGCGCCGCGCGGCCGCGTCGAGCGCGTCGCTCTCGCGCAGGCGCCAGCGCAGCGTCACGCGCGTGTTGGATTTGTTCACGTGCTGGCCGCCGGGTCCGCTCGAGCGGCTCGCGGTCTCCTCGAGCTCGGCGGCGGGAATCACCACGCCGCGCCGCACCGGGATGTCGCCGTCGTCGGCCACGAGCGCAGTGTAGGGCGGATCAGCTCGCGCGCGGCCGCGGCAGGATGTGCCACCGCAGCGGCGCACCCGGTGCGAAGTCGGCGACTACGCGGCAGCCACCGTGGCGTTTGGCGGCGTCCGAGGCGGTGCGGCGCACCGCCTCGGAGAGCGCATTCCAGAGCGCGGCGT
>DATFWW010000055.1:0-4767 GCA_035258825.1 Myxococcota bacterium
CTCCCCGGAGTCGCGGTGCCCGCCCTCTCGGCCAAGGCGAGCGAGCCGCCCTACGTCGCCTGGGTGACGAGTCCCCGCCCCGAGAAGAACGCGATGGGCTTCCTCGAGGCGCTGCGGCTCGCGCGCGCGGACGAGCCTTCGATCGCCGTGCGCGCCGTGGGGCTCGACGCGGCGCTGCGCGAGCGCGTGCGCGCGCTCGGCCTCGCCGACGCCGTCACCGCACGCGATCCGCTCGACGACACGCGCTATGCGGAGCTGCTCTCGGGCGCGCGGCTCGTGGCGGTGCCGAACCTCGACGAGCCGTTCGGGCTCGTGGTGCTCGAGGCGATGGCGCACGCGCGCGCGGTGCTCGCCTCGCGGGTCGGCGGCCCCGCGGAGAGCGTCGTGGACGGCGTGACGGGCGTGCACGTGGACCCGCTCGACCCCGCGGCGATCGCGCGCGCGCTCACGGCGCTCTGGCGCGACCCCGCGCGCTGCGACGCGCTCGGCCGCGCGGGCCGCGAGCGCCATCTGCGCGAATTCACGCTCGAGCGCTTCGCGGAGCGGTTCATCCAGGCGATCGGTCAGCCGTCCGATCGGTCTCGCGCATAACCCGCTTCGCGCAACAACACGCGGATCTCGTCGAGGATCGCCGGATCGTCGATCGTCGGCGGCGTGCGGTACGGCTCGGAATCGGCGATCCGCCGCAGCGTACCGCGCAGCACCTTGCCCGAGCGCGTCTTCGGCAGCCGCGGCACCACGAGCGCGCGGCGGAACGCGGCAACCGGCCCGATCGCGTCGCGCACGCGCGCCACGAGCTCCTGCTCGAGCTCGACCGGGTCGCGCTGCGCGCCCGCGTTCAACACCACGAAGCCGAGCGGCACCTGCCCCTTGAGCTCGTCCGCGACCCCTGTCACGGCGCATTCGGCCACGTCGGGGTGGCCCGCGATCACCTCCTCCATCGCGCCCGTCGAGAGGCGGTGGCCCGCGACGTTGATGATGTCGTCGGTGCGGGCCATGATCCAGAGATAGCCGTCCTCGTCGATGTGGCCGGCGTCCGCCGTCTGGTAGTAGCCCGGGAAGCGCTTCAAATAGCTCTGCTCGAAGCCCGCGTCGTTCTCCCAGAGCGTGCGCAGGCAACCGGGCGGCAGCGGCAGCTTGATCACCACGTGGCCCGTCTCGCCGCGCGGGAGCTCGCGCCCGTCGTCGCCGAGCACACGCACGTCGTAGCCGGGCACCGCGCGCGCCGGGGATCCGCGCTTCACGGGTACGGGCTCGATTCCCATGCAGTTGGCTGCGATCGGCCAGCCGGTCTCGGTCTGCCACCAGTGGTCGATCACGGGCACGCCGAGCGCGCGCTCGCTCCACGCGACGGTGTCGGGGTCGGCGCGCTCGCCGGCCAGGAAGAGCGTCCGCAGCGAGGTCGTGTCGTACCGCTTCGCGAGCTGCGCCGGCGCGTCCTCGCGCTTGATCGCGCGGATCGCGGTCGGCGCCGTGAACAGCGCGTTCACGCGGTGCTGCTGGATCACGCGGAAGAACGCGCCCGCGTCGGGCGTGCCCACGGGCTTGCCCTCGTAGAGCACCGTCGTGCATCCGAGCAGGAGCGGCGCGTACACGATGTACGAGTGACCCACCACCCAGCCGATGTCGGACGCGGCCCAGAACACGTCGCCGGGCGACATCGCGTAGACGTTCCGCAGGCTCCACTTGAGCGCCACGGCGTGGCCGCCGTTGTCGCGCACCACCCCCTTCGGCATCCCCGTGGTGCCCGAGGTGTAGAGGATGTAGAGCGGGTCGGTGGCGTGTACCGCGACCGCGCCGGCCGGCGCCGCGCCCGCCACCGCATGCTCCCAGTCCACGTCGCGCCCGGGCTCGAGCGGCGCGGCGAGCTGCGGCCGCCGCAGCACCAGGCAGTGGCGCGGCTTCGCGCTCGCGCGCGCGATCGCCTCGTCGAGCATGGGCTTGTAGGCCACCACGCGCCCCGGTTCGATCCCGCACGTGGCGGTGAGCACCACCGCGGGGGCCGCGTGCTGGATCCGCTGAGCGAGTTCGGTGGCCGCAAAACCACCGAATACCACCGAGTGGATCGCGCCGATCCGCGCGCACGCGAGCATCCCGAACACGGCTTCCGGCACCATCGGCATGTAGATCAGGACGCGGTCGCCCCGCTCGACGCCGAGCGCGAGCAGCGCCCCGGCCAGCCGCGCCACCTCGTGCTGGAGCTGCGCATAGCTATACGCGCCCAGCGCGCCCGTGACCGGGCTGTCGTAGACGAGCGCGGTCTGCGCGCCGCGCCCGGAGGCCACGTGCAGGTCGACCGCGTTGGAGCAGGTGTTGAGCATCCCGCCCGGAAACCAGCCGGGTCGCAGCGGGTCGCCGTCGTCCCGCGCCGCGCGCGGTTGGCGAACCCACTCGATGTCTTCGGCCGCGCGTCGCCAGAATGCGAGCGGGTCCGTGAGCGACTCGGCGTGGGCGCGGGCGGTGGCGTCGGGCATCGCCGCACAGCATACGCGGAGGGCGCGGCGTCATCCCGCGCCCTAAGATTCGCGAGGCCGCGCCCCGGAGCGTCCCATGGACACCGCACTCCTGATCGCCGCCCTCTGGCTCGCGTTCGCCGGCAGTCACATGGTCCTGTCGAGCCGGCGCCTGCGCCCGCGCATCGTCGCCGCGCTCGGCGACGAGCGCCGCTTCCGGGGCCTCTATTCCCTCGTCGCGCTGGGAATCTTCGTCCCGCTCGTGGCGATCTACTTCCGCCACAAGCACGAGGGGCCCTACCTCGGCACGCTCGCGGGCGTGCCCGGGCTGCGTGCGCTGATGTTCGCCAGCATGGCCGTTGCGTTCGCAATGGTCGTCGCAGGGCTCGCGCGGCCCTCGCCGGCATCTGTCGTGCCGGGAAGGACCGAAGTGCGCGGGATCTATCACGTGACCCGACACCCGGTGTTGATGGCCCTCGGCCTCTACGGGCTCCTGCATCTCTGCGTAGTCGCCGTGAACACGACCGAGCTCGCGTTCTTCGCGGGCTTCCCGCTGTTCGTGTGGGTCGGCGCGCAGCACCAGGATCGGCGCAAGCTCGCGGCCAATCCCGACTTCAAGCGCTTTTACGAGGCGACTCCGTACCTGCCGTTCTCCCGGCCGGGCGGAGTGGTCGCGGCGCTGCGCGAGCAGCCTATCTCGATCGCGCTCGGCGCCGCGCTCGCGGTGGTGGTGCGCTGGTTCCACCCGCAGCTGTTCGGTCCGGGCTAAGCCGCTGACCGCTCGGCTTCGCGTCGCTGGTCGCCGGCGACTTCGCTCGGCTTCGCCTCGCTGCGCGCGGCCTTCGGCCGCTTGCGGTGCTGCGTATAATCCCCCGTCCTACCGGGGGATCCGCCGATGAAACGCCTCGCCCTGCTCGCGCTCGCGGCGCTGCTCGCGTGCAACCGCACCAACGAAGCAGCGCCGCCGCCTGCCGAGGCCACGAAGCCCGCGGCGCCCGCCGCGCCGCAGCCGACTCAGACGGCGCCCGACCGCGCCGCGCTGCTCGCGCGCGCGAAGACCGTGTTCGGCGGCCTGCCCACCGAGGCCGCGAGCGCCGAGAATCCAGTCACCGACGCGAAGGTGGAGCTCGGCCGGATGCTCTACTACGACGCGCGGCTCTCGAAGAACCACGACGTCGCGTGCAACGACTGCCACAAGCTCGACCAGTTCGGCGTCGACGGCGAGCCCACCTCCAAGGGCCACAAGGGGCAGCGCGGCGTGCGCAATTCCCCCACCACCTTCAACGCCGCGCTCGAGTTCGTGCAGTTCTGGGACGGCCGCGCCGCGGACGTGGAGGCGCAGGCGAAGGGGCCGGTGCTTAACCCGGTCGAGATGGCCATGGGGTCCGATGCCGCGGTGGTGGCCGTGCTCGAAACGATCCCGGGCTATGCGCCGCTGTTCAAAGCCGCATTCCCGCAGGACGCGAAGCCGATCACCTACGACAACATGGCGCGTGCGATCGGCGCATTCGAGCGCCGCCTGATCACGCCGTCTCCGTTCGACAAGTTCCTCGCGGGCGACACCGCTGCGCTCGACGACGCCCAGGTGCAGGGCCTCCAGACGTTCCTCGACACGGGCTGCACCACCTGCCACCAGGGCGTCGGGATCGGCGGCGGCATGTATCAGAAGATCGGCCTCGTGCGGCCGTACGCCACGCTCGACGAGGGCCGCGCCGCGATCACCAAGAACCCGGCCGACAAGCAGTTCTTCAAGGTTCCGTCGCTGCGCAACGTGGCGAAGACCGCGCCCTACTTCCACGACGGCAGCATCGACACGCTCGACAAGGCGATCCGCACGATGGCGGCGTTCCAGCTCGGCCGCGACCTCACCGACGAGAACGTCGCTTCGATCCGGGCGTTCCTCGAGTCGCTCACGGGCACGGTCGACGCAGCGTACATCGCGCGCCCGACGCTCCCTGAGAGCGGCCCCGACACCCCCAAGGCCGATCCGAGCTAGTCTCTTTGTTTCCCCCGCGCGCCAAGGAGAGCGCCATGTCCTCCGTGACCGAAGCCGCCGTGCTCGACGCGCTGCGCCCGATCGTCGATCCCGACTTCGGCAAGAGCATCGTCGATCTCGGCTTCGTGAAGAACATCCGGATCGCGGGATCGCGCGTGTCGTTCGACATCGAGCTCACCACGCCGGCCTGCCCCGTGAAGGAGGAGTTCCAGCGCACCGCGCGCGAGCGCGTGGGCGCGCTGCCGGGCGTCGAGCACGTGGACGTGTCGATGACCGCCAACACGCGCGGGCGCGCGGCGCAGCCGGAGGCCGAGGGGC
>DATFWW010000056.1:0-7917 GCA_035258825.1 Myxococcota bacterium
CGAGGAGTAGCTTGGCGTCCCGCGACGACCATCCTACAACGAACTGGAATGGCGGTCTAGAAGAGATTTCGCCCGCACACTCACGTCCGCTCGCTCTACGACGACGCTCGATGACCGCTCCTCTGAGGTCTCATCGCTCACCACCCTGATGCTTCAGCTGATCGACGATGTCGCCTCGTTGCGGCGCATGCTCGCTGCCAAGGGCGTCGCCGACGACGACGCGGGCGACGACTTCCAATCAGCGAACCCGTGGCGCGTCCGAGGTGTGGCCGGGGGCGTGTACGGCGCTACCATTCGACGCCGGCGAACACCGGCTGGCAGGCGCGGCCTGAAGCCGAACGCGCCGACGAAGACCAAATAACAAACGCGCGCCCGCAGGCCTTCCTGGCCTTCGGGCGCTTTGCTTTTCTGGGCTCCCGTGCTCTATCCGCGGCGACGATTCCCACGCTTTTTTGCCTCGGCGGCCGGTACACAAACGGGCCTCGATGCGGTACACATGCGCTCAAGCCGCGATGCTGGACCGCAGCGATTTCAACCACTTGCGGATGCCGATCTCGGCGCGGATTGGGGACGCCTAGCATCCCGTTGGACACCAATCCATCGATCCTGTACGCCGCTGCTCACCCGTGACGCGAGAAGACATCGCCGACCGTCTGAACGACTACGCCGATGCGGCTGCCGCCTTCTCGGTCGTGAATTCGATCGCCTTCGTCGTCACGCTCGCATAGCCCGATGTCCGGAGCTCCGTTGCGAGCTTCAAGTGGTTCGCCATGTTCGGTCAGCTCGTGACCAGCCTGGCCGAGCGCCGCGGTCGTGGTGCTGAGAAGAGCAGAGATCAGGGTGCGCGTCCAGCCCACGCGTGACCGAGGATGTGGAGGGATTTCTCCGATGGTTCTTCATCGCTCGCCTCGGGATCATCGGCGTGTCGACTCTGTTCGTCGTCGGGGCACTGGCTCTACTGCCGGCGCTGTGATCGGCTGCGAGATCGTCGGCGATACAGGCGGCTGATGCGACACACGCGGGCGCTCGCGATCCAAAGGCCGAGTGGCAGCGCAGGCTGCGCGCGCTGATGCGATGAGCCAGGACCCCTCGCCGCCGGCCTATCGATCCGTCCGTCAGAACCCCTGGTGGATCCCGCCGTTCCTCGGCGGCGTGCCGCAGGGCGTCGCGCGCGCACACCTGCGCGTGCTCGGCTTCGTGACGCTCGCGATGTTCTTCGAGAACTACGACCTCGGCATGTTCGGCAACGCGTTGCCGCAGATCGCCGCGACCTTCGGCCTCGACAAGGCGGCGCAGGGCGCGTTCACCGCGTGGACGCGGTTCGGCGCCTTGCCCGCGTTCCTGCTGCTGCCGCTGGCCGATCGCATCGGGCGGCGGCGGATCCTGCTGCTCGCGATCGCGGGCATGAGCGCGGGCTCGTTGGCGACGGCGCTCGCGCAGTCCCCGGCGCAGTTCGTGGCCGCGCAGCTCGCCACGCGCACGTGCATCGTGGCGGCTGCGATCGCGTCGTTCGTGGTCGTGAGCGAGGAGTTTCCAGCGCGCCACCGCGGATGGGGGATCGGGATGCTCGGTGGCGTCGGCGCGATCGGCTATGGCTTCGGGGCGCTGTGCTACGGGACGATCCAATGGCTGCCGTTCGGCTGGCGCGCGCTGTACGCGTTCGGGATCGCACCGCTCGCGCTCCTGCCCGCGTTCGCGCGCGGCATGCGCGAGACGGCGCGCTTCGCGGCGATCTCGCGGAGCGCGGGCGCTGCACCCGGCGCGCTGAGCAGCCTCTCCGCGCTCCTGCGCGAACACCCGCGGCGCGCGCTCGCGATCGCGCTGATCAGCGGCCTGGCGAGCGCGGGTACGGGCCCCTCGTTCCAGTTCGTATCGGAATTCCTCCAGACCGAGCGCGGATGGCGCCCTAGCACGTTCGCGGCGCTCACCTTCGTGTTCGGCGCGTTCGCGATCGTCGGCAATCCGGTCGCGGGCCGGCTCGGCGACCGCTATGGCCGGCGCCGGGTGGCGGCCACCGTGCTGGCACTGTTCCCACTCGCCTCGCTCGGGTTCTTCGCGGGGCCGCCCGCGTGGGTGGCGCTTCCGTGGACGCTCATGGTCTTCCTCTGGATGGCGACCACGGTCTCCGTGCGCACGCTCGCCACCGAGCTGTTCCCCACGGCGCTGCGCGGCACGGGAGCCGGCAGCCTCGCGCTGCTCGAGACGGTCGGTGTGGGCACGGGCCTCCTGATCTACGCGGCCGCCGTCGGCGCGCTCGGATCCCAGTCGATCGCGCTGCCGCTCGTGGCACTCGCGTGCCTGGGCGCGGCGGCGAGCGTCTATCTCGTGCCCGAGACCGCGCGGCGCGAGCTCGAGGAAGTGTCGTAGGGATACGGCGGGGCGAGCCACGAGATCGCCGCGATCAGGCCGCCGTAGTAGAGCAGGTTGGGCACCACGCGCAGCGCGTAGGCGAGGTCGGCGCCCGTGGCGAGCAGCATCGCGTCGGCGGCGGCCCAGAGACCGTAGTAGAGCAGCACGAGCCGGCTCACCGCGCGCACCCAGGGCAGCGCGCGCGCGTTGGGATGCCCGTGCAGCAGCGCGAGCGCGAGCGCGCAGAACGCGAGCTCGTAGACGAGGAACAGGACCCGCAGCTCGCGACCCGCCGTGACGACCTGCGCGAAGATCGGCACGATCGCCGTGAGCAGCGCCGCGCGCCCGACACCTGTTGGTGACGGCGCGATCGCGCCTTCGGGCGTGGCGGCTTCCCAGAGCAGCAGGTATCGGAAGTCTCCCGCGAGCACGAAGAACAGCGGCACGACACCGGTGAGTGGAGCGGGGAGCGCGCCGATCCCGAAGATGCGATCGGCGGTGAGCCACGCATCGCAGGCCGACAGCAACGCGAGCGCCAGGCCGTAGCGCCGCACGCTCGGGTGGAGGTCGCGGCGCGCGAGGCACACCACGGCGCCGGCGGCCGCGGCGACCCAGAGCGCGAGCGGGTGCTGCCACGCACTCGCGTAGAACACCTCGCACGGCCCCGGCTCACCGGCCATCGCCGCCCTCGCGTAGCGGGCGATCCGCGATCGCCTGGAGATAGGCGATGATCGATGCGATCACGGTGTCGCGGTCGGGCAGGTCCGGATTCAACCGCTCCATGCGAGTGCCGGGCGAGATACGGCTCGGATCGTCGATCCAGTCGCGCAGCCACGCCGCGTCGCGCCGCCCGGCCGGACCCTGCGCGCGGTTGAGCTCGGGCCCGATCTTTCCGCCGTCGCCGTTTACGGCATGGCAGCGGCTGCAATGGATGCGGAACGCCGCGAATCCCCGCTGCGCCTGCGGCGGTGCGTTCGCGGGCGGCGCCATGTGCGGGAACCGGTCGCGGCTGCGGATCAATTCCACACCCACCACCTGATAGGGCCAGCCGTAGTCGCCCTCCGTGCGCACCTGCGGGTCCTTGGTGTCCCAGATCAGGTAGAACGGCCCGAGCGGGATCTCCTGCACGCGCCCGGACTCGCGCTTCTGGATCGAGAACGCCGGCGCACCCTCGCGCGCGAATGCGAGCCACGACACATGCGCGATCGCGCGCGCGACCGGCACGGTGGGCTGGTAGCCGTCGCGGCAGGTGAACAGCAGCTCCTCCTCGCGCCGCCAGCCCGCGCCGTAGATCGCGTCGAGCGCGCGGTCGAAGCGCAGCGCGCGAAACGCGACCTCGCGCGCCTCGTACGGTTCGAACACCCGAACGCTTTCCTCGGGCGCGAGCTTCTTCAGGGCGGCCAGGTCGCGCGTCGCGACCGGCTGGCCGTGGCGCGCGAACGCAAGGCCTTTTTCGTCTCCGGGGGCCGGCGCCGCGCCGATCAGCGCAACCGCCAGTGCGAGGAACGCCCGCGGCTCAAACACCGTCCAGCGTGCCAAGCGCGAACTCGGTGTTCGTGATCGAGGACTGGCTCGCCGGCCCGCGGCTGCACATGCACAGGTGCTGGGCGCGCGCGCGCACGCGCACGCCGCGCGCACGGCCGTGGTCCATCATCACCTGCGCAACCTCTCGCACGAGGTCCTCCTGGATCTGGAAGCGCCGCGCGAGCGCGTCGACGAGGCGCGGGAGCTTGCCGAGCCCGAGGATCCGGTCGCCCGGCACATAGGCGATGTCGACCTCGCCGAAGAAGGGCAGGAAGTGATGGGCGCAGATCGAGTAGAAGGCGATCTCGTTCACCTCGACCGAGCCCGGGCGCTCGCCGGGCTCGAGCATTCGCGTGGTCTTGAGGATCGATCCCGGATCGATCTGGTACCCCGCGAGCAGCTCGCGGTAGGCGCGCGCGATCCGCTCGTCGGCGCCCGGTTCAGCGAACCAGCGCAGCGCGCGCGGGTCGTCGGTGACCTCCTTGGCGAGCCATTCCACCAGCTTCATCGCCTTGCGCCTCGCGGCCCGGACCACAGCGGCTCCGGGCGGGCGCGCGGCTTCGCGCCCGTCGCCCGCGTCACGGCGCGCTCGAGCGCGCGCCAGAAGCCCGCCGCATCGAGCGCGCGGTTGAGCCATCCGCTCGTGATGCAGTAGTCGCTCGTGTGCGGCGCTCGATGGTGACGCCGGTGGCGCTCCGCCGAGAGGAGCAGGCCCGCACGCTGGAGCGCCTTCACCCACAGCGGTGGCGCGGGCGCATGCGACCACTGGTGGAGCTGGTTCGCGAGCGAAGCCACGACGAGCAGCGTCCACGCGAATGCCGCGAGGAACGCGCGCTCCGCGAGCCAGTCCTGCGCGGTGGGCAGTGCGAGCAGGCCGAACGCCGCGCTCGCGGCGGCAGCGGGCTGGCCGTTCACTTCGATCCAGTCGTGGTCGAGCATGGCGCGCGGCGCCTCGTGGTGCTCGCGGAACGAGCGGATCAAGCCCGCCCCGATCCACGGCGTGCGCTCGTCACCCCAGGTGTCGCACGCCCAGTGGACCACGCCCGTGATCAGGTCCGCGGCCAGCGCGCCGAGCGCGGCGCCCGCGACGGCCCACGCTGCATCGCCTGCGCGTCGCTGTGGCAGCCATCCGGCGAGGTGATAGGCGGCGAGCGCCGGCGTCGCAGCGATCGCGAGCGCATAGAGCGCGCGCGATACGGGCCCGAACTCTCCCGCGGCGATCTCGCCGCTGCGCCACGTCCCGCCTCGCAGGCCGATCTCCCTCCGCCCGGGTCTCCGGGCGCGGGCATTCTAGCCGCGAGGCGGGCGCGCGCTCGAGCGCGGTGTCAGCGCTTGCCCCCCTTCGCCTTCTGCGCGGACGCAGACTCCTTCGGCACGGTGCGGATCGCGTCGCAGCCCGCGAGCTCGACGCCGTCCTTCGTTGCGCCCGTGAGGCACATCGAGGTGTCGCCGTAGGCGGTGCCCGTCGCGGCCGTGCTGTAGTGCGCGACGAGATCGGTCAGGCCGTCGCCGTTCACATCCGCGTACTCGAAGTCGAGCGCGGGCGCGCCGGCGACACCGAGCGCGAGCGACGCGGGGTCCACGTCCATCACGTCGAGCGATTCGGAGCCGAGCAGCGCCACGGGCAGCGTGCCGCTGCTGCCGGGGTTCACCGGGTTCTCCGCGCTGCCCGGGCGCACGTCGATCGCGGCGTCGATGTGCGGCGGCGCCTGGGGCGCGTCGACACCCCAGTGCATGTTGTCGATGCCGAACGGATGGAAGCCGGTCGGAGAGCCCATCATCACCACCTGGTCGACCTCGGTGGTGAGGCCGACCGTCATCCATTGATTGAGTCCGCCGAGCGTCACGGCGTTTCGCTCGACCAGCGCGCCGGCGCGGTAGCCCTCGAGCGTGAAGGCTACGCCCATCGGCGAGCCGCTGGCCGCCGTCACGTCGATCGAGAACGCCGGCACGGGCGCGTCGAAGCTCGCGGTGAGCCGGTAGCTGCGGCCGTTGAACCCGACGAACGCGGAGCCGTTGGTGCCCTCGATTTCCCACCCGCCGGGATCGCCGCGACTCAAGCCATCCCAGGTCGAGCCGTCGTCGACCGAGGAGAAGTGCACGCCGAGGTGGGCGTACTCCTCGGTCAGCGAAGGCGAGTTCGCGTTCTGCGCGGCGATCTCGTCGAACGAGATCACCTCGCTCGCGGCGGCGGGGCCAGCAGCGAGGCTGGCGAGGATCAGGAACGTCGTTGCGGTGCGCACGGAGCGGACCTCCTCGATGGGGCCCTCCCTCCTCCGGGCTTGCTGTGATGTCGGAGAGGTGATCGGCCATCACAACCCCGGCTTTTCGTGACGCCGATCACCAATGCGCGCCCGCGGAGGGCCGATGCGTGCGCGCGAACCGCTCTCTCCTCCTGGCTGCGCCCCCGCGAGGCCGACCTCGGGCGAAGAGAAGGCGAGCGTGCGCGCTGACCGCCGCTATCGTCCGCGCGTGGGTGAGCGCTCGAAGATCGCGCTGGCGCTGTGTGCGCTCACGGTCGCGATTTACGCCGAGGTCGGCGCGCACGCGTTCGTCGACTTCGACGACACGAAGCACATCGCGCTGAACCCGGACGTCGCGCCCGGATGGAGCCCCGAGCGGATGGTGCGCGTGTTCACGCACCCGCACTTCGGCGACTTCATCCCGCTCACCTACGTGTCGCTCCAGGTCGATCGCTCGCTGTTCGGACCCGGGCCGGGCGGCACGCTCTGGGTGAACGTCGCGCTGCACGCGGCGAGCGCGGTGCTGCTGTTCCTGGCCCTCGCGCGCATGACGGGTGCGATCGGCCGCAGCGCCTTCGTCGCGGCGGTATTCGCCGCACATCCGCTCCACGTCGAGTCGGTGGCGTGGGCGTTCGAGCGCAAGGACGCGCTCTCCGGCGCCTGCTGGATGCTTTCGCTGCTCGCGTACTCGCATTATGCGGAGCGCCCCGAGCCGCGCCGCCTGATTCCCGTGGCGGCGAGCTTCGCGGCGGGCCTCCTGGCCAAGCCGATCGTCGTGACGCTGCCGTTCGTGCTGCTGCTGCTCGACTACTGGCCGCTCGCGCGCCTGCGCGGAGACGCCGCGCGCGCGCTGCCGGACGCGCGCCGGCTCGCGCGCGCGGCGCTCGAGAAGTGGCCGCTGTTCGCGATCGCCGCGGCCGGGATCGCGATCACGCTCGCGACGCAGCGCGGGGTCGCGCTGCCGGAGTTCGCGCAGGTGCGCACCGGAGTGCGCGTGGCGCAGGCGCTCGACGCGATCCCGTTCTACCTCGCCAAATCGCTGTGGCCGACCGGGCTGGCCGTGTACTATCCGCATTCGTTCGATGCCGCCCCGGTCGGCCGTGCCGCGGTGATCGCGGCGGCGCTCGCCGCGATCACTGTGGCCGCGCTGTGCGCGTCCGCGCGGCGGCCCTATCTCGCGGTGGGCTGGCTCTGGTTCCTCGGCACGCTCGTTCCCGTGCTCGGCCTCGTGCCGCTCGGCCTCCACGTGCGCGCCGATCGCTACGCCTATCTCCCGCAGACCGGGCTCGCGATCCTCGCGGCGTGGGGCGGTGCCGACCTGTTCGCGGCGCTGGGCGGCGCTCGTGCTCGAAGGCGCGAGCTGGGCGCGGCGGGGCTCGCGGTAGTGGCCGGCCTCGCGATCGTCTCGTGGCACCAGGTGCGCCACTGGCGCAGCACGTACACGCTATTCGAACACGCGCTCGCGGTCACGTCGGACAACTTCGTCGCCCACTGGCGGCTCGGGGCGGCCTACGGCGGCGAGGGTCACCTCCGGGAGGCGGTGGAACATCTCTCCGAAGCGGTGCGGATCGAGCCGCGCCTCGCACAGTCGCAATTCGAACTGGCGGCGACGCTCGACGAGGCGGGTGATGCCGATGCCGCATTCCCGCACTATCGCCGCGCGCTCGAGCTCGACCCGTCCCACGCCGAGGCGGGTGCGCGCTGGGGTGTCGCGCTGGTGGCGCGCGGGCGCTTCGAGGAGGCGCGCCCGCTGCTCGAGCGCGCGCTCGAGCTCGATCCCGCCCAGTCGCGCGCGCACGCC
>DATFWW010000057.1:0-24796 GCA_035258825.1 Myxococcota bacterium
CACCGGCACGAGCCGATCGCGCACGGGCATCCGCACTGGCCGGACCTCCACCACCGGCACGAGCACGGGGATTGAGGGTTATCTTGGCACCCCGTGTCGGCCCCGGGGATCCGCTTTGGCCTGCTGCTGCTCGCGATCGCGATCCGCGCCGAGCCGGATCTGGACCGGGTCCTGCTCGTGGCGCAGACCGGTTACGGCCAGGACGAGGATCGCTCGCACGCGATCGAGTCGGGATTCCCGATGCACCTGGTCAAGCCCGTGAGCACGGATGCACTGGCCCGCCTGCTGGACGTCGAGGTACTACCGAGACGCCCGTGAGACGGATAGCTATGGCACGCGCTGTGGCCTAATTGTCTCGCACTTCTGCTTCGAGGCCGCGGCGCGCTGCCCGAGGCCGGGCCGGGTCGGAGGAATAGCGCCGTTTCGTCTGCATCGGATCCGATGAGTGGTGGCCCGCGCCGGGCCGCGCTCGCATTCATCCTCGTCACCGTGACGCTGGACATGCTGGCGTTCGGGATCGTGATCCCGGTGCTGCCCAGGCTCGTGCTCGACTTCACGGGCGGCACCGCGACGAGCGCGGCGTGGTGGCAGGGCGTGTTCGGCACCGTGTTCGCGGTGATCCAGTTCTTCTTCGCGCCCGTGCTCGGCGCGCTCTCGGATCGCTTCGGTCGCCGCCCCGTGATCCTGCTCTCGACGTTTGGCCTCTCGCTCGACTACGCGGTGATCGCGCTCGCGCCGAACCTGTGGTGGCTGCTCGCGGGGCGCGTGATCGCGGGCTTCTGCTCGGCCTCGATCAGCGTGCCCAGCGCCTACATCGCGGACGTGACGCCGCCCGACGATCGCGCGGCCGCGTTCGGCGCGATCGGCGCCGCATTCGGCGTCGGCTTCATCCTCGGCCCGTTCATCGGCGCGCAGGCGGGCAGCGTCGATCCGCGTCTTCCGTTCTGGATCGCGGGCGCCCTCACGCTCGCGAACTTCGCCTACGGCCTGTTCGTGCTGCCCGAATCGCTGCCGCCCGAGCGCCGGGCGCCGTTCGAGTGGCTGAAGGCGAACCCGATCGGCTCGGCGATGCTGATCCGCCAATACCCCGCATTGTGGGCGCTGTTCGCAGTCTCGGTGCTCAGCTATCTCGCCCACGACTCGCTGCCGCACACGTTCTACCTCTACGGCAACACGCGCTTCGGCTGGGACCAGCGGATGGTCGGCTATGCGCTCGTCGCGGTGGGAGTGACGAGCGTGATCGTGCAGGCCGGAGCGATCGGGCCGATCGTGAAGGCGCTCGGCGAGAAGCGCGCGCTCTACTTCGGAATGGGCGCGGGGCTCGCCTCGTTCGCGCTCTACGGCGTTGCCTGGGCGCAGTGGCTGGTGTTCGCGGCGATCGCACTCGGCGGCTTGTGGGGCGTCTGGAGCGCCGCCGCGCAGACGATCCTCTCGAAGACCTTCGCAGCCACCGAGCAGGGGCGACTCCAGGGTGCGCTCGCGAGCGTGCGCGCTGCCTGTCAGGTGTTCACGCCGGCGATCTTCAACGGCGCGTTCGCGCTCGGCGTCCGCGTCGACGCGCACTGGGCCGGCGCGCCGATGCTCGTGTCGGCGGCGCTGCTCGCGCTCGCCGTGCCGTTCGCGGTTGCGGCGACGCGCGGGGTCGATGGGGCCTCCGCATTACCCGAGGCGACGTAGGCCTCAGCGAATCGCGGCGATCCGCGCTTCGATCCGCGCGCGCAGCTCGGGCCAATCCTCGCGGATCACCGAGAAGTAGGCGTTGTCGCGCATCGTCCCGTTCGGGCGGCGCATCTGCCGGCGGAAGATGCCCTCGAACCCGGCGCCGAGCTTCGACAATGCCGCCCGCGACTGGGCGTTCAGCGCGTCGGTCTTGAACTCCACGCGCTCGGCTCCGCAGTCGAACGCGTGTCCGAGCAGCAGCAGCTTGGCGGCGGGATTGATCGCGGTGCCCTGCGCCTCGCGCGCATACCACGTGCCGCCGATCTCCACGCCCGCGTGCTCGGGCCGGATCACGAGGTAGCAGGATTGGCCGACGATGCGCCCGCCGGGCTCGATCACCGCGTGCGGGATCCAGCGCCCGGCGGCCTGCTCGGCGCGCAGCCAGCCGAACCAGGGGCCGTAGCCGACCTCGGCGATCGGAAACGGCATATGGGCGAAGATCGACAGGTCCGCCTCCGCCGCCGCGGTGAGCCCCGCGCGGTGGCGGTCCTCGAACGGCTCGAGGCGCACGCGCGGGTGGGTGAGCGTTGCTGCGGAGAGGTCCATGGTGTCGCGAGCTGCTCTCTTCAGACGAGCAGCTCGGGCTTCTCCTTCTCGATGCCGGGCTTCAGGAACTTCAGCGCGTCGTCGAGTGCATCGAGCGCGGTGTCGATCTCCCCCTCGTCCATGGCGGTCGACGTGCAGTACATGAGGCGCGCCGCGCTCGCGACGCCGCGCTTGAGCATCTCGAGGTGCAGGAGCCGGTTCACGTACCCGGAGCGCATCGCTGCCGCGAGCGCGCCGCGCGCGCTCGTGAGCGTGTCGTCGGTCAGGTGGATGTTCGCGAGCGAGCCGAGTCCCGTCGCCTGGCCGCGCAGGCCGCGCCGCGCGAACGCGGCGCCGATCCCCGCTCGCAGCCGATTGCCGAGCGCGTTCAGGCGGTCGATCGCCGAGGCGTCCAGTGCGCTCATCGCCGCGTGGCCGGCCGCCATCGAGATCGGATTGCCGCTGAACGTGCTCGCGTGCATCACGGGCTCCGGCTCGTCGGGATGGAACCGCCGCATCAAGTCCTCACGGCCGCCGAACGCGCCGATCGGCAGTCCGCCGCCGATGATCTTGCCCATCGCCGTGAGGTCGGGCGTGATGCCGTGAATCTGCTGCGCGCCGCCCGCAGCTACGCGCAGCGTCACCACTTCGTCGAACACGAGCACGATCCCGTGGCGCGCGGTGGCCTCGCGCAGCACGCCGAGGAACTCCGCGGAGGCGGGAACCATGCCCATGCTCGCGAGCGCCGGCTCGACGATCACGGCGGCGAGCTCGTGCGCGTGCCGGTCGATCAGCGCGCGCGCGAGAGCGGGCTCGTTGTACGGACAGATCACCGCGTCCGACAGGGCGCTGGGCGGAATGCTCGCGTCGATCGCCACGGGACGCGGTGCCTCCAGCGGGCCACAGCGGTCCGCCAGCGGCACCAGCGACACCTCGGCGAGCTCGTAGCTGCCGTGGTAGCCGCCCTCCATCTTCATGATCTTCGGGCGGCCCGTCGCGGCGCGCGCGCAGCGCAGCGCCATCTGCGTGGCTTCCGTGCCCGAGCTCGTGAAGCGCAGCTGCTCGAGCGAGGGCACGCGCGCGCGCAACAGCTGGGCGAGCGCCACCTGGCTGCGCGTCGGAGCCGCATAGGCCGATCCGCGCTGCACCTGTTCGGTCACCGCTGCGACGACGGGCGCGAATGCGTGGCCGTGGATCAGCGAGGTGAAGTTGTTCATGAAGTCGATCAGCGCGTGGCCGTCGGCGTCGTAGAGCCGACACCCCGCCGCGCGCTCGACGAAGAGCGGGTAGGGCGCGTAGTGTGCGCTCATGCGCGTGTCGCCGCCCGGGAAGCAGCGCCTCGCCTCCTGGATCAGCTCGCGCGAGATCGGCGCGAACGCCTCGTAGCCCTCGATCACAGTTGCGCGCAGATCGCCCATGTGGCCCTCCGAATCGAGTCGATCGCGATCAGGCGCCGCCCGGCGCAAAGGCGCACGGCATGCGCTTGATGCCGTGGATGAAGTTCGAGCGCAGCATCTCCGGCGCGCCGGTGATCTCGAGATCCGGCAGCCGGGTGAAGAGCTCGCGAAACACCACGGTGATCTCGCGGCGCGCGAGATTCGCGCCGAGACAATGGTGGGCGCCGGGGCCGCCGAAGCCCACGTGCTCGTTCGGCTCGCGCGTCACGTCGAAGCGGTAGGGATCCGCGAACACGGCCTCGTCTCGGTTGGCCGAGTTGTACCAGAGCACGATCTTCTCGCCGGCGCGCAGCTTCTGCCCGCCGAGCTCGGTGTCCTGCGTGCAGGTGCGCCGGAAGTGGATCACCGGCGACGCCCAGCGCACGATCTCCTCGACCGCGGTGGGCGCCACGCCCTCGAAGTCTGCCGCCCACTTGCGCCGCTCGTCGGGGTGGTCGCAGAGCGCCTTCATGCCGTGGCTGATCGCGTTGCGCGTGGTCTCGTTGCCGGCCACCACGAGCAGCACGAAGAACGAGGCGAGCTCCTGGTCGGTGAGCGACTCGCCGTCGATCTCGGCGCTCAGCAGCTGCGACGTGAGATCGCTTCCCGGCTTGCGCCGCCGCTCGGCCGCGAGCTCGTTCATCAGCTCGGTGAGCGCCTTGCCCGCGCCCAGTGCGGCGATGAACGGATTCGCGCCCGGCGCCACGTACTCCGGATCGGTGAGCCCTAGGATCACGTTGGTCTGATCGAACACGAACTGGTTCTGGCTCGCGGGGATTCCCATCATGTCGCAGATGATCCCGAGCGGGAGCGGAGCTGCGAGGCCCTGCACGAAGTCGCACTCGCCCTTGTCGACGATCGCGTCGATCAGCTCGCTCGCTCGCCGCTCGACGTCGCCCTGGAGGCGCGAGAGCGCCTTCGGCGTGAAGCCGCGCGACACGATGCTGCGCAGGCGCGCGTGGCGCGGGTCGTCCATCGCGATCATCGAGCCGAAGAACTCGTTGAGCTCGACGGGCATGTCGGGGATGTTCACGCCCTTGCCCGAGCAGAACAGGTCGCTCCGGCGGCTCGCGGCGACGACGTCGGCGTGGCGCGTCACCGCCCAGTAGCCCGGCCCGCGCGGGAGCGGGACCTCGGGCGGGGGCACGAACTCCTCGTGGAACGACATCGGCCGCTCGCGGCGCAGGAGCGCGAACGCGCCTTCGCGCTCCTCGGCGGACGCGGTCCAGAACTCGAGCGTGTCGATCCGGACTTCGTCGACGCTTGCGGGCAGCCTGGGGGTGAACATCGGGGAGAGCTCCTCGGCGGGTGATCGGATGGGCGACTGGATTCTCCCGAACTCCGGTTGCGGCAGCCAGATCGACCGGGATTCTCGCCGGGATCCCAGACGCAGCCTAACGTCGATCACCCGCAGCGGGGCAGCGCCGATCGGTGGAAGCGGGTCACGAGCGGGATCGCCGTCGCCGCGCAGATCGCGCCGAGGACCACCCCGGACTCGCCGGCCGCGTACCGGTGGCGCGGGCCGGGGTCGAGTGAACAGCAGGATGCTTGCGCGGGGAGGGACCAGGGTGCGATCTCGGCATCGTCGGCCAGCAGTGGGCCACTAACTTGCTGAGACCTTCCCCACCAGCGCGAGCAGCGCCTCGCGGCGCTCCTTCGGCAGTCGCCGCACCTTGCCGCTGTCGTCGACCGCCGCGTGCTCGGTGGCGCCCGTGGCGATGATCTCGTCGCCGACGCGCAGCACGTAGGCCATCCGCAGCGACGCGAAGCGCACGGCCTCGGCCCAGACGGTGATCTCGACGATGTCCGCGAACCGCGCGGGCCGGTGGTAGTCCACCTCGACGCGCGTAGTGGCGAAGTGCATCCCGCTCGCGACGTACTGCTCGTAGGGCTGGTCGTGCTCCTCCAGGAATGCGATCCGCCCCAGCTCGTAGTAGCGCACGTGGTTCGAGTGGTGGACGATGCCCATCGCATCGGTCTCGTAGAACGGCACCGCGTGCCGCACCACCGTGACCGCTGCGCCCGCGGGCGGGCCGACCTCCGGGTTCAGAACGAGTCCTTCTGCGCGCGGCGGCGCCCGAGCTCGGCCGCGCTCCGGCTGCGCATGAACGGGTTCGTGGCGCGCTCGTCGCCGATCGTGGACGGGATCGTCATCTCGGCCGGCTGCGCCTCGTGCCAGTCGGCGGCGGCGTTCGCGCGGATCCGCGCCACGCGCTCGGCCATCGCCTTCACGGCGGCGTTGTCGGGCTCGACGTGCGCGGCGAAGCGCAGGTTGCTCGCGGTGTACTCGTGCCCGCAGTAGACGCGCGTCGCGTCGGGCAGCGCCGCGAGCTTCACGCACAGCGCGTCGTACATCATCTCGGGCGTGCCCTCGAACAGGCGGCCGCAGCCGGCCGCGAACAGCGTGTCGCCGCAGAACAAGGCGTGCGCAGAGTCGAACACGTAGGCGATGTGCCCGCGCGTATGGGCGGGGATGAACAGGATGTGCGCCTGCTCGCGGCCGACGCTCACCGTGTCGCCCTCCTCGAGCCGGTGGGTCTGGCCGGGCAGGCGGCCCTCGTCGGAGCGGTGGCCGTAGACCGGCGCGCCGTAGCGCTTGGCGAGTGCGGGGTTGGCCATCGAATGATCGGGGTGGTGGTGCGTGGAGAGGATCATGGTGATCCGCACGCCGAGCGCTTCGGCGCGCGCCACCACGGGCGCCTCCTCGGGCGCGTCGACCACGGCCGCCTCGCCCGAGGCCTCGCATACGATCAGATACGTGTAGTTGTCGCGCAGCGTCGGGATGCGCTCGACCCGGAGGCCCATGCTTCGAAACTAGGTGAACGGCGCAAAGCGCGCACGTCGGCCCGATCGCAGCGAGCGCGCACGTTTTCGCGCAGCGAGCCGAAGGCGAACACGCGCCGGCTCCGCCGGCTTGCGGCTAGAACATCAGCGCCAGCTGTGCCGGCGCCTCGGGAGCACGCGCGCGGCGGGGCGCATACGCGGGCCGATCCGCGCGCCGTTCCGGGCTGGCGGGGCAGCCCTCGCGATATTCGCACCAGCGGCACAGCGCGGAGGGCCTCGGCTCGAACACCGTCTCGCTGCGGATCCGGTCGATCAGCGCGCGCGTCTGCGCCGCGAGCAGGGTGAGCTGCTCGGGCGTGCGCGTCGACACGAGCGTGCGGCGATGGCGCAGGTAGCGCCAGACGAGCCGCACCGGGCGGTGCGCCCCGAAGCGCGCGCCGATGCCGATCTGGTACAGCGCGAGCTGGCGGTCCCCGTCCACCTGCTCCTGGCTCGGCGCTCGCGCGGAGGTCTTGTAGTCCTGGATCTCGATCGCGCCGTCGCGTGTGCGCGCGATCCGGTCGACGAAGCCCTGCACGGAGTAGGCGCCGCCATCGCCCAGATCGAACTGGACGCGCTCCTCGAGCGCGAGCGTCTCGTCGCGATCGAACGGATAGTGTTCATCGTAGTAGTTCCGGAGGCACTGCTCGCCGAACGCGCGGTAGAAATCGGGCGGCATCCCCTCGCGCGCGATCCGCACGCGGCTCGCGTCGTAGGCCTCGGCGAACATCTGCTGGAAGCGCCAGATCACCCGCGGCAGCGTGGGCACGCCGTGGGTTTCCGCGGTGCGGTGCAGGCGCTCGAGCACCTCGTGCACGCGCTTGCCCACGAACCCCTCGATCGACTCACCTTCGGCCGGGAGCTTCCAGACGTAGCGGTACTGGAACTTGCGCGGGCAGCGCTCGAACGCGGACAGCCGCGAGTGGCTGTACACGTCGCCCGTCGTTTCCCCCGGCCCCTCGTTCGGCTCTCGCACCCACGCCCCGCGCATGTACGCGGCCAACGGCCGCCCGCGGATCGCTCGGACGCCAGGCGTGGATGGAGGAGGGTTCACGCCCGAGCGATCAGGTGCCAAAACTACCACCCACCCCCAGGGGTCTCAATAGTGTCTCGCGCTACAATGGAGCAGCCGCGCCCAGAGGAATGCCTCAGTGGGAAAGCCTTCGGTCCTGCGCATGTCCGCCGACCCGACGATCGATCCCGACGTAATCGAGCGCGCCGTCTCGGGGCTCTCCGGCGGCGAGGAGACCGTCCTTGCGCGCGCCGCGGCCGAGGGGCTGCCCGAGCCGGCGGACGTCGCCGAGTGGGTCGATCGCTGCAAGCGGCTCGTGCTCGTGGAGCGCGAGCGGTCGTCGCTGCGCTCCGAGGTCCCCGCTCTCGCCCAGCGGCTGCTCGTGCTGCTGAACGCGGTCTGCCCGTCCGGCAATTGCGAGCAACAGGCGATCGTCGAGGCGTTCCTGCCCAGACTGCCCGAGATCCGCGCGCGGCTCGACGAGGATGTCGACGCGGCGTTCCGCTCCGATCCGGCCGCGCGCGGCTACGGCGAGATCGTCGCGGCCTATCCCGCGATCAACGCGATCGCGGTGCACCGGATCGCGCACGAGCTCTACGATCTGAATGCGCTGATCCTCCCGCGCATGATGGCCGAGCACGCACACCAGCAGACGGGCATCGACATCCATCCCGGCGCGCGGATCGGCCGGCGCTTCTTCATCGACCACGGCACCGGCGTGGTGATCGGCGAGACCACCGAGATCGGAAATGACGTGCGGATCTACCAGGGCGTCACGCTCGGCGCGCTCTCTCCGCGCCACGGCGAGTCGCTGCGCGGGCGCAAGCGCCATCCCACGATCGAGGACGACGTCACGATCTACGCGGGCGCCACGATCCTCGGCGGCGACACGGTGATCGGCCGCGGCAGCGTGATCGGCGGCAACGTGTGGCTCACATCGTCGATCGAGCCGGGCTCGCGAGTGGCATTTGAGCCGCCGCGCCACGGCGTGAGCCAGCGCCGCGCCGACGGCATGCCCGAGCAGCTCTCCTGGCCGCTCGACGAGAAGTGAGCAAGCGCCCGCAAGTTTCGCGCAGCGAGCCGGAGGCGAGCGAAGCCCGTCGGGTGGCGAATCAGCGCCCCGAGTTCGAAGACGTCGAGGACGTGCGCGCCCGCGCGCACGCCGCGCTCGCGGGTGTGGCTCGGATCGTCGCGGTGATGAGCGGAAAGGGCGGCGTCGGCAAGAGCGCCGTGGCCGTCAATCTCGCCGCCGCGCTCGGCCTGCGCGGCCGCCGGATCGGCCTGCTCGACGCCGACCTGCACGGCCCGTCGGTCGCGCAGATGCTGGGCCTGCGCGGCCAGCCCGTGCGGATCGGCACGGACGAGCGGCTGCGCCCGATCGCGGGTCCCGCCGGCCTCGCCGTGCAGAGCATGGACTTCTTCCTGCAGGGCAATCAGGCGCTCGACTGGGAAGGCGCCGACGGATCGGGCGCGGCATGGAGAAGCGCGCTCGAGCAGGCTGCGCTCGCCGACCTGATCGGCCGCACGGCGTGGGGCCCGCTCGACTGCCTCGTGATCGACCTGGCGCCGGGCGCCGACCGGCTGCCCGCGCTGCTCCCGTTCCTGACCGATCGCGCGATCGCGCTCGCCGTGGCGATTCCGACCGAGGTCGCGCTGCTCGCGGTGGAGCGCTCGATCCGGCGCGCGCTCGAGGCGCGAGCGCGCGTGGCGGGGCTGGTCGAGAACTTCGCGAGCGCGGTATGCGGCGCGTGCGGCGCGGAGGTGGCGCTATTTCGAGAGGCCGATCCCGCAGAGCGATTCGCGGCGATCGGCGTCGAGGTGATCGCGCGAATCCCGTTCGACTCTGCGCTCGCGCGCGCAGCCGACGCGGGGCATCCCTACGTCGCGGGGCCGGGCGCGAGCACACCGGCGGGCCGCGCGCTCGCGGCGCTCGCCGAACGCATCCTCTGTTACCCTGCCGCGCCGGAGGTCGAGGCATGACGGCACGGCAGCGCGCCTGCGCACTCCTGCTCGCGCTGACGGCGCTGGCGGCGTCGGCCGGCGCGGAGGCGCCCGCGATCGGAGACACCGCCCCGGCCTGGGCGTACGACCTTCCCAACGATCTGATGAGCCCGTTCTGCCCCGGGCGCTCGCTCGCGGACTGTCCGTCTCCCGACGCCGCGAGTCTGCGCATGTGGATCCTCGTTCAGGCTGCGGCGGGGCGCACGCGCGCCGACGTCGAGGAGCAGCTCTACGCGCGCTACGGCGAGGTGATCCGTTCCGCGCCGAAGGCGGAGGGATTCGGCACGGCGGCCTACCTGATCCCGATCGCGGTATTCGCGGGCGGCGGCGCACTCGTGGCGTGGTTCCTGCGCCGCGCCACGCGCCGCGCCGCCGCGCACCCGTCGCCAGCGGCTGCGCCGCTCGATCCCGAGGTGGAGCGCCGGCTCGACGAGGCGCTCTCGCGGTGAAGGTCTACACCCGCCGCGGCGACGGTGGGCAGACCGATCTGTTCGGCGGCGAGCGGGTCGCAAAGGACGCGCTGCGCGTCGAGGCCTACGGCGCCGTCGACGAGCTCAACGCGGCGCTCGGCGCCGCCGCCGCGGCGACGGACGAGTGCGATCTCCGCGATCTGCTCGCTAGGATCCAGGCCCTGCTATTCGCACTCGGGGGCTCGCTCGCCACGCCCGACGCCGCGCACCGCGCGAAGAGCGGGATGCCGGAGCCCGTGGCCGGCGACGTCGACGCGCTCGAGCGCCGGATCGATGCGTTCGAGACCGAGCTCGCTCCACTCGCGCGCTTCGTGCTGCCGGGCGGCACGCCCGCGGCCGCGGCGCTGCACGTCGCGCGCACCGTGTGCCGGCGAGCGGAGCGGCGCTGCGTGCAGCTCGCGCGCGACGAGGCGATCGATCCGATCTGCATTGCGTTCCTGAACCGGCTATCCGACCTCTTGTTCGTGGTCGCGCGCGTCGCGAACCGGCGCGCGGGCGTGCCCGACGTCGAGTGGGAGGGCATCCGGCGCTGACATGCGAGCGTCCCCGACGTACACGACCGGACGCGAGAGGCGCACGCGGATCGCGCTGCCGATTGCGAGCCCGACGAGCAGCGAGACGAGCAGCGCGATCGCGATCCGGCGCAGGATCCTGGCCACGCCGTGAGGGTAGAACAGGAATCTGCGACGGCTCTCTTCGCGTACGGGACGCTGCGGCGCGGCGCGCCGATGCACGGGCTGCTCGAGGGGCGCACGAGCTGGCTCGGCCCGGCGAGCGCCCCCGGGCGATTGGTCGATCTCGGCGCGTTCCCGGGCCTCGTTCCCGCGGCCGCGCCCGGCGACCGCGTGCGGGGCGATCTGTTCGCGATCGCGGAGGCGGATCGCGAGGGGCTGCTCGACGCGCTCGACCGCTACGAGGGCGCGAGCTTCGAGCGCGTGCAGCAGCGCGTCGAGGGTCCGCACGGCTCCGCGCTCGCCTGGCTCTACACCTATCGCGGCGCGGTGGACGGCTTCCCGGTGCTCGCGGGCGGCGACTATCTCGCGCGCTGAGCGATCGGATCGCGCGCGCGCAGCTCGCCGCGCGCAGCGGCATCCGCGATCTCGGTCACGCGATCGAGCTCGCGCTGGATCTGCGCGAGATAATCCGCGTCGCTGCCGCCCTCGCGCGGCACTGAGATCGGATCGCCGTACACGTAGTGCACGCGCGAGAACGGCTTCGGAATCGCGAAGCGATCCCAGCTCGGCAGTCGCCAGCAGCGCTCCGGGCCGATCCCGATCGCCACGACCGGGCGTCCGGACAGCCGTGCGACGGTGACGGCGCCGGGCTGCGCGCAGCGCCGCGGTCCGCGCGGGCCGTCGGGCGTGATCGCCGCGAGCCGTCCCTCGCGCAGGCCCCCGACGAGCCTGCGCGTCGCCGCGAGCGACCCCTTCGACGTGGATCCGCGCAGGGCGACATAACCAAAGCGCTGGGCGATCCCCGCGATCCGCGCACCGTCGCGGCTCGCCGAGATCATCACGTGCACGCCGAGGCCGCGGAAGTACCAGATGCCGATCAGGAGCGTCTCGTGCCAGAGCGCCCACAGCGCGTTCTCGCGCGCATCGTGCAACTTCCAGTCGGTGCGGCCGAGATCGCGCGCGCGCAGCGTCCGACCGAGCAGGTAGAGCAGCGGGACGGCGAGCGAGACCAGCAGTCGCTCGAGCAGCCGGGGCCGATCCGCTTCCATTCGGCTCCCTAACATCCGCTGACTCGAATCCGCTGACTCGATCTGCGGCGTCCGCTCGGCGCGTGTGACGAATCCCCCGCGAGCGAAACCCACGAATGGACCGGCCCGAACGCTGATTGCAGCCAACCCGCGGGTTGCGCGCCCCGACCGGTTCCTCTTCGGCCCGCGGCAGCCTCTGCCGCGGGCCGAATCGATCTCAGGCTATCAGGTTGCGTGGCGGGTTGCGCTGGTGATCTGCGGATTCGCACGCGCCCGCGCAGGGCCAGCACGAGCAGGCCGAGAGCGAACAGCCCGGCCGTCTCGGGGCTCGGGCACCACCAGGATGATGGGCCTTCACGTCGCGAAGTGGCCGTCGGCGCTCTGGGTGCGCGATCCGACGCCCGGATGATGTCCGCGGTGGTGGAGGGGAGGGTGCCCGCGAGACCGATCCGGATCGCGGCGCCGCCCTGTGAGGTCCCGACGGATTCCTCCACTCGATCTCGATCGCGTAACGATCTGTCGGCGCCGGGCGTCTTGCGTTCATGAACAATTTCGTCGCCCTCGTCACGATCTGCTCCGGAATGGCCGCGCTCGCCGCGCTCGAGGCGGCGATCCCGCTGCGCGCGCGCGGCCCGTGGAACCGCACGCACCTCGGCCCGAACCTGACGCTGGTCGGGATCACCTTCGCGACCAACGCGCTGATGAACATCCCGCTCGTGATGGCGCTCTCGTGGGCGCAGTCGATCGGCTTCGGCCTGCTGCCCGCGCTCGCGCTGCCGCCGCTCTGGAGCGGCGCACTCGCGGTGGCCGGGTTGGACCTCGCCTGGTACGCCACGCACGTCTCGATGCACAAGGTCGCGTGGCTGTGGCGCCTCCACCGCGTGCACCACTGCGATCCGGTCGTCGACGTCACGACGGCGATCCGCCAGCACCCCGGCGAGAGCGTGGTCCGTTATGTCTACCTCGCGGCGTTCGGGCTCGCGCTCGGCGCGGCTCCGGGAGCGTTCGCCGTGTACCGCATCGGCTCGGCGCTCCAGGGGCTGTTCGAGCATGCGAACGTGCGGCTGCCGCTCTGGCTCGACCGCGCGATCTCCTGGTCATTCGCCTCGCCGAACCTGCACAAGGTCCACCACTCGCGCCACGCGCACTACACCAACACCAACTACGGGAACATCTTCTCGATCTTCGATCGGCTGTTCCGCACCTTCACGCCCGCGCGCCGCGGGCTTGGGATCGACTACGGGCTCGACGGGTTCGACGATCCGAAGCTCCAGACGGCCGTCGGATTGCTCGCATTGCCGTTCCGGGGCGTCGAGGCTTCTTCCGCAGATCCGCGGTTCATCGCAACAGTTCCAGCAGCTCCTCGCGCGTGATCGCGGTCGCGTCGGCCGCGCCGAGCGCCGCCTCGGTCAGGGCGCGTTTGCGCGCCTGCAGCGCGAGCACGCGCTCTTCGACGGTGCCGGTGGCGACGAGCCGGTACACCATCACCGGGCGCGTCTGGCCGATCCGGTGCGCGCGATCGGCGGCCTGCTCCTCGACGGCCGGGTTCCACCAGGGGTCGAGGATGAACACGCTATCGGCTGCCGTGAGATTGAGGCCCGTGCCGCCCGCGCGCAGCGAGACCAGCATCACGGGCGGGCCGCTCTCGCTCTGGAACGCGTCGACCACCGCGGCGCGGTCGCGCGTCGACCCGTCGAGCCGCGCGAACGGCAGCTCCGCGGCGCGCAGCACCGGCTCGACGCGGTCGAGCAGCGACGTCCACTGCGAGAACACGAGCGCCTTGTGCCCCTCGGCGACCGATTCCTCGAGGTTCTCGCGCAGCACCTCGAGCTTCGCCGAGCGCTGGATCCGTCCGCCCGGAACGAGCGCCGCGTCGCAGGCGGCCTGTCGCAGCCGCAAGAGCGCCTCGAGCACCTGGAATGCGCTGCCGCCCGCGGCGAAGCGCGTGGCGACGTCCTCGCGCGTGGCGGCGCGAATCGCGTCGTAGACCTGCCGCTCGTCGTCGGCGAGCTCGACGTGCAGCACCACCTCGGTGCGCGGCGGCAGCTCCGGCGCCACGTCGCGCTTGTGGCGGCGCAGCACGAACGGACGCACGCGCGCGCGCAACCGATCGGCGGCCACGGCATCGCCGTCGGCGATCGGCTTCGCATAGCGCTCGCGGAAATCGTTCAGGCTGCCGAGCCATCCACGCGACAGGAACTGGAACTGGCTCCAGAGCTCGGCGAGCCGGTTCTCGATCGGCGTTCCGGTCAGCGCGATCCGGAACCGGCCCGGCAGGCGATGCGCCGCGCGCGCGACCTGGCTGTCGGCATTCTTGATCGCCTGCGACTCGTCGAGCACGACGGTGTCCCATTCGACCCCGCACAGCGCGTCGGAATCGAGCCGCAGCAGCGCGTAGCTCGTCAGGGTGAGATCGGCTGATGGATCGAGCGCGCGCGCCGGACCGTGGTACACGCACACGCGCAGGGCCGGACGGAAGCGCTCGGCTTCCGCGGCCCAGTTCGGTACCACGCTCGTCGGCGCCACGACCAGAGTGCGGCCGCGCACCGCGCACAGCGCCTGCAGCGTCTTGCCGAGGCCCATGTCGTCGGCGAGCAGTGCGGGCAGTGCGAGCTCGCGCAGGCCCGCGAGCCAACGCACCCCCTCGCTCTGGTAGCCGCGCAGCACCGCGGTGAGATCGGGCGGCAGCGCGGCGGAGGCCGGGGCAGCCGCGCCCGCGAGCGCGGCGAGACCGCGGCGGACCGCGTCCGCGACCTCGGGCACCGGAGCGCCGAGGTCCGCCGCGAGCACGGCGAGCTCGGGGAGCGCCGCGGCCGGCAGCTCTCCGCGGTCGCCGCGCGCGGCGAGCAGATCGGCCACGCGCGCGCCGTGGCTCGCGAGCCACTCGGCGGGCAGCTCGGCGAATCCTCCGCCGTCGAGCGCGACCCAGCTCTCGCCCGCGCGCCACGCCTCGAGCACGCGCGCGGTCGCCGCGCGGTGCGTCCTGCCGCTCTCGTCGGTGACCTCGAACGCGGCGCCGCTCGCCCGCGCGTCGAACCGCGGCGCGAGCGGGCCCACGCGCGTGAAGCGCGCGAGGGCCGGCCATCCCGACGGGATGCGCTCGCCTTCGGCCCACTTTGCGAAACTTGCGGCGGCTTCGGGCCAGCGGCGAAGTCGGTCCGCGAGCTCGAGCGCTTCGCGGCCCGTGGCGACGAAGCGCCGTCCCGGCGCGAGCTCGAGCTCCTGCGCGAGCCGCCGCACGAGTGCGCGCTCGGCCGCTTCGTCGCGCAGCGGGAGGGGCCCGCCGAGCGGCACGAGTCGGCCCGCGTCGACGCGCGCGGTCGGCGGATCGCCGTAGACGAGCAGCGGCAGCACCGCGAGCGCATCGCCGTCGCGCTCGATCGAGAGTGCTATGCGGGGTGGCTCGGGGCTCGTGCGCGGCAGGCGGTCGGTGGCGATCTCGACCGGAATCCGCTCGCGCAGCGAGGGCAGCACGTCGGTGGCCAGCTCGGCCGCCTCGTCGGCGCGGTAGATGCGCCCGCGCGTCAGCTCCTCGAGCTCGCGGCCGGAGAGCAGTGACGCGCCGAGCGGAGCCAGCGTACCGTCGCCGAGCAGCGCGACCTCGTCCGCGAACGTCTCCACCACGCGCGGATCGCGGCGCGCGGACAGGCGGAAGCCGGAGGGAGCGTCCTCGAGCCGGCCGACGAACCCGATCGGCTCGGCGCTCGCGCGCACGGGCGCGCCGTCGAGCGCGACGTCGGTGCAGCCCGCCAGCGCCGCGAGCACGCTTGGCCACAGGCCGCGCGGCAGCTCGCCGCGCAGCCGCGGGCCGAGCGCGCGCTCGAGGGCGAGGTCGGCCGGCGTGGCGACGAACGCGGGTCCGTCGACGCGTCCGGAGGAGAGCGCCGCGAGCGTGCTGTGGAGTGGCTCCTCGCGATCGCCGAGCACGACCGCGCGCTCGAAATGCAGCGCGCCGTCGCGCCGCGACAGGCGCACCGCGATCCGGCCGGTGGGCCGACTCGCGCCCGGCAGCCGCTCGCCCGCGCGCCGCGCCTGGCGCAGCGCGATCACCGCTGCGGCGGCGTGCTCGCAGACGTCCTCGCGGCTCGCGCATTCGCAGTTCCAGTCGGGCGGGTCGATCTCGAGGTGCACGGACGGCGAGACGAGCCCGCCGCGCGTCGCCACGCGCAATACGACCGCGCGCTCGTCCTCGCGCTCGCCGCTCACCGCGCCCGCGCGCGCGAGCTCGACGCCCTGCGACCACACCGACGACGAGCACCCGGACCGGATCGCCGCGAACAGCGTGTCGAGCGGCCCGGTCACTGCAAGGAGGCCGACGAAGTCGGCCGACGCGCGGCGAGCGGCAGGCGAGCGAAGGCGGTCCGCTGCACAGGGCTAGCGCGGCGAGCCGAGCGCGCTTTCGATCGCGTGCCCGAGCGCGGAGGCGGCGCCGAACGAGCTGCGCGCGGGATCGGAGCGCAGCTGCTCGATCACGCCTTCGCTGCCGCCGATCGCGGCGACACCGAACGTGCCGTATCGGCGCGTGAGCGACTCGATCACGAAGCGCTCGCGCCCGCTCGCACGCCGCGCGCGCAGCGCGCCCGCGTCGATCGCATAGCGACGGTGCGCCGCGAGCGTCGCGAGCAGCGCGTCGACACCGGTGCCGTCGCGCGCCGAGACGAGCGAGACGGGCGGCTCCCAGCTCTTCGCCTCGCGCTCGGCCATGCGCACGCCCGCCTCGAGCTCGCGCGCGGTGCGCTGCGCAGGAGCACCCGTGTCGGCCTTGTTGACGACGAACACGTCGACGAGCTCGAGCAGGCCCGCCTTCATGAACTGGAGCGTGTCGCCGCTGCCCGGGTTGGCGACGTAGACGAGCGTGTCGACGAGATCCGCGACCGCGGCCTCGGACTGGCCGACGCCGACCGTCTCGACGAACACGCAGTCGAACGCGGCGCAGAGGATCGCGACGGCCGCCCAGGTCTGCTCGGCGATCCCGCCGAGCCGGTCGCGCGCGGCCATCGAGCGGATGAACACGCCGTCGTCGCCGCCGCCCGCGCGCATGCGGATCCGGTCGCCGAGCAGCGCGCCGCCCGTGCGCTGGCTCGACGGATCGACCGCGACTACCGCCACCGTCTGACCGGTCCGCCGCAGCCCGCGCAGCAGTGCGTCGAGCAGTGTCGACTTGCCCGCGCCCGGCGCGCCCGTGACGCCGATCCGCGCGCTGCCGGGGGAGGCCTCGCCCCGCTCCAGCGCGTCGAGCAGCGCGAGCGCCTGCGCGCGCGGTCCGGGGCGCTGGTCGTCGGCGAGGTTGAGCGCGGCAGCGACGGCGGCGCGATCGCGGTTGCGCAACCGTGCGACGAGGTCGGCCTCCACCTTATGGGCTTCGCTCGCCTGCGGCTCGCTGCGCGGGGGCTTCGCCCGCTTGCAGCGCGACCACGTCGACGATCTCGTCCATGATGCGCGTGAGGTCGAAATCCTTCGGCGTGTACACGCGCGCGACGCCCGCTTCGCGCAGCGCGCGGGCATCCTCTTCGGGGATGATGCCGCCGACCACCACGGGAAGATCTCCGCAGCCCGCCGCGCGCAGCCGCTCGAGCACGTCGACCACGAGCACGCCGTGCGAGCCCGAGAGGATCGACAGTCCGATCACGTGGACGCCCTCGTCGCGCGCCGAACTCGCGATCTCCGCGGGCGTGAGCCGGATGCCCTCGTAGACCACCTCGATGCCGACGTCGCGGGCCCTCACCGCGATCTGCTCGGCGCCGTTGCTGTGCCCGTCGAGTCCGGGCTTGCCGACCAGCAGCTTGAGCGGGCGCCCGAGTCGGCTCGCGAGCACGCGCACGCGCTTGCGCACCGATTCGGTGTCGCCGGTCGCGGCGGACGATTCGCCCGCGACCACGCCGGTTGGCGCGCGGTACTCACCGAAGCGCTTGCGCAGCGCGTCGGCCCACTCGCCCGTGGTGACGCCCGCGTGGGCGGCGCGGATCGAGACGGGCATCGCGTTGTGGCCTGATACGATCGCATCGTCGAGTGCTCGCAGCGCGCTCGTAACCTCGCCCGCGCTGCGCTTCGCGCGGAATGCGCGCAGCGATTCGACCTGGTCGCGCTCCGCAGAGCCGTCGACCACGAGGATCGACTGACCCGCCGTGAGCGGCGACGGCTCCGTCTCCTGGTAGGCATTCACCCCGACGACGGTGCGCTCGCCGCTCTCGATCTCGCGCAGGCGCCGCGTGTTCGCAGCGACGAGCTGCTGCTTCATGTAGGCGCTCTCGACGGCTGCGACGGCGCCGCCCATCTTCGCGACGCGCGCGAGCTCTTCCTTCGCGCTGTCGATCAGTGCGCGGGTCTGCTTCTCCACCACGTGCGATCCGTCGAACAGGTCCTCGTACTCGAGCAGGTCGGTCTCGTAGGCGAGGATCTGCTGGATGCGCAGCGACCACTGCTGGTCCCACGGCCGCGGCAGGCCGAGCGCCTCGTTCCAGGCCGGCAACTGGAGCGCGCGGCAGCGCGCCCTCTTCGAGAACGTGACGCCGAGCGCCTCGAGCACGATGCGGATCACGTTGTTCTCGGGCTGCGCCTCGGTGAGCCCGAGGCTGTTCACCTGCACGCCGTAGCGGAAGCGGCGCAGCACGGGGTCGGCGACGCCGTAGCGCTCCGCGGTGATCTCGTCCCAGAGCTCGGCCATCGCGCGCGCCTTGCAGATCTCCTCGACGAACCGGATGCCTGCGTTCAGGAAGAACGAGATCCGCCCCACCACGTCGGGGATCGCCTCCGCGGGCACGTCGCTGCGCGCGCGCACGGCGTCGAGCACGGCGATCGCGTTCGCCATCGCGAACGCGATCTCCTGGGTGGGCGTCGCACCCGCCTCCTGGAGGTGATACGAGCAGACGTTGATCGGGTTCCACTTCGGGATGTTCGCGACCGTGTAGGCGACGATGTCCGTGGTGAGCCGCATCGAGGGCTCCGGCGGGAACACGTACGTGCCGCGGGACAGGTATTCCTTGATGATGTCGTTCTGGGTCGTGCCCGAGAGCTGCGACGCGGTCACGCCGCTGCGCTCGGCCGCAGCGACGTAGAGCGCGAGCAGCCACGCCGCGGTGGCGTTGATCGTCATCGAAGTGTTCATGCGGTCGAGCGGGATGCCCGCGAACAGCGCCTCCATGTCCTCGATGTGGCCGATCGGGACGCCCACCTTGCCGACCTCGCCGCGCGCGAGCGGGTGGTCGGAGTCGAACCCGGTCTGGGTCGGCAGGTCGAACGCCACCGAGAGGCCCGTCTGACCCTTGGCGAGGTTGCCGCGGTAGAGCGCGTTGCTCGCGCGCGCGGAGGAGTGGCCCGAGTAGGTGCGGAACACCCAGGGCCGGTCGCGGTGGGTCTGGCTCATGGCAATGCCGTAAGTACCCGAGAAAGCTAACGAGACGGCCCCCCGGCTGCCATGTGAGCTAAGTTCGGACATGGCCCACGCGAACCCACTCGGCCCGCACCGCCACGAGATCCCCGCCGACCTCGAGTCCGCGATCCTCGCGCTCAAGAAGGAGCGCAACGCCGTCCTGCTCGCCCACTACTACCAGGAGTCGGAGGTGCAGGACCTCGCCGACTTCGTCGGCGACTCGCTAGCGCTCGCGCAGGCAGCCACGAAGGTCGACCGCGACGTGATCGCGTTCTGCGGCGTCCACTTCATGGCCGAGACCGCGAAGATCCTGAATCCCGAGCGCATCGTCGTGGTGCCGGACCTCGAGGCCGGATGCTCGCTCGCCGACGGCTGTCCGCCCGACGAGTTCCAGGCGTTCAAGGACGACCATCCCGGCGCGAAGGTGCTCTCCTACATCAACTGCAGCGCCGAGGTGAAGGCGATGAGCGATCTCATCTGCACCTCGTCGAACGCGGTGAAGATGGCGAAGTCGTTCGGCGACGAGCCGCTGATCTTCGCGCCCGACCGCCACCTCGCGCGCTGGGTCGCGCGCCAGCTCGGGCGCGAAGACCTGATCGTCTGGCAGGGCACCTGCATCGTGCACGAGCAGTTCAGCGCCAAACGCCTCGCGCAGCTGTGCGCGGTGCACCCGGACGCCGAGGTCCTCGCGCATCCCGAGTGCGACCAGGCCGTGCTCGACCAGGCCGACTTCATCGCGAGCACCACGGGCATCATCGACCGCGCCGTGAAGAGCCCCGCGAAGACGCTGATCATCGCCACCGAGGACGGTGTGTTCCACCAGATCCAGAAGCGCGCGCCCGAGAAGCAGCTGATCCAGGCGCCGGGCACCGACGAGAGCTGCGCGTGCAACCAGTGCCCGTTCATGCGCAAGAACACGCTCGAGAAGCTTTACCTGTGCCTGCGCGACCTCACGCCGCAGATCGAGGTGCCCGAGCCGACCCGCGCGCGCGCGCTGCGCCCGATCGAGCGCATGTTGCAGCTCTCGGCCGCATAGCACTCCGTGCCGCGAGGGGCATAGCGGCGCCGGCGCTCAGTACGCGTACAGGTTCTGCACCGAAGCTCGTCCCGTCGCCCCACTGTACACGTACCCGAAGGGGCCGTGATCGAGCAGCATGAGATCCGTGCCGGTTCGTCCGTCGAACTGGCCGGCGAACGCGGCGAGGCCCTTGCGGGGCCGCCCGCGCAGGTGGATGGCGTCGGCGATGGCCCGATCATCGGGCGGCGAGCGCCGTGAGCGGCTTCACACCCGGTGCGAGGCCGCGACGCCGACTAACACCAAGCCGCGATCGAATCGCGTCTCGCTGAAGTGTCACCCGCGGGCGTCGTGTACCCGGGAGCGGCCGGCCGGTGCCCGGAGACCGGTGCCGATGCCGGGCGCAGCCGCCCCCCATCGCAGCGCCGAGCGATCCCGCGCGTCCCAGGGCCCCAGCGGATTCAATCGGCTGACGGATCGTTGCAATTCCTGACGCTCGAAAAAATTCGTTGACGGGCGTCAGCCAGTTGCGCATGCTGGATTTCACGCCCCGGTAGGAGTCCCGATGGCTGCGTTTCCCGGCTTTGCTCCCGAGACCACCGAGTTCTACCAGCGCGATGCGGACCGGCTGTTCCGCCAGCTGCGCGCCGAGGACCCGCTCCACTGGCACGAGCCGTGCCAGTTCTGGGCGGTCACCAAGTACGCCGACATCCAATCCATCTCGCAGCGCCCGCGCCTGTTCAGCTCCGAGCAGGGCACGCAGCTGTTCGAGGCCGTTCGCCGCGCGCGCGGCGAGCCGCCGCTCGGCGCGACCGAAGGCTCGATGAACGCGATGGCCGCGAGCGCGCCCACGATCCTCCGCATGGACCCGCCGCGCCACAACCGCCACCGCAAGCTCGTGATGGGTGCGTTCACGCCGCGGCGGATCGCCGCGCTCGAGCCGCGCATCCGCGAGATCGCTAAACGCAGCCTCGACGCGATCGACGCGCGCGGACCCGTCGATTACGTGGAGCAGATCGCGATCCCGATGCCGATGTACGTGATCGCCGAGATGCTCGGCGTGTCGTCCGACGATTACGGCGACTTCCGCCGCTGGTCGGACGCGATGATCGAGGCCGGCGGCGGCGAGATCTCGCTCGAGACCGCCAAGGTGGTCGGCGAGCTGGTCCGCTACGTGCTAGGCGTCGCGGAGCGGCGCCGGCCGGACCCACAGGACGATCTGATCTCGATCCTGACCCAGGCCGAGGTCGACGGCGAGCGATTGACCGACGCCGAGATCGGCATGTTCTGCCTCACCCTGCTCGTCGCCGGCAACGAGACCACCCGCAATCTGATCTCGGGCGGCGGGCTCCTGCTGATGAGGAACCCCGAGCAGCGCGAGAAGCTGCTCGCGGATCCGGGCCTGTTGCCCAACGCGATCGAGGAGATGCTGCGACTCGTGTCGCCGGTGCGGAACTTCGCGCGCGTCGCCACCGCGGACACGACCCTGCGCGGCAAGCGGATCCGCGCGGGCGACATGCTCGTGATGTTCTACGCGTCGGCCAACCGCGACGAGGAGGTGTTCGGTGCCGACTCCGACGCGTTCGACATCACACGCGCAACCGCGCGGCGCCAGATCGCGTTCGGCTTCGGCGAGCACCTCTGCCTCGGCGCCTCGCTCGCGCGGCTCGAGGCGCGCGTGATGTTCGAGGAGCTGTTCGCGCGCTGGCCCCGCTTCGCGCCCGCGGGCGAGCCCGCGCCGCTGCAGAGCAGCCTGATGAACGGGCTCGTCCACATGCCCGTGGTGCTCGAGCCATGAGCGCGGCGCCTTCACCGTTCGAGCGCCCGAGCGCGCGCGAGGTCCAGCGGCAGCGCACGCGCGCGCGTCTGTTCAGCGCGGCGCTCGCCGAGTTCGCGCGCGCGGGCTTCGACAACGCCAGCGTGGCCGAGATCGCGCGCGCGGCCGACGTCTCGCGGCCGAGCTTCTACTTCCACTTCCCGACCAAGGAGCACGTGCTGCTCGAGCTGCAATGGCACAAAGAGCTGGAACTCGTCGATCGGCTCCAGGGTTGCGGGACGCTGCGCGAGCTGCTCGGCGCGCTGCCCGACGCGATCGCCGAGGTCTACGCCGGAATCGAGGGACCCGGCGTCGCGCGCGACATGGTGATGATCTACGCGCGGCTGCCTGAGTATCTCCCGCTGGCCGAGCAGCCGTTCCCCCTCGTGCGCCTGCTCGAGCGCCGCTTCGCCGAGGGCGCACAGCGCGGCGAATTGCGCGCGGGGCTGCATCCCGGCAAGGCCACGTTCCTGTGCCTGACGAGCGTGTTCGGATACCTGATCGGCGCGGCGCCCGACGCCGATCACCGCGCCAACCTGCGCTCGGTGGTGGGCTTGTTCCTCGCGTAGGCGCGATCAGATCCGCGCGCGGCGCAGAAGCGAGACACCCGCCAGGCCCGCGGCCACGAGCAGGCCGGTTCCCGCCTCGGGAACCGGCGTCGTCGATCCGACCAGGGTGAGCGTCTCGGTCGCGGGATTCGCGCCCGAGAGCATCGTGTACACGAACGAGGCCGACAGGCCGCCGAGCCCGTCGAACGTCCAGGTACCCAGATCGACGGTCACCGGCGACGGCAGCCGGAAGGTGCCGTCGGGAATACCGAGCAGCTGGGTGCACGTCACGATGCCCGAGGTGCACGTGATCGTGCCGACGTGCGCGAGCGAAGCGGATCCGAACACCACGCTGCTCAGCGTCGAGCCCGCGCCCGCGGCGCTGCCGGCGGCGAGCGCGATGCTGTCGCGGTCGAGCACGATGCTCACGAATGGCGGCAGCCCGACCTGGTATGGGTCGTGCGCGAGGCTGACCTGGGTGAGTGCGACGTGGCCCGCGGCGTCGTCGTCGAGCGTAACCGAGCCCGTGACGGGCACCGTGCACGGCGTACACGCCTGATTCGACATCGACATCTGCGATCCGCTCGCCATGAGATACGTGGTCGGCAGCGCCGACGCGGATCCGGCGAGGAGGAGCGCAGCCGCTGCCAGCCAGGGCAGGCTGCGAGGTCGCAGTCGCATGCAACGTCTCCACCCCCTTCCCGCCGAGGCTTCCAAGCAACCGCCGTGCCGGTGTAGCCGCCGCCCTCACGCCGTTCCCAGCGGGTGTAAAGGCCCACTTCGGACGGTTCCGATCCGTGTGACAGCGCTGGCGTGGAACCGACTTGCCCAAGAAGTGAACGATCGTTCCACGATCGAACGATCGACCATCTGGGCGTCGGATCAGAAGATCTCGTGCTCTTCGGTGAGGAAGACCGCGGAGTGGGCGAAGTCGATGAACTCCGCCTCGTCCTCGTAGAGGCGCCGCGCTGCGGCGAGGCCGGCCTCGCCGGACGCGCCGAGCGCCGCGAGCGAATCGAACCAGACCTCGGTGATGCCGTCGAACGGCGGTCCCGCGCCGCGCGACGCGCGCAGCATCTCGCTCGGCGCGCCCGGGATCGTGTGGCTCTGCACGTACCGCTTCATCTGCGGGATCTGCTCGCGCAGTCGTCGGACCAGCGGGCCGTGCAGCTCGAGCCAGCGCTTCTGGAACTGTTCGAACGACAGCTCCGGCCGGCGCCGGCAGCAGAACACGAGCTTCACCATCGTCGGGGGTCTGGGTGCGACTAGCGGGAGCGCGCGTAGTCGCGCAGCACGCTCACTTCGAGCTCCGCCTCTTCGAGCCGCTGCTTCACCGCGTCGCCGATGCTCACGATGCCGCACGGCCCGAGCGGGCCGATCACGAGCACGTGGCGCACGCGGCGCGCCGTGACTGCCGCCATCACCTCGCGCACGCTCTGGTCGGGCGTGCAGGTGACCGGCTCGCGCCGCATCACCTCCGCGACCGGCAGGTCGCATACCGCGCGCCCGTGTTTGGCGAGCCCGTGCACGATGTCGCGCTCGTCGAGGATTCCCGCGACCACCGCGCCGTTGCGCACCACGAGCGATCCGATGCCGAGGTCCGCGAGCGCACGCGCCGCGTCCTCGACCCGCATGTCGGAGTCGATCGCCTCGACCCGGCTGCCCTTCGCGTCCAAGATCGACTGGATTCGCATTGGCGTTCCTCCCGCCGCCGGGCCTCGCTCGCTTTCGACTCGCTGCGCGAAGCTCGCGGCCAACGCCTGCGATTATACGTCTCGCTCCGCGGTCAATCGCGGCGGAGCTCCCCCTTCGCGTAGTCGGCGAAGTACGCCTGGAGAAAGAAGGCGTACCCGGGCTCGAGCGGCTGCGGGAGCTGGTCGGAGTCCTCGAACACGGTCTTGCCGTTCGACAGGACGCGGATCTTCAGCCGGTCTCCGGCCCTGGGCTCGACGGCGTTCAGCTCGACGTATCCGCCCAGGTCTCTCGGGACGTCGATCGACCAGCGGTAGGTGCCCGCGGGAACGTCTTCGTAGCTCTCCAGGTTGCGGTCGCCGCTCGCGTCGCTGAAGCCGATCATCATGCGCGCCCGCGTCGTGGTCTCCGCCTCGATCGCGATCTTCGCGCCGCCGCCGAACACGCTCGCGGGAATCTTCGGCACGGCCTTGTTCGCGGAGACGAGATTGCCGGCGATCGTCCACCAGCCGAGCACGAGGGCGAGACCCAGCACGGTTCGCACGATCGTCTTCACAGCCGCCACCTCCGGTCAGCGCCGCTGTGAGCTGATCGGCCGACCGGGGGGCGGGTGTGAGGGCCGATTGGCCTCAGCCCAGTGCGGCGCGCAGGCGTGCGAGCACGGCGGG
>DATFWW010000058.1:0-23157 GCA_035258825.1 Myxococcota bacterium
GGCGGCTCGGCCCGCAGCACCGCCCGACGAACAGCCCGGTGCCCAGCCCGCGCGCCCCACCTTCGAGCCGGGCGCGATGGTCACGCTCGACTTCGCGGACGCCGAGCTCGCGCAGGTGATCGAGACGATCGCGCGCGCGACCAACCGCAACTTCATCTACGACGACCGCGTGCGCGGGCGCGTGACGATCGTCTCGCCCGAGCCGATCCCGGTGGAGCAGGCCTACGCGGTGTTCGAATCGGTGCTCCAGGTGAAGGGCTTCACCACGGTGATGACGCCGGGCGGAGCGATCAAGGTAGTGCCGGTGCGCGAGGCGAAGGAGTCGAGCATCGAGACGGTGCAGAGCTCGAAGCGCCCGCCGAACCGCGACACGTTCGTCACGCGCCTGATCCCGCTGCGCTACATCGACGCCGAGTCGATCGTTAACACGCTCAAGCCGCTGGTCTCGAAGGACGCGGCGATGGCGGCCTATCAGCCGACCAACACGGTGATCCTGACGGAATCGGCCTCGAACATCCGGCGGTTGATCCAGATCCTCGAGTCGATCGATGTCGAAACCTACAAGGAGGACCTGGCGGTCATCCCGATCGAGTACGCCGACGCGACGACGCTCGCCGATCAGGTCTCGGAGATCTACGGCGCGGAGGTTGCGGAGACCACCGGCGGCGCGTTCGACACGCGCCGCGCGGCGCGGCGGCGGGTCGCCAATCCGGCCGAACCGAATGCGGCGCCCGCCGAACACAAGCCGCCCGTGCGAATCCTGACCGACGAGCGCACGAACTCGCTGCTCGTGCTGGCGCCGCGCGCGCAGCTCGACGAGGTGCGCCGCCTGGTTGCGAAGCTCGACGTGCCCGTGCAGGGCGGCGGCCGGATCCACGTCTACTACCTGAACAACGCCAACGCGGAGCAGCTCGCCCAGACGCTCTCGGGCCTGCTCGGCGGCGGCGGTGGCGGTGGGGGCGGCGGCGGCGGCGGACTCGGCCGCAGCAGCCGCAGCAGCCGCAGCAGCCGCAGCAGCAGCCGATCGACGACGACGCCGACGGCGCCCGGCGGAACCACGCTGCCCGCTGCGGGGCTCGGCACCGCCGGGACCTCGCCCACGATCCGCTCGACGGTGGCCGGCCTCGAGGGCGAGATCAGCGTCACCGCCGATCCGGCGACCAACTCACTGATCATCCAGGCCAGCCAGGAGGGCTTCAACACCCTCGCCCACGTGATCGAGAAGCTCGACGTCGAGCGCTCCCAGGTCTCGGTCGAGGCGCTGATCATGGAGCTGACCGTCAACGACAACATCGGAATCGGTTTCAACGGCCTGATGCAGGCGATCGACGGCAACCAGTCGATCCTGATCGCCTCCGCCACGGGCGCGGCCGCGGCGACCGGCGTCCCCGTGGCGCCGTCGAGCATCACCACGCCGCTGCTCGGGCAGGTGTTCAAGGACACGCGCCGGGTCGACCCGACCACGGGCCAGCGCGTCGGCGATGGCTCGGTGATCGACTCGATCATCACCCTCTCCGCGACCAACGGGAACATCAACATCGTGTCGGCGCCGCACATCCTCACGTCGGACAACGAAGAGGCGGAGATCCGCGTCGGCGACAACATCCCGATCATCTCGAGCCGCGTTGAATCGGCGGCGGGCGTCGCCAATGCGACGGGAAATCTCGCCTCGTCCGTGAACGTCGAGCGCCAGGACATCGGCGTCACGCTGCGCGTGACGCCGCAGATCACCGAAGGTGACAGCCTGCGCCTCGAGATCTTCCAGGAGATCACCCAGCTCAACAGCTCGCTCCAGGCCGGCGTCGGCAACGTGAACGACGTCGGCCCGGCGCTCTCCAACCGGCGCGTCGAGAACACCGTGGTAGTGCGCGACGGCGAAACCGTCGTGATCGGCGGACTGCTCTCGGACGCGACCGACGAAAGCGTCACGAAGGTCCCCTGGCTCGGGGACATCCCGTGGTTCGGCTGGCTGTTCAAGTCGACGAAGACCGAGGTCCGCAAGACCAATCTGCTCGTATTCCTGACGCCGCGCATCGTGCGCACGCCGCTCGACCTCGAGAACAACTCGATCCGGCTGCGCGAGGAGTTCAAGGACCACTCCGGACACGCGGCCGAGATCTCGCAGGAGGATCTCGACGAGGAGGCCAAGCGCTATGCGCAGGCCAAGGAGGAAGGCCGGCCCTACTTCCCGAAGCGCTCCGAGGAGCCCGTGCGCGAGCGGCTCGCGGCGCACTCCGTGGAGTACCCGGTCGACCGCGTGAAGGAGATCGAGCGGATCCGCGCCGAGGAGCGCGCCAAGGCGGAAGCGGCCGCGCACGCGACGGGACCGCAGTACCTCGTCCAGGCCGCGATCCTCTCCGACCCCGACAAGGCGGCCGCGCTGCTCACCGAGCTGATCGATTCCGGGCACGACGGCACACTCGTCTCCTCGCCGCAGGGCGATCGGGTCGTCTACGAGATCCATCTGGGTCCCTACTCCACGCTCGACCAGGCGAACGCGGTGGGCACGGCCGTGAAGAAGTCGCACAACCTCACTCCGGCGATCCTCGTGCTCGAAGGCCAGAGGAAGGATTAATGAGCGAAGTCCACTTCCAGGGGTTGGGCGCACGGCAGCCGGGTCTGCGCGACATCGGCGAGATCCTGCTGCGCACCACCGCGCTCACCGAGGAGCAGCTGGAGGCCGCGCGCGCCGCGCAGCGCGAATCGGGCGGCCGGCTCGGCGATCTGCTCGTCGCGCGCGGGCACGTCTCCGCGGACCAGCTGCTCGGCGCGCAGGCCGAGCAACTCGGGCTGCCCGTGCGCGCGCAGATCCACCAGGGCGACGTCGACGAGAGCCTGATCGAGCGGCTGCCGATCGGCTTCGCGAAGGACCACCGCATGCTCCCGCTCGCGCGCGCGGAGGGCGGTGCGGTGCGCGTGGCGGTCACCGATCCGCTCGACACGTCTCCGCTCGACGATCTGCGCCTCCTGTTCGACGGCGCCGACATCCTGCTCGAGCTCGCTACGCAGCGCACGATTCTCGGCGCCATCAACGAGGTCTACGACCGCGGCCCCGGGTCGACCGACGCGCTCGCGAGCGACGCGGCCGAGGACCTGTCGCTGCTCGCTAGCGAGATCAGCCAGGAGCCGCAGGATCTGCTGGAGTCGGGCGAGGACGACGCGCCGATCATCAAGCTCGTCAACTCGCTCCTCCACAACGCGGTGAAGGAGCGCGCGAGCGATCTGCACCTCGAGCCGTTCGAGAACGAGCTGCGCGTGCGGTTCCGGATCGACAACGTGCTCTACGAGCCGATCAAGCCGCTGCCGAAGGCGCTCCAGGCGAGCATCGTTTCGCGCATCAAGATCATGGGCCGGCTCAACATCGCGGAGAAGCGGCTGCCGCAGGACGGCCGGATCCGGCTCAAGATCGCCGGCCGGGACTACGACGTGCGCCTCTCGACGCTGCCGGTCGCCTACGGCGAGCGCGTGGTGATGCGGCTCCTGCCGCGCACCCAGGAGCTGCTCGACCTCACCACGCTCGGCTTCGACGAGCAGCAGCTCGCCACGATGCAGAAGCTGATCACGCGCCCGAACGGGATCGTGCTGGTAACCGGGCCCACTGGCAGCGGCAAGACCACCACGCTCTACGGCGCGCTCGCGCGGATCAACGCGACCGACAAGAACATCATCACGATCGAGGACCCGGTCGAGATCCAGCTGCCGGGGATCGGCCAGATCGAGGTGAACGCGAAGGTCGACCTCACGTTCGCGCGGGGGCTGCGATCGATCCTGCGCCAGGACCCGAACGTGATCCTGGTCGGCGAGATCCGCGATCTCGAGACCGCCGAGATCGCGATCCAGGCCTCGCTCACGGGCCACCTCGTGTTCTCGACGCTGCACACCAACGACGCGCCGAGCGCGATCACGCGGCTGGTCGACATGGGCGTGGAGCCGTTCCTGGTCGGCTCCTCACTCGTCGCCGTGCTCGCCCAGCGCCTCGTGCGCGTGCTCTGCTCCGATTGCAAGGTCGCCTACGAAGCCACGGCCGAGGAGCTCTCCGAGCTCGGGATCCAGACGTCGGGCCGCGCGGTGCGGCTGTATCGGCCGGAGGGCTGCGCGGGGTGCAACTACGCCGGCTATCGCGGGCGCGTCGGCATCTTCGAGCTGATGCAGGTCGATGACGACGTGCGCGCGCTGGTCAGCCAGAACGTCGACTCCAAGTCGATCAAGAGCGCAGCCGTCCGCAAGGGCATGCACCCGCTGCGCTCCGACGGCGCGCGCAAGGTGCTGGCGGGAGTCACGTCGGTCGCCGAGGTGCTGCGCGCCACCGAGGAGCAGGGCGCCGTCGCGCAGATCTGACGGGGGGCAGCTGGTGCCGGTCTACGCATACAAGGGCGTCACCACCGCCGGGAAGAAGACGCGAGGTCATCTCGACGCCGAGAGTCCGCGCACCGCGCGCGCGCGGCTGCGCCGCGACGGCATCTTCCTGACCGAGCTCGCGGAGGGCGGCGAGGTCGCCGCGCGCTCCGATGCGAAGAGCCGCTTCTCGATCTCGCTGCCGAGCTTCTCGCGCGTCTCATCGCTCGACCTCGCGCTCGCCACGCGACAGCTCGCCACGCTCGTCGGCGCGGGCATCCCGCTCGTGTCGGCGCTGCGCGCGCTCTCCGACCAGGCCGAGAACGCGCGCCTGAAGAGCGTGCTGGGCCAGGTGCGCGACCGGGTCAACGAGGGCGCGGCACTCGCCGACGCCATGGGCGCGGCGGGTGGGGTGTTCCCGGACCTGTACGTCGGCATGGTGCGGGCGGGCGAGGCCGGCGGCGCGCTCGAGACGGTGCTCGAGCGGCTCGCCGACTATCTGGAGAGCCAGGTCCGGCTGCGGAACAAGGTCAGCTCGATCGTCATCTACCCCGCGATGATGTTCCTGTTCGCCTGCGTCGTGGTGGGCATCCTCGTGACAGTCGTCCTGCCCCAGATCACCGAGTTGCTCGCGAGCCTGAACCAGCCCCTGCCCTTCTACACGCGCTGGATCATCGCGGGCAGCCACTTCACGCGCGATTTCTGGTGGGCGATCGCGGGCGCCGCGATCGCGCTGCTGTTCGCGTTCCGCAGCGCGATTCGCACCGAGCGCGGCCGCGCGGCCTGGGACCGGTTCAAGCTGCGGGTGCCCGTGCTCGGGCGGCTCGTGCGGATGCTCGCCATCTCGCGCTTTGCCCGCACGCTGTCCACGCTACTTTCAGGGGGGCTGCCGATCACGCGCGCGCTGCAGACGGCGGCCGAGGTGACGGCGAACACCGTGCTCGCGACGGCGATCGACGCCGCCCGCACCAGCATCACGGAAGGTGCGAGCGTGGCGGCGCCGCTGCGGGCGAGCGGGGAGTTCCCGCCGATGGTGACCCACATGATCGAGGTCGGGGAGCAGAGCGGCGAGCTCGAATCGATGCTGGCCAAGGTCTCCGACACCTACGAGGAGCAGGTCGAGACCACGGTGACGCGGCTGACCGCGCTGCTCGAGCCGATCCTGATCCTGATCATGGTGGGCATCGTGCTCGTCATCATTCTCGCGACGCTCGTGCCTCTGCTGCAGATCACGAGCTCGCTCGGGGCGACCTAGGAGGTTCTATGCAAGCCGATCGACGCGATGGATTCACGTTGATCGAGATCATGGCCGTGGTGCTGATCATCGGCCTGCTCAGCACGCTCGTGGGCCTCGCGATCTTCCCGCAGATCGACAAGGCCCGTGTCAACACGGCGAGGTCGCAGATGGTCTTGCTCGACGGAGCCCTCGAGGCCTATCGCATGGACAACGCGAACTTCCCGACCAGCGAGCAGGGCCTGCACGCGCTCGTGAACCCGCCGCCCGAGGCGCGCAACGCCCAGCCGGGCGGCTACCTGCGCGAGCGGCGCGTGCCCGACGATCCGTGGGGCCATCCGTACCAGTACGAGTACCCGGGCCAGCACAATCCGCAGTCCTACGATCTCTGGTCGTACGGCCGCGATGGATCCCCGGGTGGCGACGGCGTCGACGCCGACATCGGGAATTGGACCGACGACCAGCAGCAGGCCCGGACCGGTTAGGCGATGGGCCGCGGCGGCAAGTCGCGCGCAGCGAGCCGCAGGCGAGCGAAGTCCATAAGGCAGCGTGGCTTCACGCTGATCGAGATCCTCGCCGTGGTCGCGATCCTCGCGCTCGTCGCCGCGTTCGTGGTCCCCAATCTGGGCGGCTTCCGCCGGCGCGCACTGAACAACGAGGCGCACCAGCTCGCGGCCCAGCTCGAGCTCGCGCGCCAGCGCGCGATCGTCACGGGGGTACCGCACCAGGTCTGGCTCGATCTCGACCAGGCGGAGTACCGGCTCGAGTGGCTCACGGAGGATCCCGCCGAGGCCGAGGCCGCCGCGGCCCCCGAGGAGCTCGATGTACACGGCAACACCCCGCTCGATCTCTCGCCGCCGCGGGCGCGCTCGATCGAATTCAGGCCGATCCCGGGCAACCTGGGCAGGCTCCAGGTGGTGTCGAACCCGTTCTACTTCGAGGCGGTCGAGACCGCGGAGGGCCGTGCCACGCGCGGTCAGGTGACGGTGGGCTTCGCGCGCGACGGCACCGCCGAGGACACCGCGATCTACCTCGAGGACGCGACCGGCAATCGCATCGCGCTCGACGTTCACGCGCTCGACGAGCGCGTCCGGATCCGCCGTGACCTCTAGGGCCCCCCGCGGCGGCTTCACGCTGATCGAGGTGATGGCGGGCGTGCTCGTGCTCGGGCTCCTCTACACGGTGCTCGCGAGCAGCGCGATGCGCGGGCTGCGCTCCGAGGGCACCGATCGGCGCCGCGCCGGTGCCGAGATGATCGCCGACCGCGAGCTCACCGAGCTCGAGCTGGAGCTCGCCGCAGGCAGCGAGGACGTCCGGGACGGCACGACCCAGCGCGACGAGGAGCCGTACAAGGTGATCGTGGACGTCGAGCCCGCCGACGTGCTCGCGATGCTGCCGCGCGATCTGCGCGAGGATATCGCGCGCACCACCGATCCGAAGGCGCCTTCGGTGTTCCACGACGAGCGCGGCCGGAGCCGCATGCGGCAGGTCTCCGTGACGGTGGAATGGGACGAGGCGGGTGAGGCGGACGGCGTCACGCGCACTACCTTTGCGCTCGACACCTCCGGGCTCGAGGCGCTCATCCCGGCCGAAGAGGGCGCCGGATCGGCTGGCCGCGCCGGGGCGGCGCCCGGCAGCGACCCGCTCGACCAGCTGCGCAAGGACGCGCCGCCCGAGCTGCGCTCGCTGATTCCGGGGCCGACCCAGGGGCGCGGGCGATGAGCGCCCGGCGTCACTCCGATGGCTTTACGCTGTTCGAGGTGCTCGGCGTCGTGCTCGTCACGGCGCTGCTGCTCGGCGCGACGATCAGCTTCTACGTGAACCTGACCCGCCAGGCCGCCCGCGCGAGTGAGAATACTCGCGAGGCGCGGCGCGCCGCGGCCTTGATCGATCGGATCGCCGCGGATCTCGAGAACACGCTGCTGGTGAAGAAGCGAAAGGACGAGGACCCGCTCGCACAGCCGTGGCTGTTCGTCGCGCAGAGCCGCTTCTCGCAGTCGGGGCCGCAGTCGGGCTCGGATCAGATCAAGTTCATCCGGCGCGACATCCCGCGCGCGAGCGATGGACCGGCCTCGAACCTGGGGATGGTGTCCTACACGCTGCGCCGCAGCGAGACGGATCCCGAGCGCTTCGAGCTGCGCCGCTGGTCGTACCCCGAGCTCTCGGACCATCTCGAGCCCGAGTTTCCGCGCGCCGACGACCCGGCTTCGCTGCTGGTCGCCGACGACCTGAGCTATTTCACGCTGCGCTTCCTGGACGAGAGCGGCCAGTGGCACGACGACTGGGACTCGACCCAGCTGGTCGAGTCGAGCGAGCTGCCGGCCGCGGTCCAGATCGAGGTGGCGCTCGCGCCGCCGGAGACGGCGTCGGAGCAGGAGATCGCCGAGTACCAGCCGATCCCCTACGCGCGCCTGGTCACGCTGCCGATGCGCCCGCTCGACCTCGAGGAGCTGCTCACGCCGCCCAAGGACAAGAACGGGAAGAACGCGCAGGAGGAGGCGCGGAACGACACGGGCAACCAGAGGACGATCGGCGAGTGCGTCGACGCCGCGAAGCTCGGGATCAGCGCACCCGGCTTCTCCGAATCGACGCTCGCCGAGCTGGCCGCCGCGGTGAACAGCCACGCGGGAGAGCCGTTCACCAAGTCGATGGCGGAGCAGTTCGCGGGCTACCCCGCGATCAACCCGGACTGCCTGTGATGAGGCGCCGATCGGGGATCGTGCTGGTCGTGGTGCTGTTCTTCGCGCTGCTGCTCGCGAGCACCGTGGCCACCTTCGCGCGCATCGCGCTGATCGACCACATGATCGTCAAGAACCGCGACGCGCGCGCGCGCGCCGATGCGCTCGCGCGCGGCGGGATCCAGCTCGCCAAGGCGCTGCTGCTCGAGGACCGGCTCGCCGAACAGGGCCAGGGCGCGGTGAAGCTCGATCACCGCGACAGGCTCTGGGCGCGCGCATCCGGGCCGCCGATCGTGTTCCAGGACGGGTCGACGCTGCGCCTCGACATCCAGGACGTCGCCGCCAAGCTCAACCTCAACGCCGCGGTGGCGTTCGACAATTCGGGCAACGTGCAGCCGAAGAGCCTCCAGCTCTTGACCATGCTGTTCGCGAAGGTGATCGACGAGATCACGGGGCCCAACGAGAAGAGCCTCTACGACCCCGAGGTGCTCGCCAGCAACCTGATCGACTACATCGACAAGGACCACACGAGCCTGATCGACGGCCGCAGCGAGGACGACGTCTATCAGAAGCGGATCCCGCCCGCGACTCCCACCAACCAACCGCTCCTGTCGGTCGATGAGCTGCGCCGCGTGGAGGGCTTCGATGAGCGGATCGTGGACGCGCTGCGGCCCTATGTGACCGTCTATCCGTACGTGGATCGCCCTGGTGGGATCAACCCCAACACGGCGCCGCCCCACGTGCTGTCGCTGCTCTTCTACGATGACGGGGTGCAGCTGCGGCTCGCGGACGAGAAGACGATCCGGTCGATCCTGGCGATCCGCAAGGACGGCGGGTTCGTGTGCGGCGAGCAAAGTGCCGAGGGCTGCACGCCGATACGGAGTCTCGTGACCAACGCGATCTTCCCGGAGCCCCGATTCTCGAGCAACGTGTTCGAGGTGACCGCGCTCGCCCAGGTGGGCGACGTCGCGCGCCGCGTCGAGGCCGTGCTCGACCTCAGCACGGGTTCGCAACCCCGGCTGCTATCCTGGCGCGTGCTTTGAAGGGGTCCGCCGCGTGCCGTTCCTGAAGAACGTCCTCGGGCTCGACCTCGGCAGCTACTCGATCAAAGCGGTCGAGCTCGCCCAGGGCCTGCGCACGGTGGAAGTGGTCCGCTTCCACGTCGAGCCGCGCGACCCCGAGCTCCCGCTCGCCGGCCAGCTGTCGCGGATGTTCAGCATCCAGTCGTTCCGCCGCGACAACGTGGTGGCGGCACTGCGCGGCGACCGGATCTCGATCCGCCGGCTCTCGTTCCCGTTCACCGAGAAGCGCCGGCTCGCGCAGGCCGTGCCGTTCGAGCTCGAGGACAAGGTGCCGTTCGACATCGCCGACATGGTGATGGACTGGGCGCCCGTCGAGCGCGAGGGTGGACACGCGAACGTGGCCTCCGTGCTCGCGCCGCGCCCGGAGGTGTCGGGGCTGATCGAGGTGTTGCACGAGGCGCGCTGCGACGCGCGCGTGATCGAGGGCGAGGGTCTCGTGCTCGCGAATCTCGCCTCGTCGTTCGAGTTCCCGGGCACGCGCCTGCTGGTCGACATCGGCCACGCGAAGACCACGGTGTGCGCGATCCGCGACGGAGTCGCCGTGTCAGCGCGCTCGTTCGGCATCGCGGGGCGCGCGTTCACGGAGGCGGTCGCCCAGGAGCGGTCGCTGTCGCTCGAGCAGGCGGAACGGTGGAAGCACGAGCGCGGCATCGCGGAGCCCGGGGTCGGATCGCCGTTCCCGCGCGCCGAGGCAGTGCTCGCGCGGCTCGCGAACGAGATCCGGCGATTCGGGCAGTCCCTCGAGGAGCAGCTCCCGGGCGGTATCGGCGGGGTCGTACTGTTCGGCGGCGGCGGGCAGCTCGAACGGATCGACGGCTGGCTCGCCGAGCGCACCGACCTGCCCACCGAGCGCCTCGGGCTTCCGCGCACGGACGCCGGGCTCGACCGCGTGCTCGAGGGGGCGCCGCTCGTGCTCGCGCCCGCGCTCTCGCTCGCGCTGCGCGGATCGGCGCGCGCCACGACGCGCATGAACCTGCGCCAGGACGAATTCGCGCGGCGCGCCGACTTCTCGCGCGTGCGCCGCGAGTACGGCAACACGGCGATCCTCGCGGCGGTCGTGGCCATGCTCGCGCTCGTGAGCTTCGGCACCGGCGCGGTGATCGAGTCGCGCGCGGCGGGCGGCGTCGAGCAGCAGATCGCCGCGCTCTACCGCGAGGCGTTCCCGGACGGTCCGCTGCCCGACAATCCGGTCGCGGCGATGCGCGAGGCCGTGAAGGACGCCGAGGACCGCGCCGAGTTCCTCGGCGTCTACCGCGGCAACCTCTCCGCGCTCGACGTGTTCACCGAGATCTCGAAGCGCGTGCCGAAGGACCTCGACGTCGGCTTCGAGGAGCTCGCGATCGACAAGCAGACCATCCGTCTGCGCGTGGCCGCGAAGACGTTCGAGGCGGCGGACCGGCTCGTCCGCGAGCTCGCGAAGTTCGGGCCGTTCGAGCAGGCGCAGCTCGGCGCGATCGAAACCGACAACCGCACCGGCGGCAAGAAGTTCAACGTCACGATCAGCCTCGCGAGCGAGGCGGCGCCCGAGCGCGAAGCGGCGCCCGCCCACGCGCGCGCGGCCGCGCCCGCCCATGGTCCGGCCCCGCGCGAGGCGGCGCCGGCCCCGGTAGCTGCCCCCGCTCCTGCTGCCCCCGCTCCCGCGCCCGCCAACCCTGCTCCCGCCGCTCCCGCGCCCGCTCCGGCCGCCCCCGCACCGCCCCCGGCACCGGCCCCCGGAACCAGATCATGAGCGACTGGTGGAACCGGCTGATGAATGCTTTCAACGGGCTCGAGGCCCGCGAACGCCTGCTCGTGTCGATCGTCGCAGGGCTGGTCGTGATCGCGCTGCTCTACGTCGCGGTGATCGGACCGATCCTGCGCGCGTCCTACCGCGGTGAGGACCGACTCGCGTCGGCGGACCAGCGGCTCCAGGTGATGCAGCGGCTCCGCCGCGACTACGACGATGTCCAGGGCCGGCTCGCCGACGTCGAGCAGCGTATCCGCCGCGGCGCGCGCAGCGAGCTGCGCACCACGCTCGAATCGCTCGCGCAGCAGGCGTCGGTGAAGGTGGAGTCGATGGAGCCGCAGGCGTCGCCCGCGCACCCGAAGTACCGCGAGACGAAGGTGGAGGTCGGCCTCAAGAACGTGACGCTCGCGCAGACCGTGCACTACCTGCACGAGATCGACATCGCGCCGCAGGCCCTGTCGGTGAAGAGCCTGCGGATCCGCACGCGCGCGGAGCAGCCGGACCTGCTCGACGTGACGTTCACCGTCTCCTCGTTCGAGCCGATCTGATGGCCGAGGTCGCGGCGGAGGGCAGCGGCCTCCCGAGCGGACGGCGCATCGCGTCGATGGCGCTCGCCGGGATTGCGCTCACGTTGGTGCTGATGGTGCTGCGCTTCCCGTACGACCGGCTCGCGCTGTTCCTCGCCCAGCGCGTCGAGCAGCAGACCGGCGCGCGTGTCTCGATCGGTCCCGTGTCGCTCGCGCTCGTGCGCTGGGCGCCCGGGATTGCGGCGACCGGCGTGCAGATCAACCAGAGCGACGGCACGCGGCTCGACCTCGACCGCCTCGCCGTGCGGCCCGCGCTCGCGCTCGCTTGGCTCACGGGCCGCCCCGCGATCGCGGCCGAGGTGGAGTCGGCGCGCGGCGGCATCTCCGGCGTGGTGACACTCGGCAGCGCGCCGGGCTTCTCGGGCACGCTGAGGGATGTCGACCTCGAGCAGCTCCCGCAGCAGCGCATCGGCGCGCCGCTGCGCGTGAAGGGCCGCGCGGACGCCGACGTCGATGTCACGCTGCGCGACGCCGGGCCGGAGGGCGACGTGGAGTTCGAGGCGCGCGACGGGATGCTCACGCACCCGAACCTCCCGCTGCCGATGCCGTTCCAGAAGCTCACCGGCGAGATCGATCTGGGCGGCGAGGGCTGGGCCAACATCCGCAAGCTCGAGCTCAGCTCGCCGCTCGCATCGGGCCACGCCAGCGGCAAGATCGGGCGCGCCCCCCAGTTCGCCGCCGCTCCGCTCTCGCTCGAGGTGGAGCTCACGGTGAGCGGCGCTGTGCAGGGCTCGCTGCGGTCGCAGGGCGTCGCGATCGCCAACGACGGAAAGCTCCACGTGAACGTCACGGGCACGCCGACGCGCCCGGTGGTGAGATAGCTTTCACAGGCGTGGAGACGCTCCAGAAGGTCTTCAAGACGCTCTCGGACCCGACGCGCGTGCGCGTGCTCGCGCTGCTCGAGCAGGAGGAGCTCGCGGTCCAGGAGCTGATGGATGTGCTCGGAATGGCGCAGTCGCGCGTATCGCGGCACCTCGCGATCCTGCGCGAGGCGGGCCTGCTGCGCGACCGGCGCGACGGCACCTACGTGTTCTATCGCTTCGATCCGCCCGCGGAGGGACCGTGGCGCGACGCGTGGCAGCTCGTGCGGCAGAACCTCGATCGCGACGCGACGCGCGCGCGCGACGTCGCGGCGCTGTCGCAGGTGATGGCGGCGCGCGCCGACCGCACGCGCAGCTTCTTCGACGCGGTCGGGCCCGAGTGGGACTCGCTGCGCAAGGTGTTCAACGACGACGCGCTGCGCAGCCGCGCCGTCACGCGGCTCGTGCCGCCGGGCCTGCGCGTCGCCGACGTCGGCACGGGCACGGGGATCCTCGCGGCCGAGCTCACGCGCATCGGCATGCGCGTGATCGCGGTCGACCACTCGCCGCGCATGCTCGCCGCAGCGCGAGCCAAGCTCGAGGGCGAAGGGCTCACCGGAGTCGAGCTGCGCGCGGGCGAGGCGGGCGCGCTGCCGATCGAGGACGCCTCGCTCGACGCCGCGTTCGCGCACATGGTGCTGCACTACCTGCCCTCCCCCGCCGACGCGATCCGCGAGATGGCGCGCGTCGTGCGCCCGGGCGGCGGGGTGATCGCGGTGGACTTCGTGCGCCACGAGCACGAGTGGATGCGCGACGAGCTCGGGGTCACCTGGCTCGGCTTCGATCGCGGCGAGGTCGAGGCGTGGTTCGCGCTCGCGGGGCTCGCCGATCCCCTGATCGAGATCCAGCCCGCCCGCTCGGGCGCGCGCGACCTGCCCGAAGCCTTCATCGCATCGGCACACAAGCCGGGTCGGGATGACTGAGCGCGCGAAGCGCGCGGTGCTGTTCGACGCCAGCGGCACGCTGATCGAGGCGCGCGTGCCGATCGGCGAGACCTACGCGCGGATCGCAGAGAAGTACGGCGCGGGCATGTCCGCATGGCGGGTCGGCGACGCGTTCGCGCGGGTCTGGCGCTCCACCCCCGCGATGGTGTATCCGGGCCTGCCCCCCGACGTGAGCGCGCGGCGCGAGCGCGAGGCCTGGCGCGAGATAGTGCGGCAGACCTACCTCGCCGCGGATTCGGCGATCCGGCCGTCGGACTTCGACGCGTGCTTCGAGGAGCTGTTCGCCTACTACGCCACCGGGGCCGCGTGGACGGCGCGCGCCGGCGCGAGCGAAGCCCTGGCCGGCCTTCGCGCGGCGGGGATCGCGACGGCGGTCGTCTCCAATTTCGACCGGCGCCTGCACGGCATCCTCGCCGACCTCGGACTCGCTCCGCTGCTCGACCTCGTGTGGCTGCCCTCCGACGCCGGCGTCGTGAAGCCCGATCCCGCGATGCTCGCGACCGCCGCCGCTGCGCTCGGTGTGGCACCGGATCACACGCTCGTCGTCGGCAACGAAGCACAGCGCGATCTCGAATGCGCGCGCGCGGCCGGCATGCGGGCGGTGGACGTTGCCTCACTTGCTACTCTGGCCGATCTCCCCGCGCTGATCGAGCGGGAGCTACCGGAGCCATCGCGATGACGCTGCCGACCGCACGCGCGTTCTTCCAGGACCGCTTCGGTCTCGACGACAAGAGCCTCGTTGCCGCACTCGACACCGCGCTCGAGCGGCGCGTCGACTACGCGGATCTCTTCTTCGAGTACAGCACGACGGACTCGGTCGTCCTCGAAGAGGGGATCGTCAAGACGGGGGATCGCCACCTCGAGCAGGGTGTGGGAGTGCGCGCACTGGTGGGCGAGCGCCAAGGTTATGCGCACAGCGACGAGCTCTCCACCGAGGCGCTCCAGATCGCCGCGCGCACCGCGCGCGCGATCTCGGCCGATGCGGGCGCCGCCGGCCACGCCGCGCTGCCGGCGCGCGCGCCCGCCCGCGACCTCTACCCCGTCGCTCAGCCGCCCACCGATGCGGCCGTGGTGCGCAAGATCGCGCTGGTCGAAGAGATCGACCGCTATGCGAGATCGCGCGATCCCCGGATCGCCGAGGTGATCGCGAGCTGCGTCACGCAGCACCGCTCGGTGCTCGTGATGGGCAGCGACGGAACGCTCGCCGAGGATGCGCGCCCGCTCGTGCGCCTGAACGTGCAGGTGATCGCGCGCGCGGGCGGCCGGCGCGAGGTGGGCTCCCAGGGCGGCGGCGGGCGCACCGACTTCGACGCGCTGCTCGACCCCGCGCGCTGGCGGGAGCTCGTCGACGAGGCGGTGCGCACCGCCCTGCAGAACCTCGAGGCCGAGCCCTGCCCGGCCGGCAGCATGACAGTGGTGCTCGGGCCCGGCTGGCCGGGCGTCCTGTTGCACGAAGCGGTCGGCCACGGACTCGAGGGCGACTTCAACCGCAAGCGGACCTCGGCGTTCGCGGGTCGGCTCGGCGAGCGCGTCGCAGCGCCGGGCGTCACCGTGGTGGACGACGGCACGCTCCCGGGGCGGCGCGGCTCGCTCAACGTCGATGACGAGGGCACGCCCACCCAGCGCACGGTGCTGATCGAGGACGGGATCCTGCGCGGGTACCTCCAGGACCGCCTCAACGCGCGTCTGATGGGTATGGCGCCCACCGGCAACGGCCGCCGCGAGAGCTATGCGCACCTTCCGATGCCGCGGATGACCAACACCTTCATGCTCGCGGGCGACGAGGATCCGGCCGACATCCTGCGTTCGGTCGACCGCGGCATCTACGCGGTGAACTTCGGCGGCGGACAGGTCGACATCACGAGCGGGAAGTTCGTGTTCTCGGCGAGCGAGGCCTATCGGATCGAGGGCGGGCGCGTGGGCGCCCCGCTCAAGGGCGCGACGCTGATCGGCAACGGCCCGGACGTGCTCACGCGCGTGTCGCGGGTCGGCAACGACCTCGCGCTCGACCGCGGCGTGGGTACCTGCGGCAAGGACGGGCAGTCGGTGCCCGTGGGCGTCGGGCTGCCGACGCTGCGCATCGACGACCTCACCGTCGGAGGCACCGAGGGTTGACGGACCCGCGCAGCGCCGCGCAGATCGCGCTCTCCGCGGCGCTGTCCGCGGGCGCGAGCGCCGCCGACGCGGTGGCCGTGGAGGCCGACTCGCTCGAGGCGCGCGTGCGCGGCGAGGAGATCGACTTCGTCAAGCAGGCGCGCGAGCGCAAGCTGGGCGTGCGCGCGCTCGTGCGCGGCGCGCGCGGCATCCGGTCCGCGATCACCTCGACGAGCGATCTCACCGAGCCCGCACTGCGCGCGATTGCGGCCGAGGCGGTAGCCCTCGCCCGCGCCACGGCGGAGGATCCCGCCGCCGGCCTGCCCGAGGACGGCTTCGCCGAGCTCGCCGGCGCTCCCGATCTCGCGCTCGCCGACCCGGCCGATCGCCATGTGCGCGCGGAGTCCCTGATCGACGCGGCGCGCCGCGCGGAGGGCGCCGCGCGCGCGGTCGATCCCCGCATCGAGAACTCCGAGGGCTCGTCGGCATCGGCGGGCTTCGCGCGGATCGCCTACGCGAGCAGCGCGGGGTTCGAAGGCGACTACACCTCGGCGTCGCACGCGCTGTTCGCGGAGCCGATCGCGCGCGCGAACGGCAGCATGCAGCGCGACTACTGGTTGACCGCCGCGCGCAGCCTGGCCGCGCTCGAATCGCCCGAGGCGGTCGGCCAGCGCGCCGCCGAGCGCGCTCTGCGCCGGCTCGGCGCGCGCCAGGTGGCGACCTGCGAGGTGCCGGTGATCTTCGATCCGCTCACCGCGGCGAGCCTGTGGGGCCAGGTCGCGGCGCTCGTCTCCGGTTATTCGGTGTACCGCGGCACGACCTATCTCGCGGGCAAGCTCGGCGAGGCCGTCGCCAGCGACTCCGTCACGCTGATCGACGACGCGTGCCGCCGGGCCGGTCTCGGCAGCCGCCCGTTCGACGGCGAGGGACTGCCGTCGCGGCGCACGGCGGTGATCGAGCGCGGACGCCTCGTCTCCTACCTGCTCGACACCTACTCCGCGCGCAAGGTCGGCGGCCGCTCGACCGGCAGCGCGACGCGGTCGGCGGGCAGCGCGCCCGGCGTCGGCGCCACGAACCTCGGCCTCGCGCCGGGCACCGCGACCCTCGAGGAGATCATCGCCGACACCCCGCGCGGCCTGCTCGTGACGGAGCTGATCGGGATGGGCTTCAACCCCACGACGGGCGACTACTCGCGGGGCGCCGCGGGCCTGTGGATCGAAGGCGGCGAGATCGCCCACCCGGTCGAGGAGATCACGATCGCGGCGAACTTCGCCGACATCCTGGGCGGGATCGACGCAGTCGGCAGCGATCTGTTGTGGCTCTCGCGGATCGGATCGCCCTCGGTGCGCGTGGCCCGCATGACGGTGGCCGGAGCGAAATGAGCGCGCCCCCCGTCCTGCTCGGAACCCGGCTTCCCGACATCGACGTGTGGTCGCCGCGCGTCACGGTGGCGCTCGGCCAGAATCCGAGTCTGTTCACGGGCCCGGGCACCAACACCTATCTCGTCGGCACGGGACGCGAGCGAATCCTGCTCGACACGGGCCAGGGCGTTCCCGCCTACCTGCCCGTGCTCGCGAGCGCGCTGGAGCGCGCCGGCTGCCGGATCCAGGAGATCGTGCTCACCCACGGCCACCCCGACCACATCGGCGGCGCCGCGGACGTGATCGGGGAATACGGCCCGCTGCGCATCTCGAAGCATCCGCACGCGCGATTCGACGCGGTGTTTTCCGGAGCGATTGCACCGATCGGCGACGGCGAACGCGTGCACACCGAGGGCGCGACGCTGCGGGCGATCCACACGCCCGGGCACGCCGAGGACCATCTCTGCTTCGAGCTCGAGGAGGAGCACGCGATCTTCTCGGGCGACAACGTGCTCGGCGTCGGTACCACGGTGATCCCGGCCGAGGGCGGCGACCTGCTCGACTACATGCGCTCGCTCGAGCGTCTGCTCGCCACCGCGCCCGCGGTGATCTATCCGGCGCACGGGCCGATGATCCGGGACGGATGCGCGAAGCTGCGCGAGTACATCGTCCACCGCCGCGAGCGCGAGCAGGAGATCCTCGCGGCGCTGCGCGCGGGCCTCTCGGCGATCCCGGAGATCGTCGCGCGCGTGTACGCCGCCTATCCGATCGAGCTGCACCGACCTGCGCGCAGCTCGGTCTGCTCACATCTGCTCAAGCTCGAGCGCGAGGGCCGCGTGCGGCGCTGCGGAGCGGCGGCGCCCCTCGATGCGGAGTGGTCGCTCGCGTGACGCATCCGATCGTCGCCGCGCTGCGCAGCGCGGCGGCCGAGGATCGCAGGGCCGCGTGCGAGGCGGCGGCCGACGACCCGTCCGCGGTGCTGCTCGTCGATCCGCTCGTCGCGGCGCTCGCCGATCGCGACGTGCGCGTCGTGCGCGCGGCGACGGCCGCGCTCGAGCGGATCGGCCGTCGGCACGAAGCCGTGCTCGTCGCGCTGCGCCCCGCGCTGCGCAGCGAGGATCCCCGCCAGCGCTTCGAGGCGGCGTGGACCTGGGCGCGGCTCGAGCCCCCGCCGATCGCGCTGTTGCCGGCCGTGGTGTCGGCGCTCGCGGATCTCGCGGGCGACGCGCGCCTGCGCGCCGCGCGCCTGCTCGTCGAGCTCGCGCGCCTCCACGGCGAGGTGGCGCCCGTCGTGCGGAGCCTCGCCGCGGCCGACCAACCGACGCGGGTGCGGTGGATCGGGCTCCTCGTGCTGCGCGAGCTCGCGCCCGAATCCGACATCGCACGCAGCGCGCATCTCGCCGCGAGCCGCGACCCGAATCCGGGGCTCGCGCGCCTAGCGCTGACCGGCCTCGCCGGCCTCGCTCCGGCGCGCCAGATCTGGGATCGGCTCCGCGAAGTGCTCGCGCGCCATCCCGACCCCGCGTTTCGGCGGATCGCCGCCACCGCGGTCGGCGCGCTCGGCGACGCGCCGGCCGAAGTGCGCGATGCGCTCGCGCACGCCGCGCGGAGCGACGCCGATGCGGGCGTGCGCGCTGCCGCCGAACGCGCGCGGGCGTCAGTGCCGAGCGATCAGCAGGTAGTCGAGTGAGATGAGTCCGGGGCCGCACAGGAAGAACACCGCGCAGATCAGCGCCAGATTGATCGTGTACTCGGCGCCGGGCGGGTTGTTCGTGATCAGGTACCCCGCACCCTTGTGGCCCACGCGGGCCGCAATGATCATCGTGACGATGAGCAACAGGCACGCCGGGCGCGTCAGCAGTCCCAGCGCGAGCGCACTGCCGCCCGCGATCTCCGACATCATCGCCATGCGCGCCTGGACGGGCGCCATCGGCACGCCGACGCTCTCGAGGAACTCGACGAACCCCTTCATGTTGCCAGTGCCCACCAGGCCCAGCTTGCCGAGCCCGTGGATCACGAAGCACACCCCGATCGCGACGCGACCGAGTAACAGCGCGATGTTCGGGTGCCACGGAGCGACCAACAACGCGCCGAGCTGATCGAAGCCGGAGTCCATCGTCACCTCCCGGTGAAATCGGCCCCGTTGTAGCACGGAGTACGAGCGCCGTGCAGCTAGCGCAAGCCGGCGGAGCCGCGGCGAGCCCGAGCTTCGCGCAGCGAGCCGCAGGCGAGCGAAGATCATGGGGTGGGCGAGCGAAGTCGAAATGTTCGCCTCCGCTCGCGAAACTGGTGCGAGGTCGAGGCTAGGGTTGCTCCCCTAGTCTTGAGCCCACCTGCCGACCCGGAGGTCCCGCATGGAGAAGGCCGACTTCTTCCGCGAGGCGCACCGCGACCTGCCGGGCCCGCTCGCAGGCGTGCGCGTGCTCGAGGCCACCACCACCTGGGCCGGCCCCATGTGCGGATGCCTGCTCGCCGACTTCGGCGCCGACGTGGTGAAGGTGGAGCACCCGGCCGGCGAGGTGGCGCGCCGATCCCCGCCGTTCCTGCCCGGCACGGATCCGCCGCTCTCGTTCATGCACGAGACCCTGAACCGCAACAAGCGAAGCCTCGCGCTCGACCTGCACGACCAGGCGGGCCGAGCGCTATTCGTGCAGCTCGCCGCGCGCAGCGACGTGGTGATCGAGAACTTCCGGCCCGGCACCGCCGATGCGTGGGGCATCGGCTACGAGGCGGTGCGCGCCGTGCGGCCCGACGTGATCTACGTCTCGATCAGCGGGTTCGGCCAGTGGGGCCCCAGCCACGACCGCGTCGGATACGATCCACTCGCGCAGGCCGCGAGCGGATTCCTGTCGCTGAACGGCGCCCCCGACGGTGATCCCGTGAAGTCGCCGACCTTCCTCGCCGACGACCTGGCCGGCCTGCACGCGGCGTTCGCCGCGCTCGCGGCGCTGCGCCACCGCGATCGCACGGGCGAGGGACAGCACATCGACGTCGCGCTGCTCGACGCGATGCTGTTCCAGTCGACCGGCTTTCTCACGCTCGGCGCGATGGGCGTGGATCTGCCGCGGCTTGGCAACCAGTTCCGGATCGCCGCGCCGGCCAACGCCTACCGCTGTCGCGACGGGCTGATCTTCATCGGCATCCTGCTCGACGCGCAGTGGCGCCGGTTGGCAGCGCTGATCGGCCGGTCGGAGCTCGCCACCGACCCGCGCTATGCGACCGGCCTCGCGCGGATCGCGCATCGCGACGACGTCGACGAGCTGGCGGCGGAATGGGCGCGAGAGCGCAATGCCGGCGAGGCGCTCGCGGCGCTGTACGCGCAGAGCATTCCCGCCGCCCCCGTGCGCAGCTATGCGGAAGCGGCCGCCGACCCGCACGTGCGCGCGCGCGACATGCTCCAGGAAGTGGAGCGCCGCGGCGCGCGCGTACCCGTCACCGGACCCGCGGCCAAGCTCTCGCGCACTCCGGTGCGCGTGCGGTTCCCCGCGCGCGAGCTCGGCGCCGACACCGAAGCGGTGCTCGCGGAGATCGGCGTCGGCGGCAACGAGCGCCGCGCGCTGCGCGAGGCGGGCGTCGTCGCGGGGCCGCTGCCGTCGGAAAATCCCGATTGACCGGCCGATCCTGCCCGTTACAGTCTTCTCTTCCGAGGTCCGGTCGCGATTCCCGGTCGAGAGGAGACAGTGATGGCGAGCCTCAAGGGCAGCAAGACGCACGACAATCTCAAGGATGCCTTCGCGGGCGAGTCCCAGGCGAACCGGCGCTACCTGTACTTCGCGAAGCAGGCCGACATCGAGGGCTATCCCGACGTCGGCGGCCTGTTCCGCGACACCGCAGAGGCCGAGACGGGGCACGCGCACGGCCATCTCGACTACCTGAAGCAGGCGGGCGACCCCGCCACCGGCAAGCCGATCGGCGCCACCGACAAGAACCTCGCCGCCGCCGTGGCGGGCGAGACCTACGAGTACACCGAGATGTACCCGGGGATGGCGAAGACCGCGCGCGGCGAGAACTTCGCCGAGATCGCCGAGTGGTTCGAGACGCTCGCGAAGGCCGAGAAATCCCACGCGGGCCGCTTCCAGCGCGCGCTCGACGGCCTCGAGAAGCTGTAGGGCGGGTGAACCGCGCCGACCCGACGAACGCGGGAATCTCCAGCGCGCAAGCGCGCGCCGCCGCGCGACGGGTTGCCGCGTGAAGGTCGCGCCCCCCGAGCGCCCGTCCGCGGAACAGCGCTTCGGCGATCCCGACTACCTCGACTCCGAGAAGCTCGAGCGCGAGCTCCGCCGGGTGGCGGACATCTGCCACCAGTGCCGGCGCTGCCTGTCGCTGTGTCCGACGTTTCCGAAGCTCTTCGAGCTGATCGACGCGTCCGAGACCGAGGTGGCGGGTGTGCCGCGCGCGGCGTTCGAGGCGCCGAACGAGCTCTGTTACCACTGCAAGCTCTGCTACAACCATTGCCCCTACACGCCGCCGCACGAGTGGGACGTCGACTTCCCGGCGATGATGCGGCGCCAGCAGGTCGCGCGCGCGCACCGCGACGGGATCCCGCTCGCCCGGCGCCTGACCACTCGCACGGACCTGATCGGTGCGATCGGCTCACTCGCGCCGCCGCTCATGAACTTCGCGAACCGCAACCGCGCGTCGCGCTGGCTGATGGAGAAGACGCTCGGCATCGATCGCGAGTGGATCCAGCCGTCCTACTACTCCGAGACGGTCGACCGCTGGTTCGCGCGGCGCGAGCGGCGCGGATCCGGCGCGAACGGACACGTCGTGCTGTTCACCACCTGCAGCGTGAACTACAGCGATCCGATCGCAGGCCGCTCGCTCACGGTCGTGCTCGAGCACAGCGACGTGCGCGTCGATCTCTGCTACGAACGCTGCTGCGGGATGCCGTTCACCGACACGGGCGACCTCGAGGCCGCGCTGAGCAACGCCGAGCGCAACGTCGCCGACCTGCTGCCATTCGTGGAGCAGGGCGCCGAGGTGGTCGTGCCCGGTCCGTCGTGTTCGCTGATGCTCAAGGAGGAGTACCCGAAGCTGCTCGGCACGGCCGCGGCGCAGCGCGTGGCCGAGGCCACCCGCGACGCGATGGAATACCTCTACCGCCTCGCGCGCGCGAAGAAGATGAACCGCGACTTCTCGCAGCCGCTCGGACGAGTGGCCTATCAGGCGCCGTGCCATCTGCGGCACCAGAACCTCGGCTTCCGCGCGCGCGACCTGCTCCAGCTCGCGGGCGCGGAGGTGACGGTGGTGGACGCGTGCTCGGGCGTGGACGGGACGTGGGGCATGCAGGCGCGCTTCCACGATCTCTCGCTCCGGGTGGCGGCGCCGATGCTCGCGCGCATTCGCAATGCGGAGCCCGACCACATCGCCACCGACTGCCCGCTTTCCGCGCTCCGGATCCAGGAGGGGCTCGGGCGCGCGGCAGTGCACCCCGTGGTGCTGCTGCGGCACGCCTACGGCCTGTCCGCGGAATGAGGCCGCTCGCGCGCGAGGAGATCGTCCCGCTCGCGGCCTATGTCGCCGTGCGCGAGGCGTTCCGCAGCGCCGTGATCGCTCACAAGCGCGCGCGCCGCGTCGCGGTGGGTCCCAACGTGACGCTCGTGTTCGAGGACCGCGAGACGCTGCGCTTCCAGGTCCAGGAGATGCTGTTCGTCGAGCGGATCGCAGAGCCCGAGCGCGTGCAGCACGAGCTCGACGTCTACAATGAGCTGATGCCGGGCGATCGCGAGCTCTCCGCCACGCTGTTCGTCGAGATCACCGAGCCGGGCCGGATCCGCGCCGAGCTCGACCGCCTGATCGGCATCGACGAACACGTGGCGCTCGTGCTCGACGCGGGCGCCGCCGAACGCGCGCTGCCCGCGCGCTTCGACGCGAAGCAGCTCGAGGAGGACCGCATCTCCGCGGTGCAGTACATCCGGTTCGCACTCGACGACGACGCCGTCGCAGCACTCGCCGCGCCGGGCCGTTATGTCGGGATCCGGATCTCCCACCCGAACTACGGCCACGAGGCCGCGCTGCCGCCCGCCGTGCGCGAAAGCCTGGTCGCGGGCCTGCGCGCCGACCCGCAGCCGCTCGTGCCGCCGCTGCCCGCCGCGTCGGCCGCGCCGGCCGCGTCGGCCGCCGCGGCGCCGGAAGTGCTGTACTCGGCGGGCGGCGTGCGCGTGGTGCGGCCCGCGGCGCCGCAGCTCCCGGGCCACCTCGTGGTGGAGTCGAACACGCCGCTGACCTCCGCGGCGGAGATCGACGCCGCGCTCTG
>DATFWW010000059.1:0-14818 GCA_035258825.1 Myxococcota bacterium
GATCGCCCGCGCTCGGCCTCGAGCTGGCCCAGCAGGATCCACGCGCGCACCGAGTTCTCGTCGGCGCGGATCGCGCGCCGGATCGCGCGCCACGCGTCGCGTGTGCGGCCCTCGGCCTGCGCGGCCTCGGCCATGTCCACGCAGAGCTGCGCCTGCTCGGCCGAGGCGTCGCGGCGCTCGACCGCTGCGAGCCGGCGCTGCATCGCGAGCGCGCGCGGGTGGTCGCGCGCGTCGGCGAGCAGCGGCACGAGCGCGCGCAGCGCGGTCGCATGCCGCGGGTCGCGCTCGAGCACCTCCTCGTACGAGGCGATCGCGCGCTGCAGGAACCCGCCCTGCCGGAAATCGGCGGCCAGATCGGCGAGGCAGGTGGTCCTCTGCTCGGGGTCGAGATCGCTGCGCAGGAGCAGGATCTGGTGCAGCCGGATCGCGCGGCCGATGTCGCCGCGCATCCGGTAGAAGCGCGCCAGCGCGAAATACGGCTCCACGTCGGTCGAGTCGAGCTCGGCGCTCGCCACGAGCAGCTGCTCGGCGCGATCGTGATCGAGGTCGAGCACCGCGAGGAGCGCGGCGCGCGCCGCGGCATCGGTATCGCGCGGCGCGCTGCGGCGCCGCCGTCGAAGCCAGCCGAACATGCGAATCAACCGCCGAAGCGGCGCGCGCGCGCAGGCTCGCCGCCGCCGCGCGCGTCGGTCTGCCCGCTCGCGGTGACGAGCGGGAGGTTGCGCAGCTGGTGGACCTCCGCCTCGAGCCCGCTCACCTCCTTTCGGTAGCGCCGGATCGTCATGCCGGAGCGCAATCCGGCCCACAGCCAGCCCGCGCCCGCGAGCGCGAAGCCCGCGGCGAACGCCGCGAGCAGCGCCTCCCAGAGCTCGACGTGGATCTCGCCGAACAGGAAATCGACGTCGACGGAATCCGAGTTCTCGGCCTTGAGCGTCCAGCCACCCACCATGAAGGCGGCGATCAGGGCCACCCCGATCCAGCGGCGCACCCAGCGCATGTAACGGGTCTCCGGGGGGCGATCGCGATCGACGAAGTCTCTGGCTAGGAGCTCGAGGACGAAGACGGCTGGCGCCCCACGTCCACCATCTCCTTCAGCTCCTTTCCCACTTTGAAGAATGGAGTCCGCTTGGCCGAGATGTGCACGGGCTCGCCGGTCTTCGGATTCCGGCCCTCACGCGCCTCGCGCACCTTGACCTGGAAGCTGCCGAAGCCGCGGATCTCGATCCGCTCGCCGTCGCGCAGCGCCGACGCCATCGAGTCGAAGATCGTGTTCACCACGATCTCGGTGTCCTTCTTCGAGATGTGCGGCGTCTTCTCGGCGACCGCCTCGATCAGTCCACTCTTGGTCATGAACTACTCCCCTCCCCCATCTGACCCGGAGCTGCCTTCGGCCTTCCGGGCGAGTTTTTCGGCGAGGAGGTCGCCCAGCGTCGTCGACTGCCGCGCCGACTGCTGAGCCGCCAGTTTCTTGAGCGCTTCGCGCTGCTCGCGATCGGTGAGCGCGCGGATCGACAGCGAGATCTTCTGCTCGACCGGGTCGACGCGCGTGACGAGCGCGGTCACCTGCTGCCCGGGCTGCACCACCTCGGACGGGTTGTCGACGCGCTCGGAGGAGAGCTCGGAGCTGTAGATCAGGCCCTCGATGCCCTCCTCGAGCTTCACGAACGCGCCGAAGTCCGCCACGTTCGTGACCGGACCGGTCACTTCGCTGCCCACCGGGTACTTGCGCAGCAGCTCGTTCCAGGGGTTCTCCTGGAGCTGCTTGATGCCGAGCGAGAACTTCTCGTTCTCCTTGTCGATCTTCAGCACCACGGCCTCGACGACGTCGCCCTTGTTGAACTTCTCGCTCGGGTGCTTGATCTGCTCGGTCCAAGAGATGTCGGAGACGTGGACGAGGCCGTCGATGCCCTCCTCGAGGCCCACGAACACGCCGAAGTTGGTGACGTTGCGCACCGCGCCCGACACGCGCGTGCCGACCGGGTACTTCTGCTCGATCACGCTCCACGGGTTGGGCTCGATCTGCTTCATGCCGAGCGAGATCTTGCGGTCGCGCTCGTCGACGTCGAGCACCACGGCCTCGACCGTGTCGCCTACGGCCACCACCTTCGACGGGTGCTTGATCCGCTTGGTCCACGACATCTCGGAGACGTGGATCAGGCCCTCGATGCCGGGCTCGAGTTCGAGGAACGCGCCGTATTCGGCGAGTGACACCACGCGGCCGGAGACGCGCTTGCCGATCGGGTAGCGCATCGAGGCGTCGATCCACGGATCGGGCTGGATCTGCTTGAGGCCGAGCGAGACGCGCTCGTTGTCCGAATCGAACTTGAGCACCTTGACCTTGATCTCGTCGCCGACGTGGAAGATCTCGCTCGGGTGGTTCACGCGCCCCCACGACATGTCGGTGACGTGCAGCAGCCCGTCGATGCCGCCGAGGTCGATGAACGCGCCGTAGTCGGTGAGGTTCTTGATCACGCCGTCGACGATCTGGCCCGGCGCGAGCGTCTGGAGAGTGGTCTCGCGCATCTTCTTGCGCTCGCTCTCGAGCAGCGCGCGGCGCGACAGCACGATGTTGGCGCGGCGCTTGTTGAACTTGATGATCTTGAACTGGAGCCGCTGCCCGACGATGTGCTCGAGGTTGCGCACGGGCCGCAGGTCGACCTGCGAGCCGGGCAGGAACGCCTTCACGCCGATGTCGACGGCGAGGCCGCCCTTCACGCGCGAGAGCACCATCCCCTCGACCGCCTCGTCGGCCTTGTAGGCGCGGCTGATGTCGTCCCAGATCTTGAGCCGATCGGCCTTCTCCTTGGAGATCACGACGCGGCCGTCTTCGCCCTCGGCCTCCTCGAGCAGCACGTCGACTTCGTCGCCGGGTGAGACGAGCACGGTGCCGTCCTCGTCCATGAACTCCCAGGCCGCGACCATCCCCTCGGACTTGAAGCCGATGTCGATCGACACGTGCTCGTCGTCGATCGCGAGCACCCTGCCCCTCACCACCTCGCCTTCCTTCACGGAGCGGAGGCTCTTCTCGAACAGGTCAGCGAAGGATTCGGAATTGCTCAATCGGGATCTCCCTTGGAACGGTCCCCGCGCGCATGCGGGTCGCGAGATTCGGTGGACACCGGCGGCGCCGGAAACAGCGCGGAACGGGCCGCGGAGAGTAGCCGGTCCAGCCCCTCCGCGTCGCCTGCTTCGAGCGCCTTGGCGATCGCCTCGAGCTGCGCCCCGGCAGCGCCCAGCGGCGCGGCGAGGGCCTTGCGGTTCTCGGTCAGGATGTCGGCCCAGAGCTCGGCATCACTGCGCGCGATCCGCGTGAAGTCGCGAAAGCCGGCGCCGGCCAGCTCGGCCGCGGCCGCGGGGGCCGCCGCCAGCGACCCCGCGAACGCGAACGCGAGGAGATGGGGCAGATGGCTCACCCAGGCGACCTCGGCGTCGTGCTGCGCCGCGGTGCGGCGCACCACGCGCGCGCCGAGAGCCTCCCAGAACGCGATCACGCGCGCGCCTGCGCGGGGATCGGCGGCCTCGGTCACCACGCACACCGCGCCCTCGAACAGATCCGCTCGCGCGTGCGACATGCCGCGGTGGTGGCTCCCCGCCATGGGGTGCGAGCCGACGTACGGGCATCCGGGCGGAAGGAGGCCGGGCAGCGTGTCGACGAGCGGCGCCTTCACGCTGCCGACGTCGGTGACCACCACCCCCGATCGCCTTCGCTCGCCTTCGGCTCGCTGCGCGAAACTTGCGGCGGACTCAAAGCTCATCTGGCGCACCGCCGCCGCCATCGCGCCGACTGGCGTGGCGAGCACCACGAGATCCGCGTCGAGCGCGACCTCCGCGAGCGGCAATATGCGGTCGACCGCGCCCGACGCGAGCGCCGCGGCGCTTGCGTCGGCGCTGCGCGTGGCGCCCACCACCTCGCGCGCGGCGCCGCGACGGCGCGCCGCAAGCGCCACCGAGCCGCCGAGCAGGCCCAGCCCGACCACCGCGAGGCGTTCCACCTTCACGCGGTGCTCCTGCGAATCCGCGCGAGCGTCTTCACGAGCCGCTCGTTCTCCTCGGGCAGCCCGATGGTCACGCGCACGCAGTCGGGCATCCCGAAGCCCGCGAGCGGGCGCACGATCACGCCCTCGCGCTGGAGCCGATCGAAGATGCCCTCGCCCGCGCGCACGAGCAGGAAGTTCGCGTCGGTGGGCCACACCTCGACGCCGAGCGCGCGCAGCTCACGCGTCAGGTACTCGACGCCCTCCGCATTCACGCGCCGCGAGCGCTCCGCATGCTCCTCGTCGCCGAGCGCCGCGAGCGCCGCGGCCGCGGCGAGCCGGTTCACGTTGAACGGATGGCGCGCGCGGTTCAGGTAATCGGCGAGCTCGGCGTCGCAGATGCCGTAGCCCACGCGCAGCCCGGCGAGGCCGTAGATCTTCGAGAACGTGCGCATCACGACCGTCCCCGGGCGGCGCGCCACCCACGCGAGCGAGTCGGGGAAGTCGGGGCGCCGCGCATACTCGCGGTAGGCCTCGTCGACGACGAGTACGAGCTCGGCGGGCAGCGACCGCACGAACGCGTCGAACGCCGCAGCGCCGACGCTCGTGCCGGTCGGGTTGTTCGGATTGCACACGAACACGACGCGCGTGCGGCCCGTGATCGCGGCGCGCATCGCGGGGAGGTCGTGTGCGAGCGAGCCGTCGAGCGGAACCATCACGGGCGTCGCGCCCATGCCCTTCACCACGATCGGGTACATGGCGAACGAGGGCCACGCGAATACCGCTTCGTCGCCCGCACCCAGGAACGCCTTGGCGACGAGCTCGAGGATCTCGTCGGCGCCGCAGCCGAACACGAGCTGCGACTCCCCGATCGCGAACCGCGTGGCGAGCGCCGCGCGCAGCTCGAAGCACGCGCCATCCGGGTACCGGTGCACGCCGGCGAGCTCCTCGCGCACCGCGGCGACCGCGCGCGGCGATGGGCCGATCGGGCTCTCGTTCGAGGCGAGCTTGATCGCGCCCTCGATCCCGAGCTCGCGCTCGAGCTCTTCGGGCGGCTTGCCGGGCTCGTACGGGGCGAGTGCGCGGATGTGCGGTTTGACGATGCGTTCGAGCGTCATCTCAACGGCCGCCCGCCCCAGTCCGATGATCTTCGCTCGCCTTCCCGCCTTCGCGGGATCGGGGCCGCTCGTCCTCGGCGCGCGGGAACGACCCGAGCACGCGGCTCGAGTGCGCCACGCGCGCGGCGGTCTCCAGCGCGCGGTGCACCGCGGCCTCCGAGCGATGCCCCTCGCAGTCGATGAAGAACAGGTACTCCCACGGCTTCCCTTTGATCGGCCGGAGCTGGATCGACGTTAGGTTGACCCCTTCGCGCGCGAACGGCTCGATCAGCCGGAACAGCGCCCCGGCCTCGTCACGCCGGATCGTGAACACGGCCGAGGTCAGGTCGCGGCCACTGGGCGGCGGCGGATCACCACCGATCACGAGGAAGCGCGTGCTGTTGTCGCGGCGGTCCTGGATGTTCTCCGCGATCACCGCGAGCCCGTAGACCTCGGCCGAGAGCAGCGACCCGATCGCCGCGCACTCCGGATGATCGGTCGCGCGCAGTGCCGCGCTGGCGGTGCTCGCCATCTCCTCGCGCTCGACGCCGGGCAGCTGCTGGTCGAGCCAGCGGCGGCACTGCGCGAGCGGCTGCGGGTGGGAGATCACGCGCCTCACGTCCTCGAGCCGGCCGCTCTTCGAGAGCAGCGCGTTCGACACGCGCAGCACGCGCTCTGCGCAGACCGTCACCTCGCGCTCGCCGAACGCGTCGAGCGTCTGGGTGACCACGCCTTCGGTCGTGTTCTCGACGGGCACGATGCCGAGCTGGACGCGCCCGGACTCCACCGCCGCGAATACGTCGGAGATGGTCGCGACGCCGCACAGCACCGCGAGCGCGCCGAACTGCTCGCGCGCGGCCTGGTGCGAAAAGGTGCCCTCGGGCCCGAGGTAGGCGACGCGGATCGACTCCTCGAGCGAGCGCGTGGCCGAGATGATCTCGCGGAACACCGGAGCGAGCCCGGTGGACGGGAACGGACCCGGATTGCCCGCACGCAGACGCTCGACGATGCGCCGCTCGCGAGTCGGCTCGTAGACCGCGCTGCCCTCCGCCCGCTTCTCCCGCCCGACCTGTGCCACGAGCTCCGCGCGCTCGTTGAGCTGCGCGAGGATGGCGTCGTCCACGGAGTCGATGCGGGCGCGCAGCCGCTCGATCTCGATCTGCGAGGCACCCAGGTCGCGCAGCGGGCGGTCCGATTCGGCACGGGACATGGAGAAAACGCGCTAACCCCTTGAAAAATCAGGGCGCAGGGTAGTCAACCGACCCGGGCGCCGCAAACGCGCGCAGCCCGATTTCCGTTTCATCTCGGCAGGTTATCGAATCGGCATTCCCCGACCCCCTCTGCCTCCCGCGGGGTGGGACCGCAACCTCGCGAATCCGTTCGCGTCTTGCGCTTCAAGCCCTCCGGCGGCGCGGTCGATAAGCGCAGCGGCGTGGGCACCCGTGTGAGCACAGACACAAACTCCCCGGCACCGAGTCCGGACCAGCGGGGCGACCGCCCCCCCGCCTGGAGCAGCCTCGCCTCCAAGCTGATCCTGTTCGTCTTCGCGTCGACCTTCATCACGGCGACCGCCGTCTCGTGGATCTCGATCCGGAGCGCGAGCGGATCGCTGCGCGACGCGATCGAGCGCCTGTACCCGCTTTCGCTCGATCACGCCGCGCAGCGACTCGAGCCGTGGGTGTGCGCGATCCGACTCCAGCTCGAATACAACGCGCGCCGCCGCGCGGCCCAGCCGTCGGTGCTCGCCGGCCTCGGCGACCGCGAGCTGTTCGACGGCCTCGCGCTCTACGACCGCGGCGCGCGCCAGGACGCGTGGGGCGTCGCGCCCGCCGAGGCGCGCGAAGCGCTGCAGGCACCCAATCGGATCGCGGCGGTCCGGCTCCCGGACGGCGGCTGGGCGCTCGCGATAGCGCCCAAGCAGTCGTCGAGCGGCTCCGAGCTCGTGGCGGTGGTCTCGCTCGCACGGCTCGTCCCGCTGCTCGAGGTCGAGCTCCCGAACGAGGACACGCTGCTCGCGCTCGTCGACGGCGGGGGTCGGGTACTCGCGCGCGTCGGAAATCTGCCCGGCGGCGCACCGTTCGACCGGATCCCCGTGAATGCATTCCATTCGCGCGGCGCGCTGCGCGACACCGAGATCTCGGGCGAACACGTGATCGCCGCTACGCAGCCGGTCGCGGTGCTCGACTGGAACGTCGCGATCGTGGCGCCGTTCGAGACCGCCTACGCCCCGGTGCTCTCGGTGGTCAAGCGCGTGTTCGCGATCGACCTCGGCATCATCCTCGCGTTCGGCCTGATCGCCTATCGCATCACCGCGCGCGTCGTCCGCCCGATCGGCCACCTGTCCGAGGCCGTGCGCCGCGTGATGCTCGGCCACTCCGAGATCGAGATCCCCGAGGTGTCGTCGCGCGACGAGATCGGGCTGCTCACGCGCACGTTCAACGACATGATCCAGCACCAGCGCGCACAGCGCGAGGAGATCGAGGAGGCCAACCGGCATCTGAAGGATCGCAACCAGCGCCTGCAGCAGGCGAACGAGATCCTGAATCAGCTCTCGATCACCGACGGGCTCACCAAGCTCCACAACCACCGATTCTTCCAGGACCACCTCACGCGCGAGATCCGGCGCGTCGAGCGCACCCAGGAGCCGCTCGCGATCCTCGTGATCGACATCGACGACTTCAAGCGCCTGAACGACCGGCTAGGCCACGCCGCGGGTGACGAGATCCTCGTGCGGATCGCGCAGATCCTGAACGGCGCCGTGCGCGGCAGCGACCTGTGCGCGCGCTACGGCGGCGAGGAGTTCGTGATCCTCGCGCCCACCACCGATGCGCCGGGGGCCTACCTGCTCGCCGAGAAGGTGCGCACCGCGATCGCGGAGTCGTCGTTCATCGTCGACGACTCGCTGCGGCCGCTGCGCGTGACGGTGTCGGTCGGTGTGGCGGCGTTCAACGGCAACCGCAAGCGCTTCTTCCAGAAGGCCGACCAGGCGCTCTACCGCGCGAAGGCCGACGGCAAGAACTGCGTCGTCGTCCACGAGGACGACGTGCCCGAGGTGGGAACCCGGGCGTAGGTACTCGTCCCGGATCCGCCCTTGCGCCTCCGGGACCACGCGCGCACGTTGCCCGCGTGAGCGTGGTGATCGGACTCACGGGCGGAATCGGCTCGGGCAAGAGCACCGTGGCGCGCATGATGCGCGACCTCGGCGCCACCGTGATCGACGCGGACGCCATCGTGCACGAGCTGCAGGCACCCGGCATGCCGATGGTGGCCGAGCTCGCCGCGGCGTTCGGCGCGGGGATCCTCACGGCCGACGGCGTGCTCGACCGCAAGGCGCTCGGCGCGATCGCGTTCGCCGACGAGGCCGCGCGCCTGCGCCTCAATGCGATCGTCCATCCGCAGGTGGGCGCCGAGTTCGCGCGCCGGCTCGCCGCCGCGGTCGCGGAGAAGGCGAAGCTCGTCGTGCTCGACATCCCGCTCTTGTTCGAGGGGCGCGAGTCGGGCCGCGGGAGTGCGGCCGCGCGCAGCGTCGAGACGACCGTGGTCGTGTGGGTGCCCGAATCGGTGCAGATCGAGCGGCAGATCGGGCGCGACCGCTGCTCGCGCGCGGAGGCGGAGCAGCGCGTGCGCGCGCAGATGCCGCTCGACCGCAAGCGCGAACTCGCCGATCACGTGATCGACAACAGCGGTCCGCTCGCCGACACCGAGCGCCAGGTGCGCGAGATCCACGCGCGGCTCACCGCAGCGGGCGCTTGAGCTCCGCAACGAACGCGGTGGCGGCATCGACCGCCGCGTCGCGCGATCCGGCCCGCTCGATCCGGTCGACGACCGCACTGCCCACCACGACGCCGTCGGCGAACGCCGCAACGCGTGCGGCGTGCTCGGGCGTCGAGATACCGAATCCCACGCACACGGGCACGTCGGAGACCGCGCGCACCGCGCGCACCTCCGCCTCGAGCGTCGCCGAGAGCGCGCTGCGCGCGCCGGTGGTGCCCGTGAGCGAGACGAAGTAGAGGAAGCCCGCCGTGCGCTTGGCGAGCATCTCGAGCCGCTCGGGCCGCGTCGTGGGCGCCGCGAGCAGGATCGGGTCGACCCCGCGCGCCCGCAGCGCCGCGTTCAGCCCCTCGCCCTCCTCGGGAGGCAGGTCAACCGCGATCATCCCGTCGACCCCCACCTCCGCGGCCGCCGCGGCGAACTCCTGCTCGCCCATCGCGAGCAGGTTGTTCGCATAACCCATCAAGACGATCGGAATGTCCACCCGAGGCCGCAGTCGACCCACGAGCTGCAGCACCCGGCGCAGCGAGGTGCCCGACCGCAGGGCGCGCTCGCTCGCGCGCTGGATCGTCGGCCCCTCCGCCATCGGATCCGAGAACGGCACGCCGAGCTCGATCGCATCGGCGCCCGCGAGCGCGAGCGCGGGCACGAGTGCCTCGGTGGTGGCGAGGTCCGGATCGCCCGCCGTCACGAACGGGATCAGCGCCTTCTCCCCCCGCGCGCGCAGCACTGCGAAGCGATCCGCGAGCCGGCTCATGCGTTGGTGCGCCCCGCCCGCTGGGCGACGCCCGCCTTCGGCTCGCTGCGCGAACCATCTCGATGGACTTCGCTCGCCTTCGGCTCGCTGCGCGAAGCTTGCGCAAGCAGTTCGCGCACCTGCGGCGCGTCTTTGTCGCCGCGCCCCGAGAGATTGATCACGAGCAGCTTGCCGCGGCCGAGCTCGGGCGCGAGGCGCCGCGCGTGGGCGACCGCGTGGGCGGACTCGAGCGCGGGGATGATCCCCTCGGTGCGCGAGAGGTAGAGGAACGCGTCGAGCGCCTCCTGGTCGGTGGCCGTCACGTACTCGGCGCGCCCGCTGTCGCGCAGATGGGCGTGCTCGGGCCCGACGCCGGGATAGTCGAGACCGGCGGAGATCGAGTGTGCGGGGAACACCTGCCCGTCGTCGTCGAAGAGCAGGAGACTCTTCATGCCGTGCAGCACGCCGGGCGCACCCGCCGAGAGCGCCGCGCCGTGCCGGCCCGTCGCGAGCCCCTCGCCCGCGGCCTCGACGCCGATCAAGCGCACTTCCGCGTCGGCGAGGAACGGGTGGAAGATCCCCATCGCGTTCGAGCCCCCGCCCACGCACGCGAGGATCGCATCGGGCAGACGCCCCTCGGCTGCCTGGATCTGCACGCGCGCCTCGATCCCGATCACGCGCTGGAAGTCGCGCACGATCGTCGGGTACGGATGCGGTCCCATCACGGAGCCGATGCAGTAGTAGGTGTTGCGGACGTTGGTGACCCAGTCGCGCAACGCCTCGTTGGTGGCGTCCTTGAGCGTCTGCGAGCCGCTCTCGACCGGCCGCACCTCCGCGCCGAGCAGCTCCATCCGGAATACGTTGAGCGCCTGACGCGAGACGTCCTCCGCGCCCATGTAGACGGTGCACTGCTGGCCGAGCAGCGCCGCGGCGGTGGCGGCGGCGACGCCGTGCTGGCCCGCGCCCGTCTCCGCGATCACGCGCGGCTTGCCCATGTGGTGCGCGAGCAGGCACTGCCCGAGCACGTTGTTGATCTTGTGCGCGCCCGTGTGGGCGAGATCCTCGCGTTTGAGGTAGACCTTCGCGCCGCCGAGGTCCTCGGTCATCCGGCGCGCGAAGAACAGCGGCGTCGGCCGACCCGCATAGCTCGCCAGCAGGTCCCCGAGCTCGGCGGCGAACTCCGGCGTGCGCGTGATGCGCGGATACGCCTCGGTGAGCTCGTCGAGGGCCGCGATCAGCGTCTCGGGGACATAGCGGCCGCCGTAGTCGCCGAAGCGGCCGCGCTCGTCGGCGCGGCTGGTAGATCCGCCCTGCGCGGTCATTTCGGCTTGGCGGGCTCGGGAGCCTCGGCCGCCCGCACCGCCTGGACGAAGCGCTTCATCCTGTCGGCGTCCTTGCGGTGGCCGGCACCCTCCACGCCCGACGCGACGTCGACTCCCCACGGCAGCAGATCGCCGAGGTCGGCGAGCGCTCCGCCCACGCTGTCGGGGTCGAGTCCGCCACCCAGGATCACGTCGTAGCCGCTCTCGATCAGCACTGCGGCATCCGACCACTTCCACGGCTTGCCGCGGCCGCCGCCCTCGGTGGGGTGATCGAGGAGCAGCATCGTGCCCGGAAACTGCTCCGCGGCTTCCGGGTCCGCGCCGCGGATCGCCTTGATCACGGGCAGATCGACCGACTCGACCTGCTCCTCCGTCTCCTCTCCGTGGAACTGGAGGCGGTCGAGATCGACGCGCCGCAACACGCGGTCGATCTCGTCCTGCTCCGCGTTCTGGAACACGCCGACGAGCTCGACGCGGCCCGCCACCCGCTCCGCGATCGCGATGGCGGCCTTCAGATCGAGACAGCGCGGCGACGTGGGCACGAAGTTGAGCCCCAGCAGATCGGCGCCCGCCGCGATCGCGCTCTCCGCATCGTCGGGGTGGATGATCCCGCAGATCTTGATTCGAACGTTCACGAGGCCCTCCGCAGGCGCTGCAATGCGCCCGCCACGTCCGCTTCGCGCATCAGAGATTCACCGACCAGAAACGCGTGCGCCCCGGACGCGGCCAGGCGCGCCATGTCGCTGCGCGTGAAGATGCCACTTTCGGCGACCACGACGACCCCCTCCGGCACCCGCGGCGCGAGCCGTTCCGTGACACCGAGGTCGGTCTCGAACGTGCGCAGGTCGCGGTTGTTGATCCCGATCACGCGCGCCCCAGACGCGAGCGCCATCTCGAGCTCGGCCTCGTCGTGCACCTCGACGAGCGCGCAGAGCCCGAGCTGCTCGGCGCGCGCGCGCAGCGCCGCGAGCGCATCGGATCGAAGCGCCGCGGCGATCAGCAGCACCGCGTCGGCGCCCGCGACACGCGCCTCGTCGACCTGATAGGCGTCGATCGCGAAGTCCTTGCGCAGGAGCGGCAGCGCCACCGCGCGGCGAACCGCGGCGAGGTAGTCGAGGTGCCCGCCGAAGAACGACTCGTCGGTGAGGATGGAGATCGCGGCCGCGCCTCCCTCCGCATAGGCCACCGCGCAGGCCACCGGATCGAAATCGGCGCGGATCTCCCCGCGGCTCGGCGAGCGGCGCTTCACCTCGGCGATCACGCGCGGATCCGGCCCGCGCGCGATCGCGCCGGCGAAATCGCGCAACGGCTCCACCATCTCCTCGGCGCGCTGCGCGAGCTTCTCGGGCGCCTCGCGCGCGCGCGCAGCGGCGAGCTCCGTCCGCTTGCGATCGAGGATCTCGTCGAGGATCACGGCTTCGCCACCGCGCTCGCCGCGACGAGCGCGGAGAGCTTCGCGCGCGCGGCGCCCGAATCCAGGCTCGCGCGCGCGAGCCCGAGTCCCTCGCCGAGGTCGCCCGCCGCGCCCGCCATCCAGAGCACGGCGGCCGCGTTGACGAGCACCACATCGCGGCGCGGTCCCGCCTCGCCCTCGAGCACGGCGAGCGCGATCTGGGCGTTCTCCGCGGCGTCGCCGCCGCGCAGCGCGTCGACCGACGCGCGCGGGACGCCGAGCGGCTCCGGGTCGATCGCCAGCTCGCGCACGGCGCCGCGGTCGAGCAGCGCCGCGTGCGTGGGTCCCGTGACCGTCACCTCGTCGAGTCCATCGCTGCCGTGCACCACGAGCACGCGCTCGGATCCGAGCTCCCCGAGCGCAGACGCGATCACCGGCACGAGCGCGCGGTCGTAGACGCCGATCATCTGGCGCCGCACGCCGAGCGGGTTGAGCAGTGGCCCCATGCAGTTCATCAGCGTGCGGATGCCGAGCTCCTGGCGCACGGCGGCCACGTGGCGCATCGCGGGATGGGCGATCCGCGCAAAGAATGGCGCGATCCCCACCTCGCGCAGTACGCGCGCCGACGCCGCCACGTCGAGCTCCACGGCGACCCCGAGCGCCTCGAGCACGTCGATGCTGCCCGACTTGCTCGACGCGGCGCGGTTGCCGTGTTTGGCCACCGGTACGCCCGCGCCCGCCACCACGAACGCCGCCGTGGTGGAGATGTTGAAGGTGTGCGCGCCGTCGCCGCCCGTGCCGCAGGTATCGACGGTGCGCGGGTCGAGGCACGGCGCGGTCACCGCCGCCGCGCGCAGCGCGCGCGCGGCGCCGACGATCTCCCCCACCGTCTCGCCCTTGGTGCGCAGGGCCGTGAGCAGCGCGGCGATCCCGGCCGGTGTCGCCTCGCCCGCGGCGATCTCCGCGAACGCCGCCTCGATCAGCGCGCCCGGCAGCTCTGCGCCGCGCACGGCGCGATCGATCGCGGCCCGCACGCTCACGCGGCGGCCCGCCCGCGGCAGCGCGCCAGGAAATTCCCGAGCAGCTGCTTGCCGCACGCAGTCAGGATCGACTCGGGATGGAACTGCACCCCCTCGATCGGGAGCGACCGATGCCGCACCGCCATGATCTCGCGGTCGGAGGTGCGCGCGCTGATCTCGAGCTCTGTCGGGCAGGACGACTCCTCGATCACGAGCGAGTGGTAGCGGGTGGCTTCGAGCGGCGAGGCGATGCCCTCGAATACGCCCTTTCCATCGTGTTCGATCACCGACACCTTGCCGTGCATGATCCGCCGCGCCCGCACGATCTTCCCGCCGAACGCGGCGCCAATCGACTGGTGCCCGAGACAGACGCCGAGCAGCGGCGTGCCGCGCGCCGCACACGCGCGCACCGCGTCGAGCGAGATGCCCGCGGCGTCGGGATCGCCCGGCCCCGGCGAGATCACGACGCCCGCCGGCCCGGCGTCGAGCAGCGCTGCCGCGGTGACCGCGTCGTTGCGCACCACACCCACGTGCGCGCCCAGCTCCGCGAGGTACTGCACGAGGTTATACGTGAAGGAGTCGTAGTTGTCGATCATCGCGATCCGCATGACGGCCCTCGACTAATCGACCCCCTCTCGCGCCATGTCGATCGCCTCGATCAGCGCGCGAGCCTTGTTGACCGTCTCCTGGTACTCCGACTCGGGGTCGGAGTCCGCCACGATCCCGGCGCCCGCGCGCAGGAAGATCTCGTCGTCCTTCACGAGCAGCGTGCGGATCGCGATCGCGGTGTCCATGTTGCCCGAGTAGTCGATGTAGCCGACGCAGCCGCCGAAGAACCCGCGCCGCAGCGTCTCGAGCTCGTCGATGATCTCCATCGCGCGCACCTTCGGCGCGCCCGAGAGCGTGCCGGCCGGGAACGTGGCGCGCAGCAGGTCGAGCCAGTCGAGCCCCGCGCGCAGACGCGCCTGGACGTTCGAGACGATGTGCATCACGTGCGAGTAGCGCTCGACCGTGGCGTACTCGTTCACGCGCACGCTGCCGAACTCCGCGACGCGGCCGACGTCGTTGCGCCCGAGGTCCACGAGCATCACGTGCTCCGCGCGCTCCTTAGGATCCGCGAGCAGGTCCTGCTCGAGCGCCACGTCCTCCTCGGGCGTGCGCCCGCGCGGCCGCGTACCGGCGATCGGGCGCACGTCGATCCGATCGTCCTCGAGGCGCACGAGGATCTCCGGCGACGAGCCGATCAACACCGGCCCCTCGCAGCGCAGAAAGAAGAGATAGGGACTCGGGTTGATCACGCGCAGATGGCGGTAGATCGTGAACGGGTCGACCTGGAGCGGGATCCGGAACTGCTGCGACAGCACGACCTGGAACGTGTCGCCGGCCTCGATGTACTCCTTTGCGCGCTTGACACTCTCGTGGAACGCCTCGCGCGTCACGCTGCGCCGCACGTCCATCGGCGCGCGCACGGGTGCCCAGCGCGGCTCGGCCGGCAGCGGCTCGCGC
>DATFWW010000060.1:0-25380 GCA_035258825.1 Myxococcota bacterium
GAGCCGATGGCCGCCGCGATCGGCGCCGGCCTCGACGTGACCGCGGCGACCGGCAACATGGTGGTGGACATCGGGGGCGGCACCACCGACGTGGCCGTGATCTCGCTGTCGGGCATCGTGACGTCCAGCTCGATCCGCTGCGGCGGCGACAAGATGGACGAGGCGATCGTCAACTACGTGAAGCGCAAGTACAACATGCTGATCGGGGAGCGCACCGCCGAGCAGGTCAAGATGACGATCGCCACGGCGTCAGCCGAGGGCCCGACGCAGACGATGGAGATCAAGGGGCGCGATCTCGTGGCCGGCATTCCGAAGGTGGTGGTGGCGTCGAGTGAGGAGATCGCCGAGGCGCTGGTCGAGCCGATCCACTCGATCGTCGAGACGGTCCACCTGACGCTCGAGAAGACGCCGCCGGAGCTGGCCGCCGACATCGTCGACCGAGGCATCATGCTGGTCGGCGGCGGGTCGCTGTTGCGCGACTTCGATCACGTGCTGCGCCAGGAGACGAAGCTGCCGATCCTGCGCAGCGACGACCCGTTCACGGCGGTGGTGCACGGCGCAGGCAAGGCGCTCGAGAATCTCCAGCTGCTCAAGGACGTCGCGCTCAACTAGCTGGTTGCTGAGAGCCGCCGGGTCGGTTTCCGGCCGTTCGTGTACGCCGCGGCGACGCGCCGCGGGCTGGCAGGATTGGTGCACAACGACGCGCGCGGCGCGCTGATCGAGGTCGAGGGCGCGCCCGGCGACGCATTCGTCGGAGAGCTGGAGCGCGGGGCACCGCCGCTCGCGCGGATCGAGCGGATCGCGCGCGAGTCGATCCCGGCGATGGGAGACGTTTCATTCCGGATCGGCGCGAGCGACGACCGCGGCCGACGGCACGCGCCGATCTCGCCCGACGTCGCGACGTGCGGCGACTGCCTCGCCGAGATCTTCGATCCCGCGGATCGCCGCTACCGCTACGCCTTCACCAACTGCACGAACTGCGGCCCGCGCTTCACGATCGTGCGCGGTGTCCCATACGACCGCGCGGAGACGGCGATGAGCGGCTTCGCGATGTGCGCGGCGTGCGCGCGCGAGTACGCGGACCCGCGCGACCGCCGCTTCCACGCGCAGCCGGTCTGCTGCCCGGAATGCGGTCCGCACCTCTTGCTCGGGAGCCGCGACGGCAAGCCGGAGCCCGGCGATCCGATCGCGCGCACGGCGGCGCTGATCCGGAGCGGGGCAGTCGTCGCAATCAAAGGGCTCGGCGGCTACCACCTCGCCGCGAGGCGCTCGACGCGCGCGCGCCGTGGCGGCGCTGCGCGGGCGCAAGCAGCGCGAGGAGCGGCCGTTCGCGCTGATGGTGGCCGATCTCGCGGCGGCCGAGCGGCTGATCGAGCTCGACGCGCCAGTGCGCCACGGTCTCGCAGGTGCCGAGCGCCTGATCCTGCTCGCGCCGCGGCGCGGCGACGCGCCCGCGGCCGAGGGCGTCGCGCCGGGGAGCCGCCTGCTCGGCGTCATGCTGCCCTACACACCGCTGCACCACCTGCTCGCGCGCGAGATCGCACTGCCGTTCGTACTCACGAGCGGAAACCAGAGCGACGAGCCGATCGCCTATCGCGACGATGACGCGCGCGATCGCCTCTCCCCGCTGTGCGACTTCCGGCTCGTGCACGACCGCCCGATCGAGACGCGCTGCGACGACTCGGTGGCGCGCAGCGCGCACGGGCGCGTGCAGATCCTGCGCCGCGCGCGCGGCTTTGCGCCGCGGCCGGTCGCCCTCCCCTTCCGCGCGCCGCGCCCGATCCTCCCCTGCGGCGCGGAGCTCAAGAGCACGATCTGCCTCGCGGTGGGCGACCGCGCGTTCGTCTCCCACCACCTGGGCGACCTCCAGCACTACGCGGCGTTCGAGGCGTTCCGCGAGGCGATCGCCCAGTACGAGCGGATGTTCGACGTGCGGCCCGCCGTGATCGCGCACGACCTGCACCCGGACTACCTGTCGACGCAACACGCGGTCGCGCTCGCCGACGCGGACGGCCTCGCGCTCGAGGGCGTGCAGCACCACCAGGCGCACGCGGCCGCGTGCCTCGCAGAGGCGGGTCACGCGGGCCGCGCGATCGCGCTCTGCTTCGATGGGCTCGGCTACGGCACCGACGGGACGATCTGGAGCGGCGAATTCCTGATCGCCGACCGCGCAGACTTCGCGCGCGCGGGCCGGCTCGCGCCCGTGCCGATGCCCGGCAGCGCCGCGCGATCCGCGAGCCCTGGCGCATGGCGCTCTCCGACCTCGATGCGGCGTTCGATGGCGCGGTTCCCTCCGACCTCGAGGTCTTCCGCCGCAACGCGGCGCGCTGGGAAGCCGCGCGCGCGCTGCTGCGGTCGCGCGCCCACGCGCCGCTCACTTCGAGCGTCGGGCGGCTGTTCGACGCGGTCGCGGCGATCGCGGGGATCCGCGATCGCGTGACCTACGAGGGCCAGGCCGCGATCCTGCTCGAGCAGTGCGCGGATTCGCTCGAGCGCGGGGCATATCCGACCGGGCTCGGCGACGACCCGATGATCGAGCTGCGCGGCTCCGATCTGGTCCGCGGGGCCGTCGAGGATCTGCGCGCGGGGCGATCGGCCGCGACGGTCGCGGCGCGTTTTCACAACACCCTCGCGCGCTGCGCGGTGCAGGCGTGCGCGCGGCTGCGCGATCGCACCGGCCTCGCCGTGGTCGCGCTCTCGGGCGGGGTGTTCCAGAACGCGCTCCTGCTCGAACGCACCGCTCACGGCCTCGAAGCGGCGCGCTTCCGCGTGCTGACGCACTCCGCGCTGCCCCCGAACGACGGCGGAGTGAGCTTCGGTCAGGCGGTGGTGGCCGCAGCGCGCGATCGACGCCGAACGCGCTGACTTCGCGCTGTACGGGGTGGGCCCGATCGCATACGCTCGGTCACAGCGACCCGCCTGCGCGACGCGACGCGCGGCGGTGTCGCGACGGTGCTGAACGAGATCGCCGCGGCGGCGCGCGTGGGGATCGCGATCCAAGAGGACCGCGTGCCCGTGCGCGCGCCCGTCGCGGCCGCGTGCGAGCTGCTCGACATCGACCCGCTGCACATGGCGAACGAGGGCCGGTTCGTGGCGATCGTCGCGCCGGCGATCTTGCCGCTGCGCTCGAGCGGTGCGGCGTAGTCGGGCATCCGCAGCACGGCGTCGAGCCCGCCGCGCGGAACGAGCGAGAGCTCGAGCCTCCAGATCACGAGGAACTTCACGCGGTGTCGTCCATCAGGAACGCGAGGCTGCGCCTCGCAGTCCCCTCGTCGATGCGGTCCATCGCGAAGCCCGAGTGGATCACGATCCATTCCCCGACCTGCGGCAGGTCGGGCTGGAGCAGCCCGACGTTCACCGCGCGCACGCGGCCCGCGACGTCCACGCGCCCGAGATCGGGCTGCCCGTCGACGACGATGCTGCGCGGGATGCCGAGGCACATGCGAAGGCTCAGCCCACGCGCACGGCGCGGATCTTCGCGTGCAGGTTGATCTGCGCCTGCACCTCGAGCATCAGGATCTTGGGCGGCTCGAGGTTGAAATCGCGCATGTCGAGCGTCTTCGCGCCTTCCACCTCGAGCCAGTCGTCGCCCGCGCGCACGGTGACTTCGCCTTCGAGCTCGCGCGTAACGCCGTGCAGCGAGAGGGTCCCGCGCAGCCGGTAGCGCCCCTGTCCGATCTCGCTCGCGTCGCGGAGCTGGCCCTTGATCGCGCGGTACTTGTGCACCTCGATCCGACGGTGGATCTCGCTGTCGTAGAGGTCGATCCCCGAACGCAGCAGCTCCGCCGAGATCTCGAGCTCCGCGCGCGGTGCCGAGGACAGGTCGAGCTGCCCGTTGCGAACGTCGGCCTCGATCGATCCGCACACGCCCTGGGTTCGGATCTCGATCGGGTGGACGTTCGATCGCGCTTCGACGAAGACCTCGGAGCGCTCCGCGTCGATGGAATACTTGGCCATGCCCTCTCTCGCGCCCCCGGTGCGCCTACAGCTCCCGCATCGTCAAGTAGCGGGCGACGTCCGGCAAGGTCGTGACCACGATGTAGGAGGCTCCGATCAGGACGGCAGTGGTGAGGAAACGGCGAATCATCTCGAGACCTCCTGGTTGGATGCTGGCACGGGCCGGATGCCGTGAGGCTCCACCTGCGAGACCGCCAGTCGGGAGACCAGGTCGCCCACGGCCGCCGCGGCGGGCGCCACCGCCGCCGCGACGCACGGCGAGAGACCGACCCCTCGCCGATCTGCTCGGCCGACCGTGAAGATGCGCTCCACCCTCCCGCCGAGCCGCGCGAGCCGCGCGAGCCGCGCGAGCGCGGATACCGGATCCAGATCGTGCGCGTCGCCGGGCGGGGCAGTCCGCGCGATCCGCCGCTTGGTCCCCCCATTCGCGCTCGAAGATCGACACGGTACCAGGCACCTCGCCGCGCGCCATCGCGTCGACGAGGATCAGCGCGTCGTAGCCCTCGAGCAGAGCGCGACGGAATCTCCGTCGCAGGAGAGCCCCGCGTTGATCCACGGAAGATGGACGGTCGGCTTCTCGCTCAAGACCCACCCTTCACTTCGTGTTCAGATCAGGAGAGCACGCGCACCAATCCAGACTCCGATCGCGATCGAAGCAAAGCCGATCGCAAGGCGACTCGATCGACCGAGCGCCGCTTCGCGCACCCCCGCCGAGCGCAGTGGTAGCGACACCGTCGTCGACAACGCGAGCATACCCGCGGTCGCGCCGAGTCCGAATACGACGGCGTACAAGATCGCCTGACTCGCGTGCGCGCCGCGCGCCGCCAGCAGACCGAGCAGCGCCGACCCGCCGAGACCGTGCAGCGATCCGACGAACAGCGCGCGGCGCACCGGGTGACGCGGGTGCGGATGAGTGAGGCCCGATGCCCCACCCGTTGGTATTTCACCTGACGCGCGCCAGTGCAGATGGGCGTGCACCGTACCGCCCGGGTGTTCGTGGGCGGCGACGTGCGCGCGCCCGCCCTCGCGCCTGCGCAGGAGGTCGACGCCGAGCCAGACGAGCAGCGAGCCCGCGGCAGCTTCTACGAACGGCTGCGCCTGCTCCGGCACCTCGATACCCGTGGCGACCCACAGACAGGCGATCGCGAGGATCGCGAGGCCGTGTCCCACTCCCCACGCCCCCGCGACACGCATCAGTGCCGCGGGGCTCGCCGCGCGCGCCGAGAGACTCGCGACAGCGGCGAGGTGATCGGCCTCGAGCGCGTGGCGCAACCCCATCGTGAAGCCGAGCAACAGCCAGGAGATCACGGGGGGGAACCGCCGGCCTCGAGCAAGAGCTCGAGCAGCCAGTCGTACCACGCGGCGAGGCCCTCGCCCGTCTGCGCCGACACGGGGAATACGCGCAGCTTCGGGTTCACGTGATGCGCGTGTGCAAGGAACGCGCCGACGTCGAACGAGACGTGGGGCAGCAGGTCGAACTTGTTCAGCACGAGGGCATCGGCCGGCGCGAACATGTGCGGGTACTTCGCCGGTTTGTCCTGGCCCTCGGTCACCGACGCCACCACCACGCGCGCGCGCTCACCGAGGTCGAACAGCGCCGGGCACACCAGATTCCCCACGTTCTCGACGAACACGAGCGCGCCGCGCGGCGGATCGAGCTCGCGGACTTCGGGCACGGCGCCTTCGACGATGTGCCCTTCGCGCAGATCTCGAAGCAGAACCGCAGCTGTCGGGCATCACGCCCGAGAGCCGCCCCATCTGCCCCATCTCCAGCACCACGCGCGACACCCGCCCGGTTCCGATCCGCTCGGACACGGCGGCGACGACACTCTCGGTAATGGCCATCTCGTGCATCGCGCGCGCACACACTCCGGTGCGTGGCGGACCGCCACATCGAGTATCCCGACGGCGCGCGGTGGCCGCAAGGGAATCGCTGTGCGCGCGTCGGCGCGCAGCGGATCAGCGCGGCGATCGGAGCTCGGCGACCAGTCGGTCGACCTTGTCGGCATTCGCGCGCACGCGTTCGACCGCGGAAGCCAGCGTACCGGTCGCTTCGCGGGTCTCCTTGGCGCGCGTGAACGCCTCCCAGGTGGAGGCGACCACGCGCGCGCAGCCCGCGGTCTGCTCGGCCACCGAGCTGGCCATCTTGTCGGTCGCGGAACGCACGTTCTCGACCGTCTCGACGATCAGGCGTGTGCCGCGGCTCTGCTCGTCGGCGGTGCGGTGCACCTGCTTGGCCATGTCCTTCATCGCGTTCGCCTGCTCGAGCACGACGTCGTTGCCCATCTGCTGGTCGCGCGCGGCGGAGCGGATCCGCCCGGCCTGGGAGGAGACCTCCTCGATCACGCCGACCACGTGCGTCGCCGCCTTGGTCTGCTCGCGCACCGACTGCACGATGCCCTCGACCAGCTTCTTGTTGCTGCGCGCGACCCGCGTGATCTCGATCAGCGAGCGGCCGGCCTGCTCGGAGAACTCGACGCCCTTCGCGACGCTCTGGGTGCCTCGCTCGATCGCGCCGACCGCATTGGTGCTCTCGTCCTGGACCGAGCGGATCAGATTCGTGATCTCGGCGGTGCTCGAAGACACGCGCGTGGCGAGCTCGCGGATCTCGCCCGCCACCACCGAGAAGCCGCGCCCGTGCTCGCCCGCCTGCGCAGCGATGATCGCGGCGTTGAGCGCGAGCAGGCTGGTCTCGTTCGCCACGCCGTCGATCACGTCCACGATCGCGCCGATCTCGCCCGCGCGGTCGCCGAGCCCGCGGACCACGCGCTCGGCGGTGGCAGTGGCCTCGCGGATCACATGCATGCCGTCCATCGTCTGCTGCACGATCCGCGAGCCCTGATCCGCGACGCTCACCACCTGGTCGGAGAGCGCGGAGCAGCGCTCCGCGTTGTCGTTCACGGCGCTCATCGAGCTCGCCATCTGCTCCATCGAGGAAGACGCGTCGGCGGCGACGCCCGCGAGCACGTCCGTAGCGCTCGCCACGTCGCCGAGCGTCGCGAGCGCGTGCTGGATCGACGACGAGACCGTGTCCGCCCGCGAGGTCAGCTCGCGCGCGGTGCCGACCAGCTGCTCGCCAGCCGCGCCGAGCTGGGTGACCGCGCTGCTCGACTCGTCCACGGCCAGGCGCAGGTCCTGGATCGACTCGGCGTTCTTCTCCGAATGCGCGTACACCGTGCTCATCGACTGCGCGAGGCGCTGCACGTCGGCGACCTGGGCGTCGGCCAGCGTCCCGACCCGCTCGCGCGCGCCGTCGAGCTCGCCGAATCCCGCGCCGAGCTCCGCGGCGGCGCCCCTCAACGCGTCGAGCGCGTCCTGGATCGAACGCGAGAGCCCGTCCAGCGCCTCGAACACCTCGGAGAACTCACCCGATCCGCCGATGCCCTCGCTGGCCCCGCGCATGGCACCGCGCGCGGCGGCGCGCAGGGAGGCCGCGGCGCGGCGCATCTGCGCGCTCACGAGCTCCGCGAGCACGAGGCCGAACGCGAGCGCGATCAGCGAGACGGCGAGCGGCGAGCCGAGCGCGCCGGCGACTCCGGCGCCCTCGCGCGCGCGCGCCTGCGAGACGAGCGCGTCGAGCACCACGGGTACGAGCACGAGCGACGTTGCGAGCAGTCGTAGCGTCCAAGCGAGCGGGAGCGGCCGCGCGGCGCGCGCGCGGCGCGCGGCCGGCACGCGCGGTGCGAGCGCCTCGGCCACCGGCGCCATCACGCGCGCGACAAGCAAGGTGTTAGCGGCAGCCGCGGCGAAGCCGAGGGCGGCGAACGCGATCAGGCGATCGGCCGCGAACGAGGACTCCGCGCCGCCTGGCTCGACGAGGATTCCGATCGCGGCACACAGCATCCAGATCGCGAACGATGCCGCGGCGAAGCGACCCGGAGTGCGGTGGGCGCCGTCGAGACCGCCGCTTGCGTCGTGATCCGGGGCGCCGAGGTCCGCGAGCGCGCGCGCCGCGGACCCCCATGCGATCGCGGTGCTGGCCGCGGAGCACACGAGACCCTGGACCGCGAGGCGCAGCACCGAGAAGACGGCGGGGATCGCGGCCGGCTCGAGCGCGCGCAACGCCGCTCCGAACGCGAGCAGCGTCCCGAGCGTGGTGGCCGCGCTCACCGCGCAGAGCTCGAGCCGGATCTGTTCTGCGCGCGCCCCTCGCAAGTCGCCCCCAAAAATGTCGCGCTTCTCGGGGGTGGCTATCGGCGCCTGCGCATATGTACTAGAGAACACCCGGTCTGGAGGTCGACGGTCTTCGCTCGCCTGCGGCTCGCTGCGCGAAACTTGCGCTCGCGGCGCTTGCGGCTGCGGCTAATCCGCGGACACCGCCGCGAGTGCGAGAGCGATGGCAGCCTGGAGGTCGCCCTCGATCCGGATCTGCTCGTTCATGAACGCGGACTGGGCGTCGAGCGCGCCGCTGCGCAGGTCGCGGTAGACCTGACCGTCCACGGTGATCCGGGTCTTCGGCTCGGCGGGTACCGGCGCCGCACCGAAGTGGGTGCCGACCGCGAAGCCGTCGTCGCCCGTCACTTCGAAGCGCACGAGCCCGTCCACCGCGCGGAGGCTCTCGACGCGCGACCGCGTGAGCGCGAGCTCGCCCGAGATCCCGGACAGACCGCCGAGCAGCGCGAGCGCCGAGTCGCCGGCCTCGCGCGAGAGGCGCTCGAACGCGCGGCGGTCCTGGATCAGCGTGAGGAACGGCGCGTGCGCGGCGCGCGGCTCGGCCGTCATGCACCCCGCGCGGATGTTCAGGAAGAAGGTGCCGCCGCCGAGGCCTTCGACGTCGACGCGGATCGTGGCGTCCACGGCGCGCATCGCCTCGTAGACGCGCCGGCCCGCCTCGCCGAGCGACCGCTGGTGCTCGAGCGCGCGGTTGAACTGGGCTGGGATCCGCTCGCCGTAGAAGCTCGCCGGGGTGGCGTGGTCGGTCACCTCGCTCCTCTCCGGCGCTGGTAACGGTCGACCGCGTCGACGTGCTGGCTGTAGGTCTCCGAGAACTCGTGCGTGCCGTCGTTCCTCGACACGAAGTAGAGCACCCTGCTCTGCTCGGGGTCGATCACGGCGCGGATCGCATCGAGGCCCGGATTCGAGATCGGCCCCGGCGGCAGACCGGCATGTTGATAGGTGTTGTACGCGTTGGACGGATCATCGAGATCGCTGCGCCGCAGGTTGCCGTCGAACGCCGTCACGCCGTAGATGACCGTGGGATCGGACTCGAGGCGCATGCCCATGCGCAGCCGGTTCGCGAACACCGCCGCGATGCGCGGACGCTCCTCCGGACTGCCCGTCTCCTTCTCCACGATCGAGGCGAGGATCATCACATCGTGCATGGCGAGCCCGCGCTCGGCCGCGCGCGCCTCTACCTGCTTCCACGCCGCGTGGAACTGCCCGACGAGCACGCGCACCACCTCGGGCCCGGTCTGGCCGCGCGGCAGGCGGTAGGTCTCGGGGAACAGGTAGCCCTCGAGAGCGGGCGCGGGGATGCCGAGCTCGCGCGCGAGCTCCGGGTCGGCGACCGCCGCCGTGAACGCGCGCGCCTCGACGATCCCTCGCGCGGCGAGGCGCTCCCCGATCTCCGCGGCAGTGAGGCCCTCCGGAATCACGACCTCCCACGTGGCGACCCTGCCCGACGCGATCCGGTCGATGATCTCGGACGGCGAGAGCGCGGGCGACAGCCAGTACTGTCCCGAGTGCAGCTCTGCGGCCTTGCCGCGCACCCTCGCCCACCACGTGGTGGCGCGCGCGTCGCGTACCAGCCCGTGTTCCTCGAGGCGCGTCGCGATCGCACGCAGACTCTCGCCGCGCTTCACCTCGAACAACACGTCGGCACCACCGTCCGAGCGCGGCTGCAGCAGCGCGTCGACCACCGCGCCGGCCGTCACGCCCGCGAGCAGGATCGCGGCGAGCGCATAGCTCGCGATCCGCGCGATCACGCGCGCCCCTCGCGCGGCCGCTCGAGCCAGGTGCGCAGGATCAGCGCGGCCGCGATCGCATCGACCTGCTGCTTGGCGGGCCGCTTGCCGCGGCCTCGCCCGCGCGGCTCCTCGCGCAGGGCGCGCTCCGCGATCGCGGTGGTCATGCGCTCGTCGACGAGCGTCACGGGCAGCGCGCACGCCGCGCCGAGCGCATCCGCGAAGCGGCGCGCGGCAGCGGCCCCGGTTCCCGCGCGCCCATCGAGGTGCAGCGGCAGACCCACGACGACGGCGACGATCCCGCGCTCGCGGATCAGGTCGCAGAGCGCGGAGACGTCCTTGGCGAGCCCCTGGCGGTCGAGCGCGCCGATCGGGAAGGCGATCACGGCCGCCGGATCGGATACGGCCAAGCCGATCCGGCGCTCGCCGAAATCGAGTCCGAGCACGGGGCCCTCCATCGATTCGGATGCTAACCGCCCTTTTCTTCGGATGGCCGGCACCCGAGCCCAATTTTCGCCTGACTTTCGTTGACTCTGGCCCTCGCGCGGAGGTACCCTGAGCCGGTCGCCCGGTCCCCCGCTGAGGCGTCGTTGCTGCCCGCGGCTCTCCTCCTGCCGCGTTGCCTTACCGGAGCGCGTGTCTTGTCTCGTCCCGTGGGTTCGCCCCGCGTAGGCGGCGTGCGCCGGTTTGCCGTGCTCGCGGTGGCGACCGCCGCGGGCGCGGGGCTCGCGCCGGTCGCGCCGGGGACGTTCGGCTCCCTGGTCGGGGTCGGTGTGTTCGCGCTGATTGCACCGCGCGGCGCGCTCGCCGCGGCGCTCGCGGCGCTGCTCGTGGCGGCGGTCGGCGTCTGGGCGGCGGGCGAAGCGGAGCGGATCTTCGCGCACGAGGACGACGGCCGGATCGCGATCGACGAGGTCGCCGGTCAGCTCGTGACGCTCTGGCCGCTCTCGCTGCTCGCGGCCCCCGAGCGCGCGGTGGCCCCGCTGCCGCTCGCGGTGGGCTTCTTCGTGTTCCGCGCGTTCGACATCGCCAAGCCCGGACCCGTGCGCTGGGCCGAGCGCCACTTCACGGGCGGCCGCGGTGTGGTGTTCGACGATCTCGTCGCAGGCGCGTGTGCAGCGCTGGTCGTGGCGGGCGCCGCGCTCGCGGGGATCGCGTCGTGAAGGCCGAGGTGCTCACGATCGGCGACGAGCTCCTGCGCGGCGAGATCGTCGACTCGAACAAGGCGTTCCTGTCCGACCGGCTGCTCTCGCTCGACATCGAGACGCATTACCACGCATCGGTGCGCGACGTGCCCGCCGACATGATCGACGCGTTCCGCCGCGCGGCCGAGCGCTCCGATGTCGTGCTCGTGTCGGGCGGGCTCGGGCCCACGCGCGACGACCTCACCTCGGAGTCGCTCGCGCGGGCGTTCGGGCGCGAGATGCGGCTCGACAAGGCCGCGCTCGCGGGCATCCGCGCGTTCTTCGCGAGCGCGGGACGCGAGATGACCGAGAACAACGCGAGCCAGGCCTACTTCCCCGACGGCGCGGAGGTCCTGCCGAACCCGATCGGCACCGCGCCGGGCTTCATGCTCGAGGTCACGCAAGGAGGCCGAAGGCCGACGCGCAGCTCGCAAGGCCGCGAAGCGGCCGCGCAGCGAGGCGAAGCCGAGCGAAGCGTGGGCCCCCGCGAAAGTGGGAAGGCGAGCGAAGGTGGGCCCCCGCAATGGAGGGCTCTCTTCTTCTGCATGCCCGGCGTGCCGCGCGAGATGATGCGCATGATGGACGAGCAGGTGCTGCCGCGCGTGGCGGCGCGACTGCAAGTTTCGCGCAGCGAGCCGCAGGCGAGCGAAGACCATCAGGCGGGCACGCGCGTGGTGCGCGCGCGCCTGCTGCGCACGTTCGGCATGGGGGAGTCCACGCTCGACGCCGAGCTCGCCGATGTCGCGACCTCCGGCGACGTGGAGCTCGGCTTCCGCACCTCGTTCCCCGACAACTACCTGCGTCCGGTCGCGCGCGCGGCCACTGCCGCGCAGGCCGACGCGCTGCTCGACCGCGTCTGCGCCGCGATCCGCGCGCGCCTCGGCCCGCTCGTCTACGGCGAGGGCGAGGAGACGCTCGAGCAGGTCGCGGGGAACCTGTTGCGCGAGCGCGGTCTGTGCGTCGCGGTGGCGGAGTCGTGCACGGGCGGGCTCGTAGCCGAAAAGCTCACCGACGTGCCCGGCTCCTCCGACTACTTCCTCGGCGGCGTGGTGGCCTACGCCGACGATGCGAAGCGCGTTCTGCTAGGTGTATCCGAGGCGCTGCTCGCGCAGCACGGCGCGGTGTCGGACCCGGTGGCGCGCGCGATGGCGGAGGGCGCGCGCGCGCGCTTCGGAGCCGACCTCGCCGTCGCCACGACCGGCATCTCGGGCCCCGGCGGCGGCAGCGAGGCGAAGCCGGTCGGGCTGGTCCACATCGCGCTCGCGGACGCACGGGGCACCCACAGCGATCACTTCGTGTTCCCCCTCGATCGCACGCGCCACCGCCAGCTCACCGCACAGGTCGCGCTCGACTGGATCCGCAGGCGCCTGCTCGGCGCGCCGCTCGAGGGGCCGACGCTGATGCGCCGCCGCGCGGGAACAGGTTTCGCGCAGCGAGCGCAAGTTTCGCGCAGCGAGCCGCAGGCGAGCGAAGACCATCCGCAAGTTTCGCGCAGCGAGCCGCAGGCGAGCGAAGACCATCCGCAAGTTTCGCGCAGCGAGCCGCAGGCGAGCGAAGACCATCAGCTGGGCAGGCGAAGTCCATCGGGCTCCACGCCGGGAGGACGAGCGTGAGATGGCAAATCTGCGGCTGTTCTTCGCGCTCGAGCTCGGCGCCGCGGCGCGCGCTCGCGCCGCGCGCATCGCGGCCGCGCTGCGCGAGCACACCGGCGGCCGCGACGTGCGCTGGGTGCGCGAGGAGTCGCTGCACGTGACGCTGCGCTTCCTCGGATCGGTCGATCCCGCGCGCGTGGCGGATCTCGCGCGCGAGGTCGGCGCCGCCACGCGCGGCGTCGCGCCGTTCGCGGCGTCTCTCGCGGGCCTGGAGCTCTTCCCGTCCCCGCGCCGGCCGCGCGTGGTCGCGCTGGGGCTCGAGCCCGCGGCAGCGCTCTGCGCGCTCGCCGAGGCCGTCGAGCGCGGTGCCGTGGCGGCGGGGTTCGCGCCCGAAGCGCGCGCGTTTCGCCCCCACCTGACGCTCGGCCGCACGCGCGATCAGCGCCGTTTCCGGCTCGCCGCGGATGTGACCGCATCCGTCACAGCGCCCGGCGAATCTTGGGAGGTCGTGGAGACCGTCCTGTTCTGCAGCGATCTCGCGCTGGGCGGCGCCCGCTACGCGCCGCTCGCGCGCGTCCCGCTTCACCCCTGACCACAACTCAACAGAAGAGAGAGGAAGCCATGGAAGAGTTCGAGAGCACGGAGCGGACGGAGTCCGCGAAGAAGATCCCGCTGAAGCCGCGCACCAACGGCGCGGCCAACGGCGGCGCCGACAACCGGCAGAAGGCGATCGCGCACGCGGTCTCCACGATCGAGAAGCAGTTCGGCAAGGGGGCGATCCTCACCATGACGGCGGACGGCATCGATCGCGAGATCGAGGCGTTCTCCACTGGCGCGGCGAGCCTCGACCTCGCGCTCGGCATCGGCGGGCTGCCGCGCGGCCGCGTCGTCGAGATCTACGGGCCGGAGGCCTCCGGCAAGACGACGCTGTCGCTGCACGCGGTGGCCGAGATCCAGCGCCGCGGCGGCATCGCCGCGTTCGTCGACGCCGAGCACGCGCTCGACGTCGGCTATGCGCGGCGCCTCGGCGTGCGGATCGAAGATCTGCTGGTCTCCCAGCCCGACACCGGCGAGCAGGCGCTCGAGATCGTCGACGTGCTGCTGCGCTCGGGTGCGATCGACCTCGTGGTCGTCGACTCGGTGGCAGCGCTCACGCCGCGCGCCGAGATCGAGGGCGAGATGGGCGATCAGCACGTCGGTCTCCAGGCGCGCCTGATGAGCCAGGCGCTGCGCAAGCTCACGGGCACGGTCTCCAAATCGAACGCGACGGTGATCTTCATCAACCAGATCCGCATGAAGATCGGCGTGATGTTCGGCAACCCGGAAACCACCACGGGCGGCAATGCGCTCAAGTTCTACTCGTCGGTGCGCCTCGACGTGCGCCGGATCGCCGCGCTCAAGGACGGCGACGAGGTGATCGGCAATCGCACGCGCGTGAAGGTGGTGAAGAACAAGGTCGCGCCGCCGTTCCGGCAGGCCGAGTTCGACATCCTCTACAACCAGGGCATCTCGCGCGAGGGCGATTTGCTCGACCTCGGCGCCGAGGCCGCGATCGTGGAGAAGAGCGGCGCGTGGTACTCGTTCGAAGGCGAGCGGATCGGCCAGGGCCGCGAGAACGCGCGGCGCTTCCTGGTCGAGAACCCCGATGTCTGCGAGCGGCTCGCCGACGCCGTCTACGCCCACCACGGCATCAAGCGCGGCGTGGAGGCGAACCCGGAGGGCCCACCCACGGAGAGCTGAACGGTAGGGTGGGCAAACGCTTCGTTTGCCCACCACTCCACCGCTAGATCTCGGCTCGACGCACCCGGCAGCGCCCCTCAAGACCGGGCCGCAACTGGACGAAAAACCAGGCGGACCGGCCCGCAACCGCTGAGGGGACACCCGTGGAGTTGAACGAGATCCTCAAGATCGCGCTGAAGGGCGGCGCCTCCGACATCCACCTCAAGCCCGGCCTGCCGGCGATGTTCCGGGTCGACGGCGCGCTGGTGCCGCTCAAGAGCGGCGAGCGCCTCACGCCCGAGAACGTGCAGCAGATGGCGCTCGGCATCATGAACCCGGTCCAGAAGCAGCGCTTCGACGACACGCGCGAGGTCGACCTCGCTTATGGCATCCCCGGCCTCGGCCGCTTCCGCGTGAACGTCTTCCAGCAGCGCGGCACAGTGGGCATCGTGTTCCGCGCGATCCCGTTCGGCGTGAAGTCGATCGAGCAGCTGGTCCTGCCCAAGGTGATCGAGTCGATCGCGATGGAGCACCGCGGCCTGGTGCTCGTGACCGGCACGACGGGCTCCGGCAAGTCGACCACGCTCGCGGCGATGATCGACTACATCAACAGCAACCGCACCTGCCACATCATGACGATCGAGGATCCGATCGAGTTCCTGATCCGCGACCGCCGCTCGATCGTGAATCAGCGGGAGATCGGCGTGGACACGCAGAGCTTCGCGAATGCGCTGCGCGCCGCGCTGCGCCAGGACCCCGACGTGATCCTCGTGGGTGAGATGCGCGACTTCGAGACGATCGAAACTGCGCTCACGGCGGCCGAGACCGGCCACCTCGTGATGAGTACGCTCCACACGCTCGACGCCACCGAGACGATCAACCGCATCATCTCGGTGTTCCCGCCCTACCAGCAGAAGCAGGTCAGGATCCAGCTCGCGAGCATCCTCAAGGCGGTGATCTCGCAGCGCCTGGTGCCGCGCGCCGACGGCAAGGGCCGCGTGCCCGCGCTCGAGGTGCTGATCTCTACGGCGCGCGTGCGCGAGTGCATCAGCGACAAGGACCGCACCAAGGAGATCCACGACGCGATCTCGAAGGGCTATACCACGTACGGCATGCAGAGCTTCGACCAGAGCCTGATGCAGCACGTGAAGGCAGGGCTCGTGACCTACGAGGAGGCGCTCAATCATGTCTCCAACGCCGACGACTTCGCGCTGCGCTTCCGCGGCATCGAGTCGGCCTCGGACGCCACCTGGGAGCACTTCCAGGAAGGTGAAGCCGGCCCGAAGAGCGAGGACCTGCTGGCGCCCGACCAGCCTCCCGCTGCGAAGCCAGCGGTGAAGCCGGCGGCGAAGAAGAAGGACGAGGACGACTTCATCCAGAAGTTCTGACTCGCGTTCGCCCGTGATCGATTCGCGTTAGCCGGCCGCGCCGGCCAGCAGGTCGCACCTTCGGCGCCCGGACCAACGCCTCCGCTATGCTCGCCCTTCCTTCGGAGGTGAGATGACCCTGCCCGCGAGCGAGATCCGCGAGCGCTTCCTGCGCTTCTTCGAGAGCCGCGGGCACCGGCGCGTCGCGAGCTCGTCGCTCGTCCCGCAAGGCGACCCCACGCTGCTCTTCACCAACGCGGGCATGGTGCAGTTCAAGAATACCTTCCTCGGCCAGGAGGTGCGCGACTACAAGACCGCCACCACCTCGCAGAAGTGCATGCGCGTGTCGGGCAAGCACAACGACCTCGAGAACGTCGGCCGCACCCCGCGCCATCTCACCTTCTTCGAGATGCTCGGCAACTTCTCGTTCGGCGACTACTTCAAGCAGGAGGCGATCGCGTGGGCCTGGGAGCTCGTGACGGATGTCTACGGGCTGGCGGCCGAGAAGCTCGGCGTGACGGTGTTCCGCGAGGACGACGACGCCGCGCGGATCTGGGCCGAGGAAGTCGGGGTGCCGGAGGACCGCATCGTGCGCCTCGACGAGGCCGACAACTTCTGGTCGATGGGCGACACCGGCCCGTGTGGCCCATGTACCGAGATCTACTACGACACGGGGGCGGAGCGCGGCCGCAACCTCGGCTTCGACCCGGCCGGCGACTCCGACCGCTGGCTCGAGATCTGGAACCTCGTGTTCATGCAGTTCGACCGCGACGCGAGCGGAAGGATGGCGCCGCTGCCGCGCCCGTGCGTCGATACGGGCGCGGGGCTCGAGCGGATGTCGGCCGTGCTCCAGGGTGTGACCTGGGTCTACGACACCGATCTGTTCCGGCCGATCATCGCGCGCGCCGAGGAGCTCTCGGGCGCCGTGAAGGGCCGCGACGCGGACAAGGACGTGTCGCTGAACGTCGTCGCAGACCACGCGCGCGCCGTCACGTTCCTGATCGGCGACGGCGTGCTGCCCGCAAACGAGGGGCGCGGCTATGTCCTGCGCCGGATCCTGCGCCGCGCGTCGCGCCACGGCGTGCTGCTCGGCCTCGAGCGCCCCTTCCTGCACGCGGTGGCCGACGCCGTGATCGACGCGATGTCGCCGGCGTTCCCCGAACTCGCCGAGCGGCGCGCGTTCATCACGAGCCGGATCCGCCGCGAGGAGGAGCGGTTCCTCGAGACGCTCACCAAAGGCCTCGGGCTGCTCGAGAACGAGATCGCCGGGCTCGCGAAGCGCGGCGAGCGCACGCTGCCCGGCTCGGTCGTGTTCAAGCTCTACGACACATTCGGCTTCCCGGTCGACCTCACCGAGGACATCCTGCGCGGGCGCGGACTCGCGCTCGATCAATCGGGCTTCGACACGGCGATGGAGGAGCAGCGCACGCGCGCGCGCGCGGCCTGGAAGGGCAGCGGCGACGAGCGCACAGGCGCCGCCTATCTCGCGCTCGCGGGCGAGCACAAGACCCGCTTCCGCGGCTACGAGACACTGGAGACGCGCTCGAAGATCGCCGCGCTGCTCGTGGGCGGTGAATCCGTGGCGGCCGCAAACGCGGGCGACGAGGTCGAGGTGGTGGTCGAGGAGACGCCCTTCTACGCCGAGAGCGGCGGTCAGGTGGGCGACCGCGGCGCGATCGCGACATCCCACGGCAGAGTGGAGGTACGCGACACGCAGCGGCCGACCGGCGAGCTCGTGGTGCACCGCGGGCGCGTGGTGTCGGGCAGCGTTCGCGTGGACGACCCTGCCACGGTCACGGTGGACACCGAGGCGCGCGCGGCCACCGTGCGCAACCACTCGGGCACCCACCTGCTGCACGCGGCGCTGCGCGCCGTGCTCGGGCCGCAGGCGATGCAGAAGGGATCGCTGGTCGCGCCCGACCGGCTGCGCTTCGACTTCACCCACGACGCGCCGCTCTCCACCTCGGAGATCGAGCGGATCGAGGACCTCGCCAACCAGTGGATCGAGGCGAACGCGCCCGCGGCAGTGCGCGAGATGGCCTACCCCGATGCACTCGAGGCCGGCGCGATCGCGCTGTTCGGCGAGAAATACGGCGACCGCGTGCGCGTGATCTCGTTCGGCGAGTTCTCGACCGAGCTGTGCGGCGGCACCCACGCCCGCGCGACCGGCGACATCGGCCTGCTCAAGGTGATCGGTGAGTCGGGGATCGCATCGGGCGTGCGGCGGATCGAGGCGCTCACGGGCCTGGGCGCGCTCGAGCACCTGCGCGCACAGGAGCGCACGCTCGGGCGCCTGTCGGAGCTCTTGCGCGCACCGGTCGGCGAGATCACCACGCGCGTGGAGAAGCTGCTCGAGGAGAAGCGCGCCGCCGAGCAGGAAGTGGCGCGCCTGCGGGCGGCGCAGCGCGGCGCGGCGTCGGCGGACCTCTCGTCGGAGGCGCGCGAGATCGCGGGCACGCGCGTGATCCGCGCACGCGTCGAGGGCGTCACGGGCGTCGAGCTGCGCGGGATGGTCGACGATCTGCGCAACAAGCTGGGCAGCGGAGTCGTGCTGCTCGCCGCGGTCGAGGGCGGCCGCGTGAGCCTCGCGCTCGGCGTGACCCCGGATCTCACCCAGCGCTGGAAGGCGGGCGACCTCGTGCGCGAGATCGCGGGCGTGGTCGGCGGCAAGGGCGGTGGCCGGCCCGACTTCGCGCAGGCAGGCGGCAACCAGCCCGAGCGACTCGACGACGCGTTCGCGCGCCTCGAGCAGCTGCTCGCGGGGAGATAGCTCCGGTGAGCTACACCGTCGACCCGTTCGCGCCGCGGCGGCGGAAGACGCGCGTCGTGCGCGTCGGCGACGTCGCGATCGGCGGCGATCACCCGGTGCGCGTGCAATCGATGACCACGACCGACACGCTCGACACGGTCGGCACCGCGGACCAGGTCGAGCGGCTCGCCGCGGCCGGCTGCGAGATCGCGCGGATCACCGCGCCGTCGCGCAAGGAGGCCGAGAACCTCGCGGCGATCCGAGCGGAGCTGTTCCGGCGCGGCGTGCGGATCCCACTGGTCGCCGACATCCACTACACGCCGGGCGCCGCGCTGATCGCCGCCGAGCACGTCGAGAAGGTGCGGGTCAACCCGGGCAACTACGCCGACAAGAAGAAGTTCGAGGTGCGCGACTACAGCGACGCCGAGTACGCCGAGGAGGTGGAGCGCGCCGCGGAGCGCTTCCGCCCGCTCGTGCGGCGGCTGCGCGAGCTCGGCCGCGCGCTGCGGATCGGCACCAACCACGGCTCGCTAGCCGACCGGATCCTGAACCGCTACGGCGATACGCCGCGCGGCATGGTGGAGAGCGCGCTCGAGTTCCTCGACGTGTGCGAGGACGAGAACTACTACGACCTCGTGTTCAGCATGAAGGCGAGCAATGCCCAGGTAGCGATCCAGGCCTACCGCCTGCTCGCCGCGCGCCTCGAGGAGCGCAATCCCGGTGCACCCGGCTACCCGTTCCACGTCGGTGTCACCGAGGCAGGTGACGGCGAGGACGGCCGGATCAAGAGCGCGATCGGAATCGGCGCGCTGTTCGAGGACGGGCTCGGCGACACCATCCGCGTCTCGCTCACGGAAGATCCCGTGAAGGAGGTGCCCGTGGCGGCGGCGCTCGCGCGCCGCGCCGCGGCGCACTGGGCGCGGCGCGATCCCGCGCCTGCCCCCGGCGCGCCGTTTGCGGACGATCCGTACAGCCACCGGCGCCGCTCGACGCGCAGCCTCGGCGCGATCGGCGGCGCCAATCCCGTGCGCGTGGAGCTCGCGCTGGGCCCCGTGCCAGCGGATCCGGAAGCGGCGGCCGCCGCGCTCGCGCGCTCGCTCGCCGAGGTGCGCGAGGTGGCGTGCGAAGGGCTGTGCTTCGACGTGCACGACGTGCCCGACCAGGCGCGCCTCGCCGAGCTGGGTGCGGCGCTGCGCGAGCAAGGCCTCGCGCTGCCGATCGCGGTGCGCGCGGAGTCGCGGCTCGCGGTGGCGTGCGCGCAGGGTGCGGCGCGGCTCGTGGTGGCGGTCGGCGCATTGATCGAGGACGCGGAGCTCGCGGCGGTCGCGCGCGCGGGCGCAAAGGCCCGGGTGCCCGTCGAATGGGAGCTGCGCGGCGCGCTCGCCGACGTCCCCGCGCTCGCGGACCGCGCGCTCGCGGGCAGCCGCGCGGGCGGCCTCGACGATTTCGCGATTTCGGTGGACGCGCCGCTCGCCGTGCACGCGGCGCGCGCCGCGGCCGCGCGCCTGCGCGCGCGCGGCGCCGCCGACGTGCCGATCGTGCTGCGCCACCGGCGCCATCCCGAGGCCGACGAGAGCGACGACCTGCTCGACCTCGCGGTCGATCTCGGCGCACCGCTGTGCGACGGGATCGGCGACGCCGTGGTGCTCGACGGCTTCCCCGACGCGGGCCGCGCCACCGACCTCGCCTATCGCGTGCTCCAGGGCGCACGCCTGCGCACGACGCGCACCGAGTTCATCTCGTGCCCGTCGTGCGGCCGCACGCTGTTCGACCTCGAGGAGACCACGGCGCGGATCAAGGCGCGCACGAGCCACCTCGTGGGGCTCAAGATCGCGGTGATGGGCTGCATCGTGAACGGCCCCGGCGAGATGGCCGATGCGGATTTCGGCTACGTCGGCTCGGGCCCCGGCACCGTGAACCTGTTCGTCGGCCACGAGTGCGTCGAGCGGCACGTGCCCGCCGGCGAGGCCACCGATCGCCTCGTCGCGCTGATCCAGCGCCACGGGCAGTGGATCGATCCGCCTGCCTGACTAACGTCGAGGCGGCGGGGCGGCGACGTCGGGTGCGCGGGGCTGTGCCATCTGCTCGGCGCGCTCGAGCAGCGCGAACGAGCGCGACCCCAGCAACAGCGAGTGATCGCGGCCCAGCACCCCGCCGATCACGAACAGCACGATCGCCGCGGCGATCGCACCCTCGGCGAGGCCGAGCGCGGCGCCGCCGAGTCGATCGAAGATGCCGAGCCCGACCGCGCGCGCGCCCTGCCGCATCACAGCCCCGAACGTGCCGACCGCCGCGACCACGGCCACCGCGAGCAGCGCCCCGGACAGCCAGGGCAGGAAGTTGTGCGGAATCATGTTGAGGCTGGCGCGCTGGAGCCAATGGCCGAACGGCTCGTTCCAGACCCGCACTGCGATCACGGCCGCAGCGAGCGCGCCGATCGAGAACGCTTCGCGGATCAGGCCGAGCGCCGTGCCGCGCAGCGCCGCGATCGCGAGGATCGCGAACGCGAGCAGGTCGATCGACCCGAATCCAGCCAGATGGATGCCTCCGCTCGGCTGCGCGCTGCAGCAGTCGGGGATTCTACTTCTGGAGTTCGGGCTCCTACAATCGCGCGGTGCGTTGCGACGCGATCGTGATCGGCGCGGGACACAACGGACTCGTCGCCGCCGCCTATCTCGCGCGCGCGGGCCGCCGGGTGGTGGTGCTCGAGCGGCGAGCGTGCGTGGGCGGCGCGTGCGTCACTGAGGAGCTCTGGCCCGGATACCGGATCTCCCGTGCCGCCTACGTCGCCGGGCTGTTGCGGCCAGCCGTGGCGCGGGAGCTCGGGCTCGCGCGCCACGGGTTGCGCCTGCTTCCGCGCTCGCCCGCTTCGTTCACGCCGCTGCGCGACGGCCGCGGCCTGATGCTGGGCGGCGGTGCCGAGGCCACCCGGGACTCGATCGCGGCGTTCTCCCGGCGCGATGCGCAGCGCTATGCCGAGTACGAGGCGTTTCTCGACCAGATCGCGCGCTGGCTCGAGCCGACGCTCGACGCACCGCCGCCCGACCCCGCGCGGCCGCGCGCGCGCGACCTGCGCCTGCTCGCGGCGCTCGGCGCGGGCGCGTGGCGGCTGCGCCGCGAGCTGCCGCGCGCGCTCGCGCTGCTGCTAGGACCCGCGCGCCCCGAGCTCGAGCGCTGGTTCGAGAGCGAGCCGCTGCGCGCGACGCTCGCCACCGATGCGGTGATCGGGGCGTGGGCGGCGCCGTCGTCGCCGGGCACCGGCTACGTGCTGTTCCACCACGTGATGGGCGACACGGGCGGCGCGCGCGGCGTCTGGGCCTACGTCGAGGGCGGCATGGGCCGGCTCTCCGAGGCGATCGCGGCGGCCGCGCGCGAGGCCGGCGCGGAGATCCGGCTCGGCTCACCCGTCGCGCGGATCGAGGTGGCCGGCGGCGCCGCGCGCGGCGCGGTGCTCGAGGACGGCACCGCGATCGAAGCGCCGCTCGTGGTCTCGGGCGCCGACCCGCGGCGCACGCTGCTCGACTGGGTCGGCGAGGGCCACCTGCCCGAGCCGCTGCGCCGCGAGGTGGCACGGCTCGACTTCCGCAGCGGCAGCGTGAAGATCAACCTCGCGCTCGACCGGCTGCCCGCGTTCCGCGGCCGCCCGGCGGCGGGCGCGGGCCCCGAGCACCGCGGCACGATCCACGTCGGCGCAACCGACCTGGCCGCGCTCGACGCGGCGTTCGAGGCTGCGCGCGCGGGCAGCGTCCCGGACCGCCCGCTCGTGGAGCTCACGCTGCCGTCCGCGCTGGATCCGAGTCTCGCGCCGGCAGGCCGGCACGTCGCGTCGATGTTCGTGCAGTGGGTCCCGTGCGCGGCGAAGTCCGAAGACTGGCCCGCGATCCGCGCCGCGATCGCCGATCGCGCGTGCGCCCAGGTGGAGGAGGTGGCACCGGGCTTCACTGCGAGCATCCTGCACTGCGAAGTGCTCGCGCCGCCCGACCTCGAGCAGCTGTTCGGGCTCACGGGCGGCAATCTCTTCCACGGCGCGATGACGCCGGATCGGCTCGCGCTGCTGCGCCCGCTGCCGGGCTGGTCGCGCTATGCAACGCCCGTCCGCGGCCTCTGGCTGTGCGGCGCAGGCACGCATCCCGGCGGCGGTGTGATGGGCGCGTGCGGCCGCAACGCAGCGCGCGAGATCCTGCGCACCACCGCGCCGGACGGGCGCGCCTTCGCCTGACGCTCAGGCCTGGTGGATGTACTCGCGCAGGCCGCGGATCTCGGCGACCTGCTCCTCGATCTCGTCGCGCATCAGATCGCGCATCGAGATCATCGCGATCACGCGCCCCTCGGCCACCACGGGCAGGTGCCGGCACCCGCAGCCGTGCATCTTGTCGACGCAGCGCTCGACGCTGTCGTCGAGGCACGCGGTGATCACCTCGCGCGTCATCACGGAGCCCACGGAGGTCTGGCGGGCGTCGCGTTCCTCCACTACCACGCGCGTCATCAGGTCCCGCTCCGAGAACACGCCCACGAGCCGACCGCCGTCGAGCACCGGAAGGCAGCCGACGCGTGCCCGGCTCATCAGTGCGGCGACCTCGAACACGGTCGCCGATGGGGCGGTGTGGATCAGCTTCTGTCGCTGGATCACGTGTCGCAGGGTGTGCATGAAAGCCTCCTGCGCGCGAGCACGAGCCGTGCTCGCGCCTGCTCGAGTTGCTTCCCACATCGAACCACGAAATCCCCGCGAAGGAAATCGGTTCTCGCGCACCTATCACGCGCGCAGCTTCCCCGCGGGATCGGGCGCCAGGACGGCCTCCGGCGGCTCGGCAGGACCGCCGACCGCGCGCGCGACCATCCGGAGATACATGCGCGCGTCCTCGCGCGTGCGATCGCGCTCGAGCACACCGCGCCACTCGGCGATCGCGTCCTCGCCGCGGCCGAGCGTGTAGAGCGTGAGCCCGGTCTGGACCGCCGCGTCGAGCAGGTCCGGATTCGCCCGGCGCACGCGCGCAAACTCGGCGAGCGCGCGATCGGGAAGGCCAGCCTCGCGCAGCGCGATCCCGAGCCGGTAGCGGATGTCGTGGAAGGTCGGGCAGCGGTCGAGCGCCTTGCGGTAGGCCTCGATCGCATCCGGCAGCGCGCCGGCTTCGCGGTAGGCGTCGGCGAGGTCGGCCTCGAGATTGGCCAGCTTGCCGCGCGTGGTGGCGTCGAGCGCGCCGGCCGAGGGCAGCGCCTGCTGGGCAACGCGCTCCGCGAGCGCGCGCGAGCGGGAGTACTCGCCGAGCCGCTCGTAGATGCTCGCGAGCGCCACCATCGCCTCCGCGTAGGCCGGGTTCAGGCGCAGCGCCTCGCGCAGGCTGTCCGCGGCCGAGGCGAGGTCGTCGGCCTGCTCGCGCAGCATGCCCACCATGTAGTGCACGTCGGCGAACTCGCGGCGCGACTCGAGGAAGCGCTCGAACGCCTGCAGCGCGCCGTCGCGGTCGCCGCGCTCCCACCGCTGGCGCCCCAGGTCGTAGCAGCGGCGCTCCGCTTCGGTGAGCGCGCGCGGTCTGGGGGTAGCGCCGGACTCGCGGCGGATCACGGCAGGTTGATGGCCATCTGGCGCCGCGCGCGCGCGGCGAATTCGGTGTCGGAATAGTGGGTGACGATCGTGCGGAAGATCCGGTCTGCCTCGTCGGTGCGCTGGAGCTCGGCATAGCATTCGCCGAGCTTCCACAGCACGCGCGGGTCGAAGCCGAGGCCGGGAAAGTCGTTGAGCAGCGCCCGGTAGCGCTCCGACGCCGCCTCGAATTCGCCGCGGTGGTAATAGAAGTCGGCGATCTGCTCGACGTTGGTGGCGAGCCGCGTCTGGAGGTTGCGCCACATCTCCTCGGCGGGCTGCGCATAGCTGGAATGCGCGTGCTTGAGGAGCAGGCGGTCGAGGAACACGAGCGCGTCGCGCGTAGCGGCCTGGTCCCGGCCGGGCGCGAGCGCGCGCCGCTCGTGGCACTGGGCCGCCTGCCAGAGCGTGTAGGGCACCTTCTCGTGCTGGGGGTGGAGGTCCGAGAAGTCGCGGTAGTAGGTGAGCGCTTCGTCGTACTTCTCGTTCGAGAAGTACGCGTCGGCGATCGCAAGCTCGGAGCGGATCGCGTAGTCGCTGTTGGGATAGTTGTCGACGATCTTCTGGAACTTCTCGATCGCACCTTCGTAGTCGACGTAGGTGTACACGCCGAGGATCGAGCGGCCCTTCAGCATCTCCGTCCCCTCGGCCCACAGCTGCTCGGCCGCCGGCACCTCCTCGAACAGGGCCTCTTGGGTCTTGCAGCTCACACCCGCGCACAGCGCGAGCACCGCGACGGCGATTCGGACTCTGCGCAATGGGCCCCCGAAGAGCGCCTTGCAACCTATCGGCCCCGCCCGGGAGCGTCAATCGGCCGTGTTTCCCCGCTGCGATGCGATTGCTAGATTCCGCGCCCTTCCGCGGAGGACCGGCATGAACCGCGAATCGCTCGAGAAGCTTCGGCTCGACCGCCGCCTCCTGAACCGGCGCGGCTGGATGGGCGCGGCGGAGCTCCAGCGCGCGCTCGACGAGCTGCCCGACGTGTCGGACAAGGCGACCACGCTCGGCGCCGAGAGCGGCGGTGAAGAGCAGCCCGCTCGAGACGAGACGCCGTCACCCGGCGCGTAGCGCGCCGCTCGCGGTGGCTCCTTGATCAAGGCGACGGTCGGAAAGAACCTCGACATCTGGATCCGCCGGCTGTTCCCGTTCCTGTTCTGGCGCGAGCTCGATCCCAACACGCTCACCGTCGCCGGTGCGCTCGTCTCCACGGCGGCGGCCGGCGCGTTTGCAGCCGGCGAGCCGCGCACCGCCGGCGTGCTGATCCTGACCGGCGGGTTCTTCGACCTCGTGGACGGCGTCGTGGCGCGGCACCGCGGCATCGCGACCCG
>DATFWW010000061.1:0-14591 GCA_035258825.1 Myxococcota bacterium
CGGTCGCCAGATCACCCCCGCCGTGCAGGTCGCCGCCCACTCGGATCTTCCCGCCGCCCGCGTCACCCGACGCGTCGAGCTGCGCGCCGAGCAGCGCGACGCGCTCGCCCGTCACGGTGATCTGGCCGCCCGTCGCGCCCGCGCTGCGATCGCTCGCATCGAGCGTGCCCGCCACCGCCACGCCGCTCCCCGCGCCGCCCGCGATCTCGATCTCGCGAGCGCGCGTGATGCCCGTGTGGTTGATCGCGAGCGAGTAGGCGTCGCCCGCGGTGAGCGAGACGCTGCCCTTGCCCGCGTCGACCGTGCCGGCCTGCACGACGCCCCAGCGCTCCGGGTCGGGCGCGAGCGCGCGATCGGCCGTCACCATCACGTTCCCGTCGACGCGCGCGAGCCGCACCTCGCCGCCCGCGACCAGCGCGACCATGCCGTCGGCCGCCGCGACGTGGCCGTAGTTCGCCACCGCCGCGCCGACCAGCAGCACCGAGTCGGCCGCTCGGATCTGCGCGCCCGACGCCACCTCGACGCTGCCCGTGAGCTCGCTGAAGTGCTGCGCGCCGGCCAGGAACTCGGCGGCGTCGACCTTGCCCGCGCCCGCCACGAGCCGGCCCACGTCGACGACCGCCCGGTCGCCGAAGAACACGCCGACCGGGTTGATGATCCACACCCCGCCGTTCGAGAGCAGCTGCCCGTCGATCCGGCTCGGATCGGTCGAGAGGTCGTAGTTGAGCGTGTTCGAGATCGGGCTCGGCTGGTTGATCTGCACGATCTCGTGCGCACCGATGTCGAAGCCGCCCGACCAGTTGATGACCGTCTGCGGCGTCCCGGTGTCGATGCGCGTGAGCGGACCCTCGCGCGTGACGGCCGCCGAGCCGGAGACCACCTGCTCGCCCGTGGGCCCGGCGATCGCGACCGCGGGTGCGAGCGCGGCGACCGCGATCCGCGCGCCCGCGCGCAGCGCCAGCCGGCCGATCGTTCCGCGAGAACTCATCGCGCGCTCCATCCTAATCGAGAAATCCTGTCAATAGAGAATCGTCGCGGCCACGTGGGCGCGCGTCTCGCCCGCCTGGTTGCCGCGCGGCGAGAGGTTGCCGAGCGTGTGGCCGACGTCGCAGCGCACCGTGAGGTTGCGCAGGATCGTCAGCTCCACGCCGCCGCCCGCCGACACGAGCGTCTCGTCCTCCTCGCTCGAGAGCGGGTGGCTGTCCTCCACGTAGGCCGCGTCGGTGAACACGCGGAAGATCAGGTCCCAGTCCGGCGTCTCCCAGAGATGGGTCGGGCGCAGCCGGAACGCGCCCATGCCCGGCAGCTCGGGCGGGGTCGCATCGGGCGAGAACAGGCGCGGCAGGTGGAAGCGGTACTCGACCGAGCCGAGCAGCAGGTCGTCGCCGACCACCGCCGACTGCTTGTAGCCGCGCACCGTGGTGAAGCCGCCCGCCACCTGCTGGAACTCCGGCACGAGGCGGTAGTTCATCGCCCACTGCCCGCGCGCGAGGAACGCGATCTCGTGCGCGAGCGTGCCGCCCTTCTTCTGCTCCGGATCGCGCCAGCCGTAGGGATCGAGCAGAGGCTCGAGATAGAACGACCAGCTCGCGTCGAAGTTCGTGAGCGCGAAGTCGTCGTCGGCGCGCGCGTTGCCGAGCACGTCGAGCTCGGGCGGGCCGGCCGCGCTGCTGACCCCCGGCGCGCGCACGCTCGCGAGGTCAGAGGACTTGGTGTCGGTGAGGCCGCCCAGCACGCCGACGCGCGCGCGGAAGCTCGACGTGGTGGTGTCGCGCGCGAGCCGCAGGTCCGCGTGCGGCACCGCGTAGTCGATGTCCGCGCCGAGCTTCACGCCGAGCACCTGGTGGTTGTCGACGGTAACGTGCTGCCAGCGCGCCCCCGCCGCCGCGTCGACGAACAGCTCGTGGTATTGGTAGAGCTGGCGCGAGATCTCGCCGCCCGCATTGGCGTCCTCGCCGTTCACGTCGGTGACCGTGAAGCCCGCCTCGCGCGCGTCGAACCGGCTGTAGCCGCCGCCGAGCGCGTAGCGCCAGCGCGACCCGAGCTCGAATGGCGCCGAATATCCGGCGCTCACCGCGTGCACCTCGTCGAAGTCGCCGGTCGTGTAGTCGAGCGAGAGGATGTCGTCGCGGCCGAGCAGCTGGTTGTTGGTGTATCCGAAGCGCTCGCGGTTCAGCGTGGTGGTGGAGGTGCCCGTGTTCGCGTACTGCGCGTAGGCGTACCAGGGCTTGGACTCGGCGATGCGGAGGTTCACCGCGGTGGTGCCCGCGCGCGGCCCCGGCGCGACCTCGACACTCATCTTGCGCCCGGGATGGCGCGAGATCTCCGCCGCGTAGTCCTCGAGCGCGGTGATCGAGAGCAGCCCGCGCGGGCCGCCCGGCCGCACCGGCGAGCGCTCGCGGATCCACGCGTGCTCCGCGAGGTTGGTCCGCTCGTCCACGGACAGCCCGCCGAAACGCTCGCCGTCCGCGATGCTCGCCACGCGCGACACCTGGCCGGTCCAGATCCGGATCCGCAGCCGCGTCTCGCCGGGCGGGCGCAGGTCGCGGCCGGTGCCCTCCTCGATGTCGGGCACGGCCACGATCACGCCGTTGAAGCCGCGCCGGTTGAACGCGGACACGATCGACTGGTTGATGTGCAGGAGCGCCGACGCGCCGAACGACGCGTCGCGCGGCAGCGCGGAGAGCCGCATGCGCACCGTGCGATCGACCGGCCGCGGCGCCACGTAGGCGTCCTCGGCCCGGCGCAGGCCGACCTCGAGGTCGAGCACCTCGTCGAGCGGGATGTTCTGCGGGCTGTCGAGCGCGTACTCCGCGACGATCTCGCTCACGCGGTAGACGGGCTCGTAGGTCAGTGCGCGCGCGGGCGCGGCGAACGAGAGCACCGCGGCGAGCGGCAGCAGCCACCGAGAGGGATCGGACGGGCGCAGCACGGGAATCGGGCGGTCCTTTTCTCGGGGGGCTGCGGTGGCGGCGATATTAGCGCCCGCTAAATCGGCATCCCCATTGCGCGCGCGTCGACCGCGGCGCCGAGCCGCGCGGCGTCGAGCTGCGGCGCGCCGATCGCCCGCGCCACCGCCGCGAGCAGGTCGGCGCGCACCTCCGGGTAGGTCTCACCGAGCCCGAGCAGCCGGACCTGGCCCAGCACGCGCGCGATCTCGGTCAGGTAGGCGCCGCCCGCCGGGCTGCTGGCGTTGCCGATCTCGGCCTTCGGGTCGGCCGCGGCGCGCGAGAGAGACTCGCGACCCGCCACCTCGCGCGCGCCGTCGCCGAGCAGCGTGCGATAGGCGCGCGCGACCTCCGACGCGCGCTCGGTGTCGAGCGCCGAGCCGTAGGCGACTTCGCCCGTGGGCGAGCAGCCCGCGGGCGCGAACTCCTCGCCGAGCGGCGCGCACGAGAGGAACGCGACCACCTGCTCGCGCGACACGGCCGCGGCCGGCGCCGCGGGGTCCCCCGACACCTGGGGCGCGAGCGCCGGCTCGAGCGGGACCGCGGTGATCTCCTGCGTCTCGTGACCGGGATTCACGGTCGGGATCACCAGGTCGAACGCGCGCGACCCGTGCCCGATGTCCGCGACCGTGATCGGTGCCGGCAGCCGGGTGACTCCGAGCGCGCCCGGATTCGTCGCGGCGCCCGAAAGCGTCGCGACGCGCGGCAGCGGGCCGCTGGCCACGGCGACCGGGGCCGAACTGAACGAGACCGAGTTCGCGACCACGTCGGTCCCGGCATCCAGGACGACGCCGCCGCGGGGCAGCGCCACGGGCGCCGCCTCGCGCGAGAAGATCTCGATGTCGGGCGAGGTCACCGAAATGTCGAGCGCGGAGAGATCGGTGAAGCGCACCGCCCTGCCCGAGAGGGCGAGCGAGCCCGCGGCGCTGACCTTCTCGCGGTCGCCGATCACCACCGAGCCGCCGGTGCTGGTAAGCGAGAGATCGCCGCTCGGCCTGGCAATCGAGGCCTCGACGGGCACCGACGTGCGGCCGGCCGGGTTGAGCGCGATCGCGCCGGCCGTCTGGACGCTCTGCGGCCCCGTCCCGCTGAACAGGATCTCGGCCGGTGCGCTCACCGTTAGGCCGCCGGCCGGCCCCGTCACCTTTCCCGCGACGTCGACCGTGGTGCCGGCGGTGAGCGCCGTGTCCCGACCGAGCGTGAGGTTCGCTTGATAGGTCTGGGAACCGGTCGTGTTCACGGACCCGCCGCCCAGCGCGAGATTCGCGACGCTCGCCGCATCGCTCGAGAGCAGCGCGAACGACGAGAGCCCGCGGGCGCCGACGGCGCCGTCGATCTGCGACGCGCTGCCCGCACCCACGGTCGCGCTGAAGCTGGCCGGGGTCTCCACGGCCTCGTCCGTGTCGAGCGTGCCGTGGATGGCGAGGCCTCCGCTCGCGACGACCGCGACGGGCCGCGCGACCGCGACGTCGCCGTCGTAGATCTGCTGGCCGCCCGAGGCGATCGACGCGCGCGAGGTCAAATCGATGATGACGCGCGAATCGAGCACGATCCGGCTGCCCGCGAGGGTGATGTCCCCGCCCGGGCCGTTGTCGATCGGGGTCCCGCCCGGGGTGGCAGGCGGCGTCGGAAGCGGCTTGTCCTGGACCGCGGTCTGCACGCGCAGATCGCCCGCGAGGTTCCGGATCGCGATGTCGCCATCGCCCGCGGCGTTCTGGACCCCGAACCGGTCGGTCCCGGTGACGAGCCTGAGCTCGCCGCTGCCGCTGTTGTCCACGAAGATGCCCGAGTGCGCCTGCGGATTCGGGATGAACTTGTCCTGGGTCTGCGGATCGCCGTCGTCTTTCAAGGGCGTATTCAGCGCGGTGAGCTCGCCGCCGCCCGTGATCGAGATGGGCGCTCCGCTGGCGCCGATGCCGTCGCCCGCGATCAGGACCAGGTCGGCTCGCCCGTCCGTTCCGTCCGCGGCGCTCAAGTCGATCACGCCCCCGGCCTCGCGCAGCGCGCCGCCCATGCCGTTCGGTCCACCCTTGTCGTCGCCGTCGGAGTTGGCGCGCAGCTCGATCGCCTTGCCGACGGACTGGATCGCGCTTCCGATCACGATGTCGCCGTCGCTGCGCGCGAGGAACCTGCCACCGACCTTCACCGAGTCGGCCGCGAGCACGAGCGCTCCATCGTTCGGATCGGCGAAGCCGACCTCCATGTCTACGCCGTCCGCCGCTCCGTCGGCGTGCGTCACGACCATCGCGCCGCTGCCATCGCCGTCCATCTGGATCCGGTCACCGCCGGTGGCACCCGACTGCTGCACGTCGATATCGGCGCCGGGTTGCGTCGCGATCGCGCTGATCAGCCCACCGAAACCCGCGTGCGGCGGAGCCGTGTCCCCGACGCGGCCCGTGACCCGGATGACGGCAGTCCCGCCGGCCGAAACCATCAGATCGTCGGTCGACTCGCCGCCACCTACGATCTCGAGCGGTGAATTCGCGCCGATGCCGCCGCCGGCCGTGAGCGACACGTCGCCTTCGGTCGTGATGTGCGGTCCCGCCTGCGCGCCGTGCTCGACGCCACCCGCGGCCCTGAGCGTCACGTTCCCGCCGTCGGTCAGGGCAAGGACGGCATTCGCATCGCTAGCGCCCTTGCGCGCGTCGATGGGATCGAACTGGAGATCGCCGGTCGCCGTCTTCGCAGTACCTGCGCTCAGGGCCACGGCACCACCGCGGCCACCGACACCCGTCGAGTCCGCCTTGTGCGCGTCTCCACCGAGGGTGACGATCGTTCCGTCGATCGTGACGTTGCCCTTCTCGGTCGCGACCGAGACGCTCCCGCCATTGCCGCCGTTGCCGCCGACAGTCGCGCGTTCGTCGACGCCGCCGCCGTGCGCTTCGATCCCGGCGATCTCGATGTTCCCTGCGCCCGCCGCGGGTTGATCGTCGGCCGCGTTGGCGGCGCCAGTGATCGCGATCGACTGCCGCGTGTTCACGCTGACGCTTCCGCCGCGGCCGCCGGCGCCGTTCGCACCCATGCCCCCGAACGCGGTCAATTCCCCGGTGTGGACGTCGTTCATCCCATCGGCGTTCGCGTCGCGCGTCTCGATCGAGATCGAGCCCGCGTTGCCGCCCGTGGTGCCGCCGTCGCCGCCGGAGGTCTTGATCCCACCAGTCACCGTGATCGTGCCATCGGTGGCGCCGAGCAGCACGCCGTTCACGAACCGCACACCCCCGATCGTAACTGTGCCGCCGGCGCCGCCTGCGGTCCCGGTCGCAGCCGCACCACCCGAGCTGTCGATCGCGGCGATCTCGATCTTGCCGCCGCCGAGCGTCGGGTCGGTGGTCGTGCCCGCGATGTCCTTCACGGCGCCGTTCGACTGCACCGTCACCGCGCCGCCGCGCCCGCCGGAGCCGGTACCCCCATCTCCGCCGGAGCTGTTCAGCGCGCCGCCGGAGCTGTTCAGCGCGCCCGTCCGGATGTCGCTGTCGCGGCTCTGGTCCGCGTCGAGCGCCAGCACGCTGATATCACCGCCCGCGGAGCCATCCACGGCGCCGTCGGCGCCCTGCGTCTTCACGTCGCGGACCGTGATCGCGCCGTCCTTCGTGCTCATGTTGACCGGTGCGCCCGCCGTCGTGAGATTTCCGACCTCGATGCTCGCGGCGGCACCCGTGCCCCCGCCCGTGCCGCCGTCGGTCCCCGTCGCGATCGTGATGCCGCCGGCTCCGCCCGTCTCGAACGACACGTTCGCGAGGTGGATGCCCGGCGCGAACGCAGCGCTCGCGTCGTCGCCCAGGTTGTTGCGCGTCAGCATCGTGAGCGAGTTGCCGGCCATGAGCTGGACGCCGAACGTGTCCGCGGAGCTGATGCCATTGGTCGCCTGGAGCACGATGTTCGCGTTCGTGCCCTGGAGCTCTGACTGATAGATGTCGAACGGCTCGTCGACGGCGGCCACGTCGCCGAAGAGCACGCTGCCCGGCGACGAGCCGGTCAGCGACCCGCTCGCACCGTCGGCGTCGTCGGGCACCGGGGTGCCCGGCGCCCCGACGTGCAGCGCGATGTCCTTCGGGTCGTAGAGCAGCGTGCCGGTCGCGCCCGACGCCGCGCCGAGGTCCACGCGGCCATCGGCGGCGAGGAAGCGCGCGCCCGAGATCTCGGCGAATCCGCCGTCGCCGCCCGCGGCGCCACCGCGCGCCGAGATCGCGCCGTGGAACGCGGTGGCCTCGTCGGACCACACGATCGCGCGGCCGCCGTCGCCCGACGAGATCGCGTCGGCGCGCAGCGCGCTCGCGCCGTCGACGTAGGTGCGCCGCGCGTTGGGCAGCGCGCCCGCGCCGTGCTCGTCGCCGCCGACGCGGATGCTCCCGCCGCCCGCGTCGCCCGACGCGTCGAGCTGCGCGCCGAAGAGCGCCACGCGCTCGCCGGTTACAGCGATGTCGCCGCCCGTCGCGCCCGCGCTGCGGTCGCTCGCGTCGAGCGTTCCCGCCACCTGCACCGTGCCGCTCTTCGCCTCCAGCTCGATCTCGCGGCCGCGCGTGATCCCGGTGTGGTTGATCGCGAGCGAGTAGACGTCACCCGTCGTGTAGGAGACCGAGCCGGCCCCGGCGTCGACGCGTCCGGTCTGCTCGATCGCGGGCGTCTGCGCGCCGCCGCCGGCGCCGTCCACCTGCACCGCGATGTGCGAGCCGAGCTGCGTGAGCAGCACCTTCTCGCCCGCGACGAGTGCGATCGTGCCGTCGGGCGCGTGGATGCTGCCGTGGTTCGCCACCGCGGTGCCCAGCAGCGCGACCGCGGGCGACTCGATCGATCCCTGGTTCTCGACCGTCCCGGTGAGCCGGAAGCGGTCGACGCGGGCGAGGAAGTCCTCGTTGGCCATGTCGCCCGCGGCGGCGTAGAGCCCGCCCACCTGGATGATCGGAGTCGGGCCGAACCAGATCCCGGACGGGTTCACGATGTAGACGATGCCGTTCGCGTAGAGCCCGCCGTCGATGTGGGTGGGGTCGCCGAGCACGCGGTTGAGCACGCGGCACTGGCTGCACGGCTGGACGAAGTGCAGCTCCTCGTTGGCCCAGACGTTGAACTGGCTGTAGTTGATGATCGCGCCGTCGCTCGCGTGGATCGTCGTGACGTTGCCGCTCCGGTCGAACGTGGCCTGGCCCGACACCACCTGCTGCCCGGCGACGTCCGCGCGCGCGGGCGCCGCCGCGAGCAGCGCGATCAGGAGATTCCGGGCGATCGATCGGGTGCAGCTGCGCGTCATCGGGTCGCTCCGCGGGGGCTCTTGGCCTCTATTAGAACATGACCGTGAACAGGGCGTGGACCTCGGGGTTGTCGCCCCCCTTCGAGCCGTCCGAGAGCCGGCTGCGCGGCCACGCCAGGTCGACGCCGGCGCGTACGTAGCGCAGCAGCTGGAGCTCGGTGCCGATCCCGACCGAGAACAGGTCCTCGCGGCTCTCGGCGGCGCGCACCAGCGGATCGTCTGCACGCGCGTACCAGGTCTCGGCGCCGTCCATGAACGCCTTCAGGATGAGGTCCCAGTCCGCGTGCGAGAACACCGTGCGCGGCCGGGCCTGGAACCGCCCGATCACGGGCAGCTCGATCGCTTCGCCGCCCGGGTCGAGCGTGCGTGCGAGGTGGTAGCGGTATTCGATCGTGCCGATCACGGCGCTGTCGCCCGCGACCACCGATTGCTCGTAGCCGCGCACCGTGAACATGCCGCCCGCCACCTGCTGGAACTGCGGCACGAGCCGGTCTTCGAACGAATACTGCCCGCGCGTCGAGATCACGACCTCGTGCGCGAGCGTCGAGTGCGAGGAGCCCGGGTCGCCCCACCCGCGCCGCGCGTACACGATCGGCTCGAGGTAGAACGAGAAGCTCGCCACCCACCGGAACAGCGCGAAGTCGCGGTCGGGATCGATGCGGCCGAGCGAGTCGAGGTCCCGGATCGATCCGCCGCCGGCCAGATGCTTCGAGTCTCCCGTGTCCGCGAAGCTGCCGACGTTCGCCTCGTATCCGGCCTCGAGGTCGAGCCGCGACCACAGCGCCTCGTAGCTCGCGGCAAAGCCGACCTCGGGGAGGAAGAAATCGTCCTCCGCATCCCCGGTCTGGATGACGAACTTGTTCTTCACGGTGACGTTGCGCCAGCGCGCGCCCGCGTAGGCGTCGACGAACAGCGCGTGCCACTGCCATAGGTTGGCGGTGAGGCGCGCGCCGGCCTCCCACTGCGTGCCCGAGAAGTCGAGCCGCGTGACGCCGACTTCGGACGCGTCGTACTCGCTGTAGCTGCCGTAGCCGCGCAGCCGCAGTCGATCCCACTTCCAGATCGGCGCCTCGTAGGAGCCGAAGCCCGAGTGCACGTCGTCGAAGTTGCCGGTGACGTAGTCGAGCTGCAGCACGTCGTCGCGGCCGGTGAGCTGGTTGTGGGAGAAGCCGAAGCGCTCGCGCCACTTCGTGGTGGCGTCGGTGCCGTAGTTGCCGACCTGCGCGTAGGCGAGCCACGGCTTCTGCTCGGCGACGTGATAGGTGAGCCGCGTCGCGCCGGGCGTGTCGCCGGGCTCGAGCACCGCGTCCACGCGGCGCCCCGGATAGCGCGACAGCCGGCGGGTGTAGTCGTCGATCTCGTCCCGGTAGACGAGGCTGTGCTCGCCGCCCGCGCGCACGGGCGAGTCGTCGCGCACGAAGCGGTGCTCGGGCCGGTTGGTGCGCTCCTCGACCGTACCCGGGAAGCGATCGCCGTCCGCGATCGTGGCGATGTTCTCGACGCGCCCGGTCCAGATGCGCACGCGCAGGCGATGCTCGCCGGGCGGGCGCAGATCGCGGCCGGTGCGGTCCTCGAGATCGGGCAGTGTGATCAGCACGCCGCCGATCCCGCGCCGCTCGAACTCGGCCAGGATCTGGCTGTTCACGTACAGGAGGCCGGTGTCCCAGATCCGCGTGTCGGGCGGCACGCTGCCGAGCCGGAACCGGATGTTCTGGGTGGAAGGATGCGGCTGCATCAGGCCGCCGCCGCGCGTGACGCGCATCTCCACCTCGAGATCGAGCAGCGATTCGACGGGTGGGAGATCGGGGTGCGGCAGTGGATACTCGATCACGAACGCGGAGACGGGGTAGCTCTGCGGCACCGCGCCGGGGTGCTGCGCCGCGGCGGGCACGGCGCATAGCACAGCGCAAGCGAAGAGGGATCCCCAGAATTTCAGCAGCCGGCCCGGCACTCGCGCACTCTATAGCAGCATTCCGGCCACACAGGCCGTGGAGAAGCTCGCGAGTGTACCCGACACGATGGTGCGCAAGCCGAGCTCCACCACCTCGCCGCGCCGCTCCGGGGCGAGCCCGCCGATCCCGCCGACCATGATCGCGAGCGAGCCGAAGTTGGCGAAGCCGCACAGCGCGTAGGAGGCGATCACTGCGGAGCGCGGTGCGAGCGAGGCGCTCGCGATCTGCCGGCCGAGGTCCTGATAGGCGAGGAACTCGTTCAGCACCGTCTTCTCGCCGATCAGCGCGCCGACCGCGCCCGCGTCGGCCCACGGCACGCCGAGCAGCCAGGCCGCGGGCGCCATCGCGAGGCCGAGCAGGCGCTGGAAGGTGAGGTCGGCAATGCCGACCGCGGCACCGAGCCACGCGAGCACGCCGTTGGCGAGCGCGATCAGCGCCACGAACGCGACGAGCAGCGCGCCGACGTAGGCCGCGAGGCGCAGCCCCGCGATCGCGCCCTGCGCCGCCGCGTCGATCAGGTTCGCGGCGCCGTCCGGCACGTCCGCGACGCGGCCGCCCGCGGTCGCGGCGACCTCGCGCTCGGGCACCATCAGCTTCGCCATCAAGACGCCCGCGGGCGCCGACACGAGGCTCGCAGTGGCGAGGTGGCCCGCGTAGTCGCCGCCGCCGAGCATGCCGACGTAGGCGAGCATCACCGATCCGGCCACGGTCGCCATGCCGAGCGTCATCATCAGGAACATCTCCGAGCGCGTCATGCGCGCGAGGTAGGGCCGCACGACGAGCGCGGACTCGACCATGCCGAGGAAGATGTTCGCGATCGCGGACAGGCTCTCGGCGCCGGAGATCCGCATCGTGCGCGCGAACACGACCGAGAGCGCGCGGACTACGACCTGCAGGAAGCCAACGTGGTAGAGCACCGCGAACAGGCTGCTCATGAACACGATCGTTGGCAGCACGTGCACCGCGAACGAGAAGCCCGTGTCGACGAGCGCGCCGAACACGAAGCGAACGCCCGCGTCCGTGCACGCGAGCAGCGCGTCGACGAGCGAGATCATCAGCGCGAAGAACCCGCGGCCGAACGGCGTCTTCAGGAGCAGCAGGCCGAGCCCGAGCTGGAGCGCGATGCCCCAGAAGACGGTCGCCCACGGCACCGCGCGGCGGTTCTCGGAGAGCGCCCACGCCACGGCCATCCAGCACAGGAACCCGAGCGCGGACACCGCGCGGGGTGCCAGGGCGTTCATGCGGCGGCCGCCCAGGCCTGCGCGAGCTCGCGCACGGCGGCCTCGGGCGACGCCGCGCCCGCGACCGCGGAGATCACCGCGCAGCCCGCGGCGCCCGCGGCGCGCACGCCGGCGATCCGGCTCGCGTCGATGCCGCCGATCGCCACCACCGGCCGCGGCGCCGCGCGCATCACCGCGGCGGCGAGCGCGGCGAGGCCGCGCGGTGTCCACGCGGAGGTCTTCGAGCCCGTCTCGAACACCGGGCCGAACGCCACGTAGTCGACGCGCTCCTCGCACGCGCGCGCCACCTGCTCGGGGCTGTGGGTGCTGCGGCCGATCGCGATCCGCCCGCGCCACTCGGGCGGGATCCGCGCGGGCGGCAGGTCGGTCTGGCCGAGGTGGACGCCGTCGGCGCCGCACGCGAGCGCGAGGTCGATCCGGTCGTTCACGCAGAACATCGCGCTCGCGCGCCGCGTCGCGGCGCGGATCGCCTCGCCCCAGGCGAGCGCCGCGCGGTCGGTCGCGAGCTTCGCGCGCAGCTGCACCACTGCGGCGCCGCCGGCACACGCGGCGAGCGCCAGGTCTACCGGATCGTGCGGCCAGCGCGGGTCGTCGTCGGCCAGCACGTGCAGCCCGCCCCAGCGCACGCGGCCGTGCGTCACTCGCGTCCCGGCAACGCGATCGCGAGGTCGACGATCTTCTTGCGCAGCGTATTGCGGTTGATGCCGAGCAGCGCCGCGGCGCGGATCTGGTTGCCGTCGGTGCGCGCGAGCGCCGCCTCGATCAGCGGCCGCTCGACGCGCTCGATCATGCGGTGGTAGATGAGCCCCTCTTCGCCGTCGAGCTCGCTTTCCGCCTCGCGGCGCACGAGGTCGGCGAGCGTCGCCGCGTTGCGCGGCACCTCGGGCTCGGCGACGAACGCGAAGTCCTCGGGCACGAGCAGCGCCGCGCTGCCGAGCACGAGCGCGCGCTTCACCGCGTTCTCGAGCTCGCGCACGTTGCCGGGCCACGAGTGGCGGCGCAGGAGCTCGAGCGCCGTGTCGCTGATCGCGCGCGGCGCACCCGCGAGGTCTACCGCATAGCGGTATGCGAAGTGCTCGGCGAGCAGGCGCACGTCCTCGCGCCGGTCGCGCAGCGGCGGCAGGTGCATCGGCACCACGCGCAGCCGGTACAGCAGGTCCTCGCGGAAGCTCCCGCTGCGCACCGCGGCGTCGAGATCGCGGTGGGTGGCGGTGAGGATCCGCACGTCCACCACGTGGGACTGGCCGCTGCCGACCGGCGTGACCTGGCGGTCCTGCAGCACGCGCAGGAGCTTGGCCTGGAGGTCGCTCGACATGTCGCCGATCTCGTCGAGGAAGAGCGTGCCGCCCGCGGCCTCGCGGAAGCGGCCCGCGCGCGATGCCACGGCGCCCGTGAACGCGCCGCGCTCGTGGCCGAACAGCTCGCTCTCGAGCAGCTCGCGCGGGATCGCCGCGGTGTTGACCGCCACGAACGGCTTCTCCGCGCGCGGGCTCGCCGCGTGGATCGCGCGCGCCACGAGCTCCTTGCCCGTGCCGCTCTCGCCCGTGATCAGCACGGGCACGTCGCGCGGCGCGACGCGCCCGATCGTCTTGAACACCTCGAGCATCGCGCCCGACTTGCCCACGAGCCGCTCGCCCGGCACCGCGCGGCGCCCGACCTCGCGCCGCAGCTCCTTCACCTCGCGCTCGAGCTCGCGCGTGCGCGCGACCTTGGCCGCGAGCGCCTTCACCTCGTCCATGCCGAACGGCTTGACGAGATAGTCGAGCGCGCCGCGCTTCATCGCCTCGACGGCGTTCTCGAAGCTGTTCTGCGCGGTGATGATCACGACGGCCGTGTCGAGGCCGAGGCTCTGCACGCGGTCGAGCAGCTCGAGGCCCGACGGCCCGGGCATGCGGATGTCGAGGAACGCGAGTGCGTGGCCGCCCGAGGCGAGCGCCTCGAGCGCGCTCTCGCCGTCGTCGGCTTCGGCGACGTCCCAGCCGAGCTCGGCGAGCGTCTCGCGCAGCACGTAGCGAATCGACGGCTCGTCGTCGGCGATCAGCACGCTCGGGGCCAGTGCGGTCATCGCTCGGGCTCCGACCCCGCGATCGGCAGGAAGACGCGCGCGCGCGTGCCGCGCCCGGGCTCGCTCTCGAGCCGCAGCGCGCCGCCGTGGCGCGCCACCCAGTGCCGCGACACCGCGAGGCCGAGCCCCGTGCCGCCCGCGCGCGTGGTGAAGAACGGCGTCGAGAGCTGCTCGAATACTTCGGGCTCGATCCCGGGTCCGTCGTCGGCGACCGTGATCGCGACGGTCGGCTGCGACGCGCCCCGCTGCGAGGGCAGCCGCTGGTCGAGCGCCATGCGCGTCTCGACGAGCAGCGTCCCCTCTCCGTCGAGCGCCTGGAGCGCATTGCGTCCGAGGTTCAGGAACACCTGGGTGAGCCGGTCGGGATCGCCGCGCAGCTCGGGGATCGACGGGTCGAAGCTGCGCTCGAGCTTCACGCCCGCGGCGAGCGGATCCATCGACAAGAGCTGGAGCACCTCGTCGAGCACGCGGTGGATGTTCAGCGAGGCGAGCCGCAGCGCGTCGCGCTGATCGAACACGAGCAGGTCGTCGACCAGCGAGCGGATCCGGTCCACCTCGCGCACGATCAGCGCCGCCGCGTCGCGCGACTTCTCGTCGCTCGTGCGCGAGGCGATGATCTCGGCCGCGCCGCGGATCCCGCCGAGCGGGTTCTTCACCTCGTGTGCGATGCCCGACGCGATCGTGCCGTAGGCGGAGAGGCGCTCGCGCTCTGCCGCGCGCTCCGCGAGCGAGCGATGGATCGTGCGGTCGCGAAGCGCGAGCACGACGCCCGACGGCGCGCGGCGCTCGTCGTCCCAGAGCGGCGCGGCGGCCACGTCGAGGATCAGGTCCGGAGCGAAGCGTCGCGCCAGCACGCGGTCGTCCTGGACCACCGGGCGGCCGAGCTCGAGCACCGATCGCACGTGCGCATCGAATGCCGCGTCCGCGACGCGCGCGAGCGGCAGCCCGGCAGCGAACTCGGCCGAGGTCTCGAGCATCCGGCACGCCTCGCCGTTCACGAACTCGACGCAGCCCTGGCGGTCGACCACGACCACGCCGTCGAGTACCGCCTCGAGAACGTCCTTCAGATCGCGCGGGGGAGTGCCCAAAGTTTGGGCAGCTTAGCGACCGACCCCAGAGGTCGCCCAGGAAGGAGAAGGA
>DATFWW010000062.1:0-20654 GCA_035258825.1 Myxococcota bacterium
CCCGGCGCAAGCTCGGGTGCGCCGAGCAGCCGGTCGGCCGCGCGAGAGGCGGCGTCGATCTCCGCCGCGACTTCTCGCGCTCGGCCGGCGACGTCGGCGCGCGCCGCGTTCGCGAGCGCGATGCGCCGAGCGGCGAGATCATGGAACCGCGGGATCGTCTCGGCGAGCCGCGCGGGGTCGAGATCGGCGAGATCGGCGACGAACGCGCCGAACGCCTGCGCGGCGCGCGCCGCCTGGTCGGGCGAGCCCGGCGTGTCGACCGCGTGGGTCCCCTCGATGAACGGGAACGCGCGCCACCATCCGCCATCGGCCGTGCGGTGAAGGGACCGCCCGGTGGGCGCCCGCACCGGGCGCAGCGCGCGGCGCTCGGGGTCCGCTACGCCGCGCGCGCGCAGCGCGGTGTACAGGTGGTCGCACACGCAGGCGAGATTGCGCGCAAGGACCTCGGGGTCGGCGAACACGCCCGCGTTGATCCGCTGCACGACGTAGCGCTGCGATCCCCCGCGCGGATCGCGGCAGCGGGCCACGATCGTGTCGTGGATGTGGCCGCGCTTGAGCACGTCGGCCGCCTCGAGCGCGTGCGAGGGCAGCAGCGCGCGCAGCACCTCGCCGAGCGCGGCCAGGTCGGGACCGGCGTCGCCCATCGCCTGGCTCGACGCGATCAGCTGACGCTCGTGCCCGGCATCCCCATCGTGAACAGCGGCACGAGGTTCGGGCCCTTGCGGATCGTATGGCCGCCGTCGACGGGGATCAGCTGGCCGGTAATCCAGCTCGCGTCGTCGGAGAGCAGGAACACCACCGCCTTGCCGACGTCGCTCGGCTCGCCGATTCTCGACAACGGCATCAGGCGCAGGTACTCGTCGCGCGAGACCGGGACCTCCGAGAGCGCCGCGGCCATCGGCGTGCGCACGACACCGGGCAGCACCGAGTTGACCCGCACGTGGTACGGGCCGAGCTCGTCGGCCGCGCAGCGCGTGAGCATGTCGAGCCCGGCCTTCGAGGCGCAGTAGGGCGCCATCCAGGGATGGGTGAGCGCACCGGCGATCGAGCTGATGTTGACGATGCTGCCTCCGCCGGCCGCGACGATCGCCTTCGCCTCGGCGCGCATGCAGCGGAATGCGCCGGTCAGGTTGGTCGCCATCACGCGCTCGAACTCGGCGGTGGTGATCTCGGTGACCGGCCCGACCGTGCCGGTGCCGGCCGAGTTCACCGCGAGATGGAGCGCGCCGAAGCGCTCGACGGTGGCGGCCACCGCGGCGTCGACCGAGGCGTCGTCGGTGACGTCGCAGGCGACCCAGTCGGCGCGCTCGCCGAGCCGCTTGGCGGCGTCGCGCAGCGTGTCCTCGCGCCGCGCGCAGATCATGACTCTGCCTCCGGCCTTTGCGATCTCCTCGGCGCAGCCGAAGCCGATCCCGGTCGCGCCGGCGGTGACGAACGCGACCTTCCCCTCGAGATTCGCCATCGGCGTCCCCTCCGTTTCGAGCACTGGCGCCCGACGTTAGCCGAGCAGCCCTTCCAGCTCCGCGAGCGCGCCGCCTGGATCCTCCCCGACCAGCACGCCGTGCATCCCGAGCCGGCGCGCGGCGGCGACGTTGCCCGGAAAGTCGTCGAGGAACACCGCGTGCTCGGGCGCGATGCCGCCGAGCTCGCGCAGCGCGAGCGAGAAGATCGCGGGGTCGGGCTTGCGCACGCCGACCTCGCTCGAGTCGATCACGGCGTCGAACAGCTCTGCGAGCGGGATCATCGCGCGCCAGCCCGCGGAGAACTCGCGCGCGTTGTTCGTGACGAGCGCCGTGCGCAGCCCGCGCTCGCGCAGGCGGCGCGTCGCAGCGACTACGGCCTCGCGCGCACCGCCGCCCTTCGCCATGCGCGCGAGGATCGCGAGCGGATCGAACGCGAGTCCCGCGTCGGTCGCGAGCGCGATGATCGCATCGCGCGCTTCGAGCAGCGCGAGCTCGCCGCGCTCGAGGCGGTGCCACGGGTGGTCGGTGTCGCGGTCGTAGGGCCCGAACACGAGGTCGAGCATGCGCTCGGGCGTCGTGCCGAGCTCGGCGGCCGCCTCGACGAACAGCGAGAACGGCGACGAGGTGAACACGCCGCCGAAGTCGAACAGGACGGCTCGAATCGGCATGGATCGAGCACGCTATCACGCGCTAGCGCGGCGCGCTGTTCAGGTGAGACGCGAGCGAGTCTGCGAGCGCGCGCCCGAGGCGCTCGCCCGACGGCGTCGGCGAGCCATTGCGCGGACCCGCGCTGCGGAAGCGGAGTTTCGCCTCCAGGTGGAGCGCGGCGATGCCGCGCGCGCCGGCTTCGAGCAGCGAGTGCGTGCCCAGCGCGGGAAAGCGGAGCACCGTGGGGGACTCGCACCCGCGCGAGTCGAGCAGCATCGCATGCGCGGTGCCCGGTCGGGTCTGCGCAGCGACGGAGAAGCCCGCGCCGAGCGCCGCGGCGAGCGCGCGCCCGAGACGCAGCGGATCCGCGCAGGGATTGCGGCCGGCCGAGAGCTCGAGGTCGTGTGGCGCCCGCGCGCCCGCGCCGTGGCATTCGATCAGGATGCGCGCGCGTTCCGGCAGCGCCGCGCGGCAATAGGGGCTCGCGCCGTCCTTGTTCGGATCGTGGTCGCGCGCCTGGCTTGCCACGGCGAGTCGGGTGCCGATCCCGTGGCGCGCGAGCGCCGTGAAGCACACGAGCGCGTAGAGGATCGCGTTCTCGTCGGCGATCCGACCGCCCTGGGGCCGCTCGAGCGCGATCCGGTCCACGCCGACCGGCGCGTGATGGGGCACGCCGAGCACCACGTCGGGCTGCGCGCCGTGGTCCAGCAGGATCAGTCGATCTGGGAGCGCGAGCACCGCGTCGAGTTCGGGCGCGATCCCTCCCCCGCGCCAGATCGGGCCGCTGTAATACTGCGCCTTCAGAAGACTCCCCGGGTCTGCTCGGGACAGCGTACAGTTGCGGCCCGGCTCGGGACAGCGAGGAGCGGATCGGAATGGCGAGACTCGAAGGACGGGTGGCGGTGATCACAGGAGCGGCGTCGGGAATCGGCGCAGCCTGCGCGCGGCGCTTCGCGGAGGAGGGCGCCGTGATCGCGGGGCTCGACGTGCAGAAACCGGTCGACGACGGCTGGGACGGGGTTCTCGCGGCGACGCCGGACTCGATGTTCCGCGAGGGACTCGACGTGCGCGACGAGGCGCGCGTGGAGGCCGCGATCGAGGGCGTGCGCGACCGCTACGGCCGGATCGACGCGCTGGTCAACGCGGCGGGCGTCGGGGGCGGCGGCCTCGCCCACGAGCTCTCCGAGGAGGAGTGGGACCGCGTAGTCGACATCAACATGAAGGGGTCGTTCCTGGTTGCCAAGCACGTGCTGCGCGCGATGGTGGCGCAGGGATCCGGCAGCATCGTGCACGTCGCGAGCGTGGAGGGACTCGAGGGCATGAGCGCCTCGCTCCCGTACAACGCCTCGAAGGGCGGCGTGGTGCTGATGACGCGCAACATGGCGATCGACTATGGCTCGCTGGGGATCCGCGTGAACTGCGTGTGTCCGGGCCTGATCGAGACGCCGCTCACGGCGCTGCTGCGGACCGATGCGCTGCGCGGCGTCGGCGAGCAGATGCGCAGCTGGCACATCCTGAACCGGCCCGGCCGTCCCGAGGAGGTGGCGAACTGCGCGCTGTTCCTGGTCTCCGACGAGGCCTCGTTCGTGACGGGCCACGCGCTGGTAGTCGACGGCGGATGGACGGCCGGGCGCCGCGTGGAGATCAACGCGTTGGCCGGGCAGAGCTGACGATCAAAATCCAAAGCGCGGATTGATCAGGTTACGCGCTCGCCGCGAGCCATCAGCAGCTTTCCCGAGCGCACGAGCTCGACGAGCGAAAACGGCCGCAAGAGCTCGATCAGCGCGTCGAGCTTCTCGCTCGACCCGTGCGCCTGCAGGATCAGCGAGTCCTTGCCGAAGTCCACCACGCGCGCCTTGTAGTGCTCGGCGATCTGGAGGATCGGCGTGCGCTCCTCGAGCGGGCACTCGAGCTTGATCAGCGCGATCTCGACCGAGTAGGTCAGGTCGGCGGTGTGGTCGATCGCGTGCACGACGTCGATCAGCTTGGCGACCTGCTTCACGACCTGCGCGAGGTCGTCCTTGCGGCCGGAGCAGGTGATCGTCATGCGCGAGAAACGGTCCTCGACGCCGGGACTCACGACCAGGCTTTCGATGTTGAAGCCGCGGCGCGCGAACACGAGCGCGACGCGCACGAGCACGCCGGGCTTGTTGTTCACGAACACCGAGATCGCGTGGGTGCCGATCGGGTCGCCGGCGGGCAACGGGCGCGCGGTGGTCATGTGCTCCCCGTCGGTTTCGCGAGCTTGTGTCTGGGCGGCTCGATGATCATGTCGCGCACGGCGGCGCCGGCCGGGATCATCGGGAACACGTTGTCCTCCTTTACCACCTCGGCCACGACGACGCACGGGCCCTCGTCGTAGGCGTGCGCCTTGCGCAGGATGCGATCCACGTCGGCGGAGCGCCGGATCCGGAACGCCTTCACGCCGTAGGCCTCGGCGAGCTTCACGAAGTCGGGATTGCCGACGAGGTCGGCCCCCGACAGGCGGTTTTCGTAGAACAGCTCCTGCCACTGCCGGATCATCCCGAGATAGTTGTTGTTGATGATCAGGCACTTCGCCTGAACCTTGTGGATCTGCGCCGTGGCGAGCTCGCTCTGGGTCATCTGGAAGCCGCCGTCGCCCACTACGGCCCAGACCTTCTTGCGCGGGTTCGCGAACGCGGCGCCGATCGCGGCCGGCCATCCGAAGCCCATCGTGCCCGCGCCGCCGCTCGTGATCCAATGTCGGTTCGTGCGCGCGAGACAGAACTGTGCGGCCCACATCTGGTGCTGACCGACGTCGGTGGTGATGATCGAATCGCCCTGCGTGATCGCGTTCAGCCGGTCGAGCACGTGCTGCGCGCGCAGCCCACCCTTCCTCGGGTACTTGAGCGGATACTGCTTGCGCCATCGCTCGCACTGCCGCAGCCAGGCTTCCGTCTGCGCCATCTCGATCAGCGGAACGATGTCCTCGATCACGAGGCGCGCGTCGCCGAGGATCGAGACGTCGGGCCTGACGATCTTGTCGAACTCGGCCGGATCGATGTCGACGTGGATCTTCACCGCGCCGGTGCAGAACTCGTCGAGCTTACCCGTGATGCGGTCGTCCCAGCGCGCGCCGATCGCCATGATCAGGTCGCAGTCGGCGACCGCCTTGTTGGCGTAGGCGGTGCCGTGCATCCCGAGCATCCCGAGGTGCAGCGGATGGCGCTCGTCGACCGCTCCCTTGCCGAGCAGCGTGTTGACCACGGGCGCGCGCAGCTTCTCGGCGAGCGTCGTGATCGCCTTGCCCGCATCCGCGATCACGGCGCCGTGGCCGACGTAGAGCAGCGGCTTGCGGCTCTCCGAGAGCAGGCGCGCGGCCTCCGCGATCGCGGCCGGGTCGCCGCGGCTCGGCACGCTGTAGCCGGGCAGGTCGAGCTTGTCGGTAAACGGCGCGGGGCAGGGCGCCTGGCCGATGTCCTTCGGCACGTCGATCAGCACGGGGCCGGGCCGGCCCGTGGTGGCGACGTGGAACGCCTCGCGCACGATCTGCGGGATGTCGCGCCCGTCTTTCACCAGGTACGAGTGCTTCACGACGGGATATGTGATTCCGGTGACGTCGGCCTCCTGGAACGCGTCCTTGCCCAGCATCGGCGAGATCGTCTGGCCGCAGATCACGATGATCGGCGCGGAGTCCATCAGCGCCGTGAGGAGCCCGGTCACGGTGTTGGTGGCCCCGGGACCCGAGGTCACGAGCACGACGCCGGGCTTCCCGGTGGAGCGCGCGTAGCCGTCCGCCATGTGGGTGGCGCCCTGCTCGTGGCGCACGAGGACGAGCTGGATCTTGGAGTCGACGAGTGCGTCGAACATCGGCATCGCGGCGCCGCCCGAGAGGCCAAAGATGTACTCGACGCCCTCGCGTTCGAGGCACTGGATCAGCTTTTCGCCACCCGTCGGCGTCTTATGTTCCACCATCGACCTCCCAAGCTGCTCTTTGTCTGCTCTTTGTATGAAAAAAGCGCCAGATCGGCATTTTCTCGGGATCGCAAGGTCGCCAGTTTAGAGCAGAGTTGCCGTTTCGTACCGGAAGTTTCGCGGCGTCTGTTCAAAAGGACATCGGGATGTGGCGCTTGAGGATCGAAAGGAGCTGAGATACCCGAGGGGATGTCAGGATCTCGGATATCGCGCCGCGATCCAGGCCGAGACGAGCTCGAGCGCCGCCGGTCGATGGCCTTCGAGGTAGTGGGGAGCCCCCCGGAGGGCCTCGTAGGTCACGTCGTCGCTGCCCGCCGCGTCCCGGATCTCGAGGGCCTGGCGAATCCGGATCTCGGTGTCGGCGGTCGGGTGCACGATCAGCGTGGGCACCTTCACGTGCGGGAGCGTGTCCGCGAGCCGCGCGTGAGAGGAGAACCCCGACCAGGTCGAGAGCCAGCCGCGCGCCGTCATCGTGCGCGCGAGCCCGCCGCGGCCGTAGTTGGCATCGAGCGGGTCCGGGAACGCAAACAGCGACCCGAGCGGGCGGTCGTCCGGGTCGATGCTCGGGTCGAGGTAGGCCGGATCCGCGAGCGTGCGGTAGATCGTCAGGTAGCGGGCGCTGACCTGGCGCTGTCGCCAGTACCGCCACTCCGCGGGCTGCGCGGCGCGGTCGATCGCGCCCGCCTGCTCGCCCGCGCGCCGCGCGCCCGCGATCGCGCCGCGCGCGATCGCGTCGATCCGCGCCACCCGATCGCGTTGCGCGGCGCGGTAGCGCGCGAGCCAGTCGCGGCCGTAGGTGCAGGGCGAGGGCCACGGCCGCCAGCCGTTGGCGGGGTCGTACATGTCGAGCTCGGGCACCACCGAGCTCGGGTCGCTCTCGTCGGCGACCGAGGGATCGATCACCTGGAGCATGAACACGCCTTCGCCCGGGTGGGCCGCCATGCCGATCCAGCCGTCACCGCACTGTGTCTCGCGCTGGGCGAGCGCCATCAGCGAGCCGCCGCCGCTGTTGCCGAGCAGCACCACGGCTTCGGCGCCGCGGCGCCGCATTTCCGCCACGGCGGTGGCGACGTCGGTCACGCAGGCCTCGTGCAGGCAGTCGGTGTCGTTGTTGAGGTATCGCGTGGCGAAGCCGAACGCGGCATAGCCCGCGGCCGCGAGCAGCGGACACGCGTAGTGCACGGAGAAGTCGCCGCGCGGGTGCGAGAGCACGACGGCGGTCTTCCAGCGCTCGCCCACCGGCGGCGTCCAGAGGATCCCGCGCACGAGCGCACCGTCGGCCGTCACGAGGCGCACGGGCTCGCGGCGCACCGCGACGCCCGGATCGTCCTCGGGCAGCGGCCAGAAACCGAAGCCGAGCGGACGCGAGGCACCGAGTGAGTGGGGCATTCGGCCACCCTAGCAGGGCTCCTGTGCGAAGTGGGCGAGTGTCTCGACGTGCTCAGTGAACGGGAACAGCGCGTAGGCCTCGAGCGTGCGCAGCCGCAGCGGAGTGCGGTCGAGCAGCGCCGCGGCCTGGGCGAGGAAGGCGTCGAGGCCGCAGCTCACCCAGACGAGGTGCACGGGGGGTCGCGCGCAGAGCGCCTCGAGCAGCGCGGGCTCGAGCCCGCTGCGCGGCGGATCGACGAGCGCCGCATCCGCCTGCTCGAGCAGGTCGGCGTGATCCGCGGCGGGACCCGCGCGCACGGCCGCGCGCGCCCGCTCGTCGGCGGGGCGCCGCGCGATCCCGCGCGCGAGACCGGCGAGCGACGCCTCGCTCAACTCGTTGAAGGTCAGGGTCTTCACGCGCCGCAACAGGCCCATGCCGAGCGGACCGCAGCCCGCGTGGAACTCGACCGCACGCGCACCGTCGGGGATGCAGCGCTGCGCGCGCTCCGCGATCCGATCGGCGAGCGCGGGATGGCTCTGCCCGAATGCGCCGGGCGGAAAGGCGATCTCGCAGCCGGCCACCTCCTCGGTGATCACCTCGGGGCCCGAGAGGTGCCGCCAGGCGGGCCCGAGGATCGCGTTTCCGCGCACCGGGTTTCCGTTCCACCACAGGCTGTGGAGCGCGCCGCCGAGCGCGCGCGCGAGCGGCGACGCGAGCTCCGCGACGGGTCCCGGCTGCGCGGCGTTCTCCACGAGCACGAGCTGCGCGCTCTGCGAGCGCCGCTCCACCACCACCTGGATCGCGCGCAGCGCGCCGTGGTGTAGGCGCTCCGCGTACGGCGCGACGCCCGCCTCGCGCGCGACGGCCCGCACGGCGGCGGCGACGCGGTTGATCAGCGGGTGGTGGATCCGACACTGCGGAATGTCGACGATCCGATGCGAGCCCTCCTGGAACAGCCCGATCTTCGGCGTCCGGGTGCGGCCGCGCACCATCAGCCGCGCGCGGTGCCGGCTCGCGAAGCCCGACGCGTCGACCACCTGCGGTGCCGCTACGCCCGCGCGCGCGGCGAACGCAGAGAGCGCATCGCGCGCGCGCGGCGCGATGCCGGGCTCGCCGTAGCGCGGGCATCCGGGGCAGGGCGGTCGGTGCGGACACGGCGCGGCGGTCACGCGCGGGAACATGCCACGATCCGATTCTGCCGCGGGTTAGGATCGAGGCGTGGGTCTCCCTCGTCGCCGCCGCCGCACGCTCATGCTCGGGCTCGCGGTGCTGGCCACGGCAGCGCGGGCCGCGGGCGACCCGGGGCGGCCGGCCGAGATCCTCGTGCGCCTGCGCGACGACGGTCCGCACGCGGTGATCGAGGACGCCGCGGACCGGCACCGCCGCGGCCGTCCGCTCGCGGAGATCGCGCGCGACGGATCCGACAGCCTCGACCGGCTGAACGCGCAGCTCGGTGTGCGCGAGGTGCGCGCCGTGTTCCGGCGGTCCGATGGTCGCGCGTTGGCCGCTTCGCGCGCGGAGCTCGCGAAGCGCGCGCAGGCGCGGCGAGCGGCGCTTCCGAGCGCGATCCGCGCGGCGCTGCCCGCGGTTCCCGACCTCGCCGAGGTCTATCGCCTCACCCTTCCACCGGGCGCCGATGCGGCCGCGGCGGCGGCGCGTTATGCGGCCGACCCGCACGTGGCGTGGGCGCAGGTGAACACCGATGTGGCGCCCGATCGGGCCGCGAACGATCCCTACCTCTCCTCGAGCGGGTCCTGGGGCCAGTCCTACGCAGACCTGTGGGGGATCCTGCGCGTGCGCGCACCGGAGGCCTGGGACGTCACGCAGGGCGAGGGGATCATCGTGGCGGTCGTCGACACGGGCATCGACCCGCGGCACCCCGACCTCGCGCCGAACATCTGGGTCAACCCGGGCGAGGACCTGAACGGCAACGGCGAGGTCGATCCCAGCGACTACAACGGCGTCGACGACGACGGCAACGGCTTCGTCGACGATCTGTACGGATTCGACTTCGCGAGCTCGATCGACGCGAACGGCGACGGCGACTTCGAGGATCCAGGCGACGTCTCCGACGCCGACCCGTTCGACGACGACGGCCACGGCACGCACATCGCGGGCACGATCGCCGCGGTCGCGAACAACGGGATCGGCGTGGCCGGCGTGGCGCCGCGCGCGCGGCTGATGGCGGTGAAGGGGCTGCGCGCGACCGGGTCCACCCCGATCGAAGTATTCGCGCGCGCGATGGTGTACGCGGCCGACAACGGTGCGCGCGTGATCAACAACAGCTCCTCGTGCAGTACGCGCTGCCCGAGCAACCCGATCCTCGAGGAGGCGCAGGCCTACGCCACCTCACTCGGCGCCGTGGTCGTCTCGTCGGCCGGCAACAAGTCCGACGACGTGGTGTTCTACAGCCCGAAACAGCGCCGCGACAACATCGTGGTCGGCTCGACCGATGACCGCGATCACCCGTCGCTTTTCACCAACACCGGTTTCCTCGTCAGCGTCGTCGCGCCCGGGTCCGGTGAATTCTTCGCCAACGGCGTGGCGAACCCCGAGCGCGCGATCCTGTCGACGCTCTCTTCGGGTGCGGGGTTCGACGCGACGGGCAACGGCGCGTTCGTGGTCGGGGAGCGCTACCTGCGCTGGGCCGGCACCTCGATGTCCGCCCCGCACGTGTCGGGAATCGCGGCGCTGATCCTCTCGCTGCATCCGGACTACCTGCCCGACGAGGTGCGCGCCGTGATCCGGAGCTCGGCTCGCGACCTCGGCCGGCCGGGTCACGACCGCACGACGGGCGCGGGTCTCGCCGATGCGGCGCGCGCCGTGGCGAGTCCGCGCCCCGCGGTGCGCGCGCTGTTCAGCGCGCCCGCGCCCGGGGCCGTGGTGGCGCCCGCGGCGGAGGCGGTGACAATCCGCGGTCAGCTGATCGGCGCGGTGGCCGGCGCGGCACTCTCGGTCGGGTTCGGGCGCAACCCGGCGGTCTTCGATCTGATCCCGCTCGCCACGCCGCTGCCCGATGCCGAAGGCGAACTCGCGCGCTGGGACGTCTCCGCGCGCGACGACGGGCCCTACGTGCTCAAGCTCGAGGTGCGCGCCGCGGACGGCACGGGCGCGGTCGAGTTCCTGCCGGTCTCGCTCGAGCGCAACGCGTTCACGCGGCTGTCGAGCCCCGGCGAGCCCGCGCGGTCACCCTCGATCTCCGGCGGGCGCGTGGTCTGGGAATCGGCACGGCCCGACGGCGAGGTCGACCTGGGCCTCGAGCTGTTCGTGCACGACTGGACCTCGGGCGAAGAGTGGCGCGCCGTGAGCGGGCCGGGCGACCAGCACGCGGCGCGCCTGTCGGGCGACCGGCTCGCGTGGATCGACGCGCGCGACCACACGAGCGAGATCGCTTCGTGCCGACTCACGGGTTCTCAGACCCCGTGCCGCGAACAGGTCGCAGGCGCGGGACCCGAGCGCCGCGACGGCCTCTCGCTCTCGGACGCGACGCTGGTCTGGTCGGAAGGGGCACCGGGCTCGGAGCGGTTGCGCGGCTGCCGGTTTGTCGGCGGCCGGTGCCCTCCGCTCGCGCTTCCGCCGAGCACCGCGCGCCAGCGCGATCCGGTGCTGAGTGGCGCGCGGCTCTGGTGGAGCGAGGTGAGCGCCGACGGCTTTGCGCTGTTCACCTGCGTGGGCTTTCCCGAGCAGTGCGCGCCCGCGGCGATCGGTCCCGTCGGAGCGCCGTACGCGCTTGCGGGCTCGGCGGCGCTCCTCGCCTGGTCGGACACGGGAGACCCCACCCCGTTCTATCTCTGCCGCGCGAGCGGACAAGCCTGCCCGCCGCGCCTGATCGGGACTGTCCCTGGCGGTGAACTCCATCTGGCGGTTTCCGGCGATCGCGTGGTGTGGAGCGCGCCGGGGCCCGGCGGAGACCGGGACGTCTATTGGTGCGAGGACGATCCGCTCACCGGGCAGTGCCCGATCCAGCGGCTCACCGGCAGCGCCGCTGATCAGCGCAACCCGGACATTTCGGGCACGCGCGTGGTTTGGGAGGACGACCGCGATGGGACGCCGGCGATCGAGGGCTTCGAGCTGCCGTCGCTCGATCCGGTCCCGGAACGCAGCGCGAACGTCGGGCAGCCGCTGCGGATCGCCGTGCGCGGGCGCGACCCGGCCGGCGGCGCGCTCACGCTTGCGGCGGCGTTCGCGGACGGGACGCCGCTCTCCGAGCGCGGCGCCGCATTCCGCGATCGGGGCGATGGCACGGCCGTGCTGAGCTGGACTCCGCGCGCCGACGACGTGGGCAGCCACGTCGTCACCTTCGCCGGGCGCACAGAGGGCCGCCTCACCGCGCGCACGAGCGTCCGCATCGAGGTGGCGCAGGCAGTCCGGCGATAGTCGGCCTAACCCGCCTCGAGCAGCTCCGCGACGAGACATCCCTCGTCGTCGTCGTCGTCGATCACGAGTGGGAGCGCGTGGATCACGTAGTCGAGGTAGCGGCTGAGTTCCGCGGAGAGATCGCAGAAGCGCAGCACGAGCCCGCGCTCGCCGTCGTCGCGGTCGACCACCGCGTGCAGGATCAGCGGGGCGTCGCGCGTCTCCGCGTGCACGGCGAGGCTCAGCTTCATGCCGACCACGAGCATCGGATTCGGATTCACGCGCATCCCGCCGCGGGACAGATCGCGGCCCATCAACACGCGCGCCGCCTCGTCGCCGAGCGACGCCACGCTCCGGTCGAGGCGGTGGCGATCGGATTCCCGGCGTTCGGCTCCGCAGCCCTCGGCGGCAGCGGCGACCCCCACGGGCTCGATGCCGGTCGCGCCGTCGAATCGCGCCGGGCCCTCCGCGTGCGCCGCCACGGCAGCGTGGAGGTGCGCGTGCAGGCGGGCGCTGACGAACGTGAAGGTCGCCGTGGTGATACATCGCGCGGGCGTCTGATCGCCGCCCGGCGCGCATTCCACCACGCGCGCCTCGACCGAGAGCGGCCTTCCTCCTGCCACTCGGGCAGGCATCTGGAGCCGGAAGAGGCTGCCGGGATCGATCGGCCGGTCCGTGAGCAGCCGGCAGCCGCTCACCGAGAGGTCGAGGAGCACCGCGGGCTGCGCGCGCCAGCCCATCTTCACGCGCACGGGAGCGCCGACGTCCACACGCGCGCTGCGCCGCTTCTCGGGGCCGCGATATAGCGAGTGCACGACGAGGGCGCGCAGCGCGGCGGGGTGGACAGGCCGCCGCACCATCAGCGTGGTGCCGCTGCGGCGCAGGGAGCTGCGGAGCGTGCGCGCGTCATGGGCGAGGATCGCGATCTGCGCGGGCGGGGTCGGGGAGCTCGCGATTTGGAGCTCGAGGATGCGCCTCGCGGACGCAATCACGAGATCCCACGGGTGGCGGCGGTCATCGGCGCTCTCGGCGCCGACTCGCTCGACGAAGGGCACCGCGAGCGACACGAGCAGCGCGCGCACGTCGGCGAGCTCACCGTCGTGGACCAGCAGGCAGCGCGGGGTGGCAGCGAGAACTTGCTTCATCCGGATGGTCGCGGTCGTCTGTGCCTCTTTCATCGGTCGGCGCGGCGACCCCCTGAAGGCGCCGACCGGGCTAACGGGGCAGCTCGATCCTCCGGAACCGCGCGATCAGTGCGACGGTGGCGAGCGCGGCCCAGGCGACTGCGCGCGCGTGCGGCCACGCGGGCGGTCCGGGCAGCGAGACGTCGGTGAGCCAGGGCGCGAGCGCGCTCGCGGGCGCGGCGAGCCACGCGGGTCCATAGCCGGCGACGGCGCCCGGGAAGCCAGCCATGTGCGCGCCGAGCAGTTCGGCGCACTCGATCCCCACCACGGCGATTCCGACGGCGCCGATCGAGATCAGCGTGGCCGCCCGCGGAACCGACAGCGAGATGCACATCGCGAGTGCGGCGACGCCCCAGGCGGCCGTGCCGATCGCGAGCGCGGCGTCGAGCGCGGGCAGAACCGTCACGCCGGGGCGGTCGAGCGCGAGGCCGACCGCGAGTGCGAACAGCGCCGCGCCGAGTGCGCACGCGCCGAGCCACACTCCGGCGAGGCGCGCGAGCGCGAGGACGTCGCGCGAGACCGGCCGTGCGAGCACCGCCTCCACGACACCGTCTTCGAGCGCCGCGGCCAGCCCGTCCGAGGCCAGCAGGGCCGCGACCGCGTAGGTCCAGAGCGCGATCAACGCAGCGCTCGCGATCGCGGAGGCGGCGCCGAGCCCCTCGGCCCGCGATGAGAGCTCCTGGCCCTGGATCGAAACGGCTGCCTCGCAGTGGCCGCAGCGCGCGATCGCGAGCCCGGCGATCGCGCTGACGACGGCGGCCACGACGAGCCCGCGCCGGCGCGCGGCATCGCGCAGCGATTCGCGTGCGAGCGCTCCGAACGCGCTCATCCGCGCACCGCGCGCACGAACAGGTCCTCGAGCGTCTCGCCCTCGCGCACGAGCGAGTGCAGCGCTCCCGACGCGACGACGCGCCCGCGGTCGAGGATCGCGACGTGGTCGCAGGTGCGCTCCACCTCGGAGAGCTGGTGCGAGCACACCACCACCGTGGCGCCGCGCGCGCGCTCGGCTTCGATCCAGCCGCGCGCGTCGCGGATGCCGAGCGGATCGAGCCCGCTGCCGGGCTCGTCGAGCACGAGCAGCGCGGGCGCGCCGAGCAGCGCGGTGGCGAAGCCGAGCCGCTGCCGCAGGCCCTTCGAGAGCCCGGCAATCGGCTCGCTCGCGCGGTCCGCGATCCCCGTGCGCGAGAGCGCCGCATCGATCGCGGTCCCGGATTCCGCGCGCGCGAGCCCGATCAGCTCGGCGTGCAGTGCGAGCCATTGCGCGGGCGTGGCGCGGCCCGGCAGCGCGAGCCGCTCCGGGAGCAGGCCGAGGCCCGCTCGGGCGGCCGGCTGGGTCGGCGGCAGCCCCTGCAGCACGACCTCGCCCGTGGTCGCGCGCGCGAAGCCGAGCGCGAGCCGCAGCGCCGTAGTCTTCCCGGCACCGTTGGGGCCGAGCAGTCCCCAGCACGTGCCGGCCGGGATCGCGAGCTCGAGCGCGTCGAGCGCGGTCCGGCGGCCGTAGCGCTTGGAGGCGGCGCGCCATTCGACGGCGTACATCGCCCGCTCAGCGATCCCCGGGCGCCGCGATGCTCTGACGCATCAGGGCGGGCGAATGCAGCGCCGCGATCCAGCCTTCTGCGATGCGCTGCGCGAGCCGGCGCTGCCCGATCGGCGTAAGGTGACAGTCGTCCGTGTAGGCAATCTCGGTGGTATTCGCATAGGCATCGGTGGCGTCGAGCCAGAGCAGATCGCCGCCGCGCTCGCGCTGGAGCGCCGCGAGCGCGCTGCGCATCGCGGCGTAGCTCTGGGCGAAGTAGGCGTTGCGGCCTGGCATGCGGTGATCCTGCTCCACGACGATCCGCGCTTCGAACTCGGTGAGCGGCTTCGTATCCGGCAGGATCACCATCGGCTGGAGCACCGTGAACACACGCGCGCGCTCGCGCGTCGCGGCGTGATTCAGGTAGGCGGTCGCCTCGCGCAGCTGCGCGGCGACCTCGTCGGGCGGGGGAGGGCCGTAGGCCGACAGCGGCTTCGGGCGCAGCCGCTCGAACACTCTCACCGACCGCAGCTCGCGAGAGGCGAAGAGCAGCAGCCAGTGGTGGAACGCCTCGAGCAGGTCCGGGGTGAAGCCGAGATAGGCCCGCTCGCTGGCGCGATAGGTGGAGGGTACGCCCGCGCGGCCGTTGATGATCGCGGCGGCCACGTCGTTGGCGCCGTCGAGCGAGATGATCCACGCGGGCGCGAGCTCGCGCAGGTAGATCGCGTAGGAGAGCGCCTCCTGCCACGATACGTAGCCGGGCACGCCTGCGTTCAGCACCTCGAAGCGCCGGCCGCGCAGCTCGGGGACCTCGTCGGCGCGGCGCGCGAGCTCCGCCTCGAGATAGGACGGGATCGTGTCGGCGTTGGATTTCGAGAGGTACCCCCAGACCACCGATGCGCCGAGGAACAGGATCCGGGTCGTGCCGGGTGCGGGACGCCGGTCGATCGGGCCTTCGCGCAGGCCGTACTCGTTGGTCTGCACGCGTTCGCCCGCGAGGTTTGGCTGCACGCGGTAGGAGAGATAGGGATCGGGTTGGGTGGGGATGTGGCGATCTTCGAAATTCACCGACGCTTCCACCGCCTCGGGGATGTACGCCTTGTAGCGGTGGTTGTCCCGCTGGATCAGCCAGGCGGCGGTGCCCTCGGCGATGCCGAGCGGAAGCGTCACCCCGAGCACGACGGCGACGGCGCGGAACGCGATCTCGCGCAGGCGGGTCCGCGCGGGGCCGCGCGAAGCCGAGTGAAGACCGGGGTATAACGACATGGCTTCGGGTCGCCGATCGTACGGGGCGGATGCGCGAGCCGCTATGCTCGACGCCCCCTGCGAAGGAGATCGTGTTGGCAAACGGCAGCAACAGCGGTGCGCTGGTGATCTCGGCCCTGCTCCTCGGCTCCTCGATCGTGGCCGGATCGTTTCTCGTGCGCACGGCGGTCGACCGCACCGGCGCCGAGGTGAAGGCGCTGCGGAGCGCGATCGAGAGCGTGTCGAAGGGCGGCGCGGAGGCGCGCGACACGGGAGCGCGCGCGAAGGCCGATCCGAGCCGCCGCTACGTCGTGGACACGAAGGGCGCGCCCGTGCGCGGCGATCCGAATGCAAAGGTCGCGGTGGTCGAATTCAGCGACTTCCAGTGCCCGTACTGTGGCCGCTCCGTGCGCACGCTGAATCAGATCGCCGAGACCTATGGCGACAAGGTGCGGATCGTGTTCAAGCACATGCCGCTCGGCATGCACGTCAACGCGCCCGCCGCGCACGCTGCGGCGGAGGCCGCGCACCGCCAGGGCAAATTCTGGGAGATGCACAACCGGATCTTCGCCAACCAGGCGCAGATGAGCCCCGAGAAATACCGCGAGTACGCGCGCGAGATCGGGCTCGACCTCGCGCGCTACGACCGCGATCTGGCCGACGCTTCCCTGAAGCAGCGGATCGATGCCGACGTCGACGAGGCGGAGAAGCTCGGCGTCACCGGGACCCCGGCCTGGTTCGTGAACGGCCGCTTCGTGCCCGGCGCGGTGCCGTTCGAGACGATCAAGAGGATGCTCGACGAGGATCTCGGGAAGGCGACCGGCTGAGCCTCACTCGCGGCCGGCGCGCGGGTGTACCGTCACGCAGTCCACCCAGAGGCGGTGCACGAACAGCGCGCTGTCGCGGATCGCGACCTTGCATCGCTTCTGATCGGGGCTCACCTCGAGCAACAGGCCCTTCCCGGACCAGAAGCTCCCGGCGCGCGAGTCGACCAGCACCGGCGTGCCCCCGTTGGGCAGCAGGCACCCGGCCAGGGCGAGCACGGCGAGCAGGGCGGCCGCGAGCGCAGGTTTCGCGCAGCGGGCGCAAGTCTCGCGCAGCGAGCCGCAGGCGAGCGACGACCGTCGGGCGGGCGAGCGAAGGTCATCCGGGGTGCGCATGGCGGGCTCTTCGGCGCCTCCGACGCGCGGCTGAAGTTGGCTGAAAAAGTGGGGACAGTGTCATTGCGGCCAGCTGCGGCGCCTGCGAGGCTCCCATCCATGCCGCGCCGCACCCCGAGCTCCCGCCGCCCCGCCCCGCGCCGCACCGGCGGCGCGCGGATCGCGCCGCGCGGCCCCCGGCGGATCGTGATGCTCGCGTTCCCGGACGCGCAGATCCTCGACGTGACCGGTCCGCTCGAGGTGTTCGCGATCGCGACTCGCCTGCTCGCGGAGCGCGAGCGCCGCGACCCGGGCTATCAGCTGGAGCTCGTCGCCGCGAGCGCGGGACCCGTGCGCATGTCCTCCGGGCTCGAGCTCGTGGCACAGCGCTCGCTGCGCGATCTGCGCGGCCCGGTCGACACGCTTTTCGTGCCGGGCGGGGAGGGCACGCGCCGAGCCGTAGTCGACACCGCGACGATCGACTGGATCCGGCGCACGGACGCGCGCGCGCGCCGCACTTCCGCGGTCTGCAGCGGCGCATTCCTGCTCGCGCGCGCCGGCCTGCTCGACGGCCGCCGCGCGACCACGCACTGGCGCAACTGCGACGACCTGGCTCGGCTGTTTCCGCGCGTCCGCGTCGAGCCCGACCGCATCTACGTTCGCGACGGGCGCATCGCGACCTCCGCCGGCGTCACCGCGGGCATGGACCTCGCGCTCGCGCTGGTCGAGGACGATCTCGGCGGCGAGCTCGCGCGCGACGTGGCGCGGCAGCTCGTGCTGTTCCTGCGCCGGCCCGGCGGACAGTCACAATTCAGCGTTGCGCTCGATGCCCCCCTCGCGAGCCGTCCGTCGCTGCGCGAGCTGCAGAGCTGGATCCACGAACACCCGGAGGCGGATCTCGGTGTCGAGGCGCTCGCCGGGAAGATGGGGATGAGCCCGCGCAACTTCGCGCGCGTCTTCACCCGCGAGCTCGCCGTGACGCCCGCGCGCTATGTCGAGCGCGCGCGCGTCGAGGCGGCGCGCCAGTGGCTCGAGGACTCGCGTGCGGGGCTGGACGAGGTGGCCGCGGCATGCGGGTTCGGCAGCGCGGAGACGCTGCGCCGCGCGTTCCAGCGCCTGCTGCGCGTCTCGCCGTCCGCCTATCGCGACGCGTTCGCGCGCGCGGAGGGTAGTCGCGCAAGCCTCGCGCAGTGAGTCGAAGGCGAACGAAGTCCATCAGGGAGGTACGGGCATGACCGCGATCGGGCTGTTGCTGTTCGAGGGCGCCGAGGAGCTCGACTTCGTCGGGCCCTGGGAGGTGTTCACGATGGCGGGGAAGCTCCGAAACGACATCCACGTGGTCACGATCGCGGAGCGCGCGGAGCCGGTGCGCTGCGCGAAGGGCATGCGCGTGATCCCGGACCACACGATCGAGAGCGCTCCGGCGCTCGACGTGGTGGTGGTTCCGGGGGGGCAGGGGACCCGCCGCGAGGTGGGCAACCCGGTGCTGATCGAATGGCTGCGCAAGATCGGGCCGCAGCTGCGCTGGGTGACGAGCGTGTGCACGGGTGCCTTGCTGCTGTGTGAGGCCGGCTTCGCGCGCGGAAGGCGCGTCACCACGCACTGGGCATTCGTGGAAGAGCTGCGCAGGCGTTACCCCGAGGTCACCGTGCTCGACGACGTGCGCTATGTGCGCGACGGAGACCTCTGCACCGCAGCGGGCGTGTCGGCCGGCATCGACCTCGCGCTCTGGCTCGCCGGGCAGCTCTGGGGGGTCGACGCCGCGCGCATGACCCAGCGCAACATGGAGTACGATCCCGCGCCGCCTTATGCGGCCGACGTGTAGGGAGTGCGAGATCCGCCACCGCCACCCCCCGCGTCGCGCCGGGAGCTCGGAGGGCGCCCGCTGATCGGATTCCGCCAGCGATCGCTGCACAAGTGGCCGCGCCGGCTGCGGACCGCGTTCGTGCACCATTTCAGCAACCGCCCGCCGCGCTCGCAGCGCGTGTTCGAGGTCCGCATCGGCGACGCGCGCTTGAAGCGGATCGTGTTCGCGGACTCGCACCACGCCGCGGCTGTCGCCGCGCGGCTCCAGACGTTCGCGCCCGAGCGGATCTACCCGGCCGTGTTGCTCGAGCGCGAGCGCGAGCTCTGGGTGGAGTTCATCGAGGGGGCGCCCGTGGAGCGCGCGGACGACGCGCTGATCGATGCGCTCGCGGCGCTCTTGTGCGTGTTGATGAAGCGCTCGCCGCGGCGCATCCCGCTGCGCGAGACGCCCTGGCTCGCGAATCTCGACCTCGACCTCGCCTTTCTCGCGCGCGTCGGCGTGCTCGCCGGCGCGCAGGCGCAGCGGCTCTCCGCGATCGCCCACGAGCGCGCGCCCGCGGAGGTCTGGCTCGGCTACGACTGCACCGATGCGATCCTCAAGAACTTCGTCTGGGCCGAGCGCGGCGGGCTGCGCGCCGTGGATGTCGAGAGCCTCGGCGCGGACGTCCTGCTCGGCACGGGTGCGGCGAAGGCCGCGGTGCGGTGGCTCGGTGAGCGCCGAGGTGATTTTCTGGCGCGGCTTCGGGATCTTGGCGCGCCGGACTTCGAGCCCTACTTCGACTTCGTCGAACTCTCGTTCCGGGCCTTCTGGCAGAAATCGTCGTTCCTCGAGAAGAAGAACCGCTTCGTCGATCCCGGTGTCTTCGCGCCTTTCCTGGGCGCCCGGTGAGCGAACCCGGGCGCCACCTCGCGCTGTTCATCCGGTCGCTCGGCGCGAACGGCGCCGGCGCGGAGCGGATCTGGCTCAACCTCGCGCGCGCGTTCGCGGAGCGCGGGCACCGCGTCGACCTCGTACTCGGGCGGCGCAGCGGCCATCTCGCGGACGCGGCGCCGGCCAGCGTGCGCGTGGTGGATCTCCACGTGCGCAGCCGATGGCCGCTGTTCGGCCTGGCGCTCCGCGACCCGCGCGCCGCGCGCTCGCTCGCTCCCGCGCTGCTCGCGTTCCCGCCGCCGTGGATCCTCGCGGCGGTGCCCGCGCTCGCGGCCTATCTCGCCCGCGAGCGCCCCGACGCGCTGCTCTCGGCGCTGAGCTATTCGAACCTCTCCGCCCTCTGGGCGCGCGAGCGATCGGGAGTTCCCGTGCGCGTCGCGATCAGCGAGCACAATACCCTCTCGGTGCGCTCGGCGCAGGCGAGCGCGCGGCGCTGGCGCGTGCTGCCCGTGGTGGAGTCGCGCTGGTATCCGCGCGCGGACGCGATCCTCGCCGTGTCGGAAGGCGTCGCCGACGACCTCGCGCGCACCACGGGGCTCTCGCGCGCGCGGATCGCCGTGACCTACAACCCCGTGATCACGGACGAGGTGCTCGCGGCCGCGCGCGAGCCCGTCGCGCACGCGTGGCTGCGCAGCGGCGAGCCGCCCGTCGTGCTCGGCGTCGGCAAGCTGCGGCCCCAGAAAGGCTTCGACGTGCTGCTGCGCGCTTTCGCGCGCGTGCGCGCGGAGCGCGCGGCGCGGCTGGTGATCCTCGGCGAGGGCCCGCAGCGCCGCGCGCTCGAGCGCCTCGCGTCGGAGCTCGGGATCGCGCGCGACGTCGCGCTGCCGGGCTTCGCGGCAAACCCCTTCGCGTGGATGGCGAAGTGCGCCGTGTTCGCGTTGAGCTCGCGCTGGGAGGGTCTGCCGGGCGCGCTGATCGAAGCGCTCGCGTGCGGCTGCGCCGTGGTGAGCACCGATTGCCCGAGCGGACCCGCCGAGATCCTCGAGGCCGGCCGACTCGCACCGCTCGTGCCGGTCGGCGATCCCGTCGCGCTCGGCGCGGCGATCGCGCGCGCGATCGCC
>DATFWW010000063.1:0-12707 GCA_035258825.1 Myxococcota bacterium
GGCGCGTGTGGCTTCTCGCGCACCTATCTCGACGCGGGCAAGCGCCTTGCTATCGCGGATCCCGGCCAGCTCGCCGCGCTGCTTGAAACCGCCGACGTGGTGCTCGACGGAACGGGCTGGGCGGGGAGCTGGCCGATCGAAGCGCGCGCTCCCGCCGGGGTTCCCGTGGTGCGGGTGACACCGTTCGGAGATACCGGTCCGTACGCGCGGATTCCGTCGACGCCGTTCACGCTCGCGGCGCTGTCGGGCCTCATGTGGCAGGTCGGCGACGCGGATCGGCCGCCGCTCGTGCAGTGGGGCGAGCAGGTGGAGCGCCTCGCCGGGCTCCACGCGTTCGCGGCCGCGCTCGCCGTGCTCTGGGCGGGCGACGGTTCGGAGCTCGAGGTGGCCGCGCTCGAGGTGGCCGCCGCGCTCGTCGGCCACCACACGGGCCGCCATTCGCAGGTGCCGGGCGATCTGCCGCGCCAGCCCGCACGCGCGCTGTGGCGCCTCTACCCGACCGCCGACGGCTGGGCCGGACTCTCGTGCACGCCGCGCGACCGCGCGCGCGTGGCCGAGGTGATGGGTCTGCCGGAGATCGCCGCCGCGCAGCCGTTCATGCGCCGCAACGAGCGCGACGAAGCGGCGCTCGTGCCGCTGCTCGGCGCATGGTTCCGCGCGCGTACCTGCGCCGAGGTCGACGCGATCGGCCGCGCGCAGGGCGTGCCGCTCGCCGCGGTGCGCTCCGTGAGCGAGGTGGCGCGGGCGCCGCAGCTCGCGCACCGGGAGTTCTTCGCGCAGATCGGCGGCGCACGGGTGCCGCGCCAGCTCTGGCGCAGCGATGCGCACGCCTGGGTGTGCGCGCCCGCAGCGCCGGCCGATGCCGACGCCCGCGAGCAGCGCGACCCGCTGCGCGCCATGAGGGCTCGGCACACCCCCTGGCGACCGCTGCTCGAGGGCGTGCGCGTGCTCGATCTCGGCCAGGTCTGGGCCGGCCCCTACGCAGCGATGCTGCTGGCCGATCAGGGCGCCGACGTGATCAAGGTCGAGTCGCCGAGCCGCTGGGACCCGAACCGCTGCCTCGTTCCGCCCGCACCGGGCCGCGAGCAGGGTTGGTGGAACACCGGCGCTTATTTCCAGGAGTACAACCGCAATAAGCGCTCTCTCGCGCTCGAGATCGCGCACCCGCGCGGCCGCGAGGTGCTGGCAGCGCTGGTGCGGCGCGCGGACGTCGTGATCGAGAACTACCGCGCGGGCGTGCTCGATCGGCTCGGGATCGGATACGGCTGGCTGCGCGAGCAGCGCGACGACGCGATCCTCGTGAGCATGGCGGCCTTCGGGCAGACCGGCCCCGACTGCGCGCGCCCCGGCTACGGGCCCGTGATGGAGGAGCTCTCGGGCCTCGCCGGCCTCACGGGCTGGGGCGACGGACGCCCGCAGCTCGCGATCGGTTATGCCTACGGCGATCCCGTGGCGGCGGCTGCCGCCGCGGCGTCCTCGCTCGCCGCTCTCTGGCACCGCCGGCGCACGGGCCGCGGCCAGCACGTGGATCTCGCGCAGTTCGACGTGCTGGTCGCGATGATCGGCGAGGCATTCGTCGAGTGGAGCACCTCGGGGCGCGAGCCGCGGCAGCAGGGCAATCGCCGCCCTGGCTGCGCGCCGCACGGCGTGTACCCCTGCGCCGGCGTCGACGAGTGGGTGGCGATCGCGGTGGAGGGCGACGAGCAGTGGCGCGGTCTGCGCCGCGCGATGGGGGATCCCGCCTGGGCGCGCGACCGCGATCTCGACACGGCGGAAGTTCGCTGCGCGCGCGCCGACGCGCTGGACGAACGGATCTCGGCGTGGACGCAGTCGCGCAGCAAGGTCGAGATCTTCGATCTCTGCATCGCCCAGCGCGTGCCGGCCGCGCCCGTTCACCGCACGAACGCCGAGCTGCTCGGCAACGCGCATCTCTCCGCGCGCGGGTTCTACGAGCGCGTGGTACATCCGACCGGCGGCGAATGGCGGATGCACGGTTGGGAGTGGCGACCCGCCGGCGCAGGCCGGTGCGTGCGCTGGCCCGCGCCGGATTTCGGTTCGGGGAACGACGAGATCCTGCGCGAGCTGGGACTGTCGGAACCGGAGATCGCGTCGCTGCGCGACGCGGGAGTGATCGGGTCCGTTCCGCTCGGCGTCCCGGCTTTGCCTAGCCCCTAGCCCACGCGGCGCGGATCTCCGAGGCGGTCGCCAGGTAGGCGATGTTGCGCAGCGTGTACCGCAGCGCGTCGCTCGCATAGGAGGGCGGGAACCCCGCGACGCAGTCGATCGGGATCACGACCGTGTAGCCGCGGTTCACCGCGTCGATCGCCGCTCCCGTGATCGCGATGTTGACCGAGACGCTCGTGAGGACCACCGTGCGGACACCCGCGCCGCGCAGCATTCCGTCGAGCCCCGTCTCGTGGAAGGCGGTGAGGCCGTGGTCTCGCGGCGCCACGACGTCCGATGGATCGGGGCCGAGCTCGGGCAGCACGGCGCCACCGCCGCGCCCCCGCCCAGTGCGCGCGCGCCGAGCGGCGTGTTCGCGAGCTGGCCGAGGCCGTCGGCGCGCGGCTCGACGGTGCAGTGGTAGACCCGCACGCGGGCGTTCCGCGCGGCCGCGAGAAAGTCGCGCAGCGCCGGCACCAGCGCGCCGTCCCGCACCGATCGCGCGAGCTCGCCGACCGGCGAGTCGGCGCCGAGCACGCTCTCCTGGCACTCGATCACGAGCACCGAGGTGTGGGCGGGGTCGAGGATCGGGCGCAGGTCGATCGGCATCCGCCGGCGGCCGGGCTAGCTCTCGTCGCCGCCCGCCTTCAGCTTCGCGATCTTCGCATCGAGCGCGACGATCAGCGCATCGAGGTTCTGACGCCTCACGATCGAGACGAATTCGGAGCGCCGCAGCGCGATCTCGCTCACCGCGCCGTCGAGGTAGACGTCGATCACCTTCCACGCGCCGTCGACCTTGTGCATCTGGTAGTTGAGATCGACGTTCTTGTCGGTGGGGTCGATCAGGCGGCTCTTGACGATCACGGTGTCGCGCGAGCCCTGCACCTCGCCCAACGTCTGGAACGACTGACCCGAGAAACCGTCGAAGCGACCCGCATAGTTCGCCACCATGAACCGCGCGAAGGTCTCGAGATAGCGGCGGCGCAGGTCTTCGCTCGCGAGCTTCCACTGCGCCTCGCCGAGCGCCTTGCGCGCCATCTCGTCCACGTCGAAGTGCTTCGGGATCACCTCGCTGAGCTTCTGCTCGCGGCCCGCGTAGCCGAGCGACTCCGCGTTCTTCATCACGTCGAGAAGGCTCGCGTGCAGCGAGTCAATTGCGAGGGTGGGCGTCGCCGCGGCGTCGGGCGGTGGCAGCGACTCCGCCCGCGCCGGGCGCACCGCGAGTGCGCACAGCGCGAGCACCAGACCCAAGAGGGACAGGGCGCGCGAAGCGCGCGCGCGCGAGACAGCGTGCATGGCGACCTCGATCGGCGGGGAGCGGGGGACTTGGAGGGGGGAATCGGAAGGTGGGCCGCCTCACTGTAGCGAACCCGACCTCGCCGCGCGGTGACGCGGGTCTCAGTCGCTCAGCACGAAGCTCGCGACCGCGTCGTTGAAGCCGGTCGGGTTGTCGGTCATCACGGAATGTCCCGCTTGTGGGACCACCGCGAGCCGGCCGTCCGAGAGCACCTCGTCCACCATCCGGTCGGCCACTTCGGGCGAGAGGATGTCGGACGCCGCGCCGCGTACGACGAGCGCGGGGCACGGCAGCGCCGCGAGCGCGTCCCACATCCGCTGCCGGATCGACTGCTCCTGCTGCTCGGCGTCGGCGGCCATTGCGCGGCCCGCGGTGATGCCGCGCCACGCCGGATCCATCACGAGCTCGAAGCGCCCGTCCGCGCGCGGGCGCAGGCCGTGCACCGCCATGCGCCGGAGCGCTTCCGGCGTCGCCGCCGGGTACGAGAGCGAGAGTGCGCGCGCGTACTCCCCGGTGGTCTCGAACACGGGCTTCATGTTCGTCTCGACGTCCTGGCGGATCCGCAGGCTGCCGCGCAGGTCCACCTCGGGTCCGATGTCGACGATCACGAGGCCTGCGAGGCGCGCGGGGTGGCGACCCGCGAACAGCGTGGAGACGCGCCCGCCCAGCGAATGGCCGATCAGCACGAGCCGCTCGATGCCGAGCGCGGTGGTCACCGCCTCCACATCGTCGACGAGCGCATCGAGCTCGTAGCGGCCTTCCGCATCCCAGTCCGACTGGCCGTGACCGCGGTGATCCAGCGCGAGCGTGCGGTAGTGCGGCGCCACCACGGGGGCGAAGTCGTCCCAGATGTGCGCTTCGTTGCCGAAGCCGTGGAGCAGCAGCATCGGAATGCCTTCGGTGCTCCACTCGAGCAGGTGCAGCTCGCCGCCCTGCGAGCCCTTCGCGCGGAGATCTTTCGGTTGCATCCGCCCATATTACACTGGCGTCGTGGGCGCTCCCGCGAACGTGATCGAATCGCTCGACCGCGGGCTCGGCGCGGCGATCGAAGATCTCGCCGCGCTCGCGCGGATCCCCTCGGTGTCGGCCCGGGGCTTCGATGCCGCGCACGTGGCCGCCAGCGCGCAGGCGACCGCCGAGCTGTTCGCGAAGAGCGGGCTCGAGGGCATCGAGGTGCTCACGCTGCCCGACGCGCACCCGTATGTCGTGGCCGACTGGCTCCGCGCGGGTCCGGACGTCCCGACAGTGCTCGTCTACGCGCATCACGACGTGCAGCCGCCCGGGCGGGCAGCCTACTGGCAATCGCCGCCGTTCGAGCCGACGCGGCGCGGCGACGGGAGGCTCTACGGCCGCGGCGTCGTCGACGACAAGGCGGGCGTGCTGCTCCACCTCGCGGCGCAGCGCGCGTGGCTCGACGCGACCGGATCGCTGCCCGTGAACGTGAAGTGGATCGTCGAGGGCGAGGAGGAGACCGGCTCCGAGCACCTCGCGGCGTTCCTGCGCGCGCACCGCGCGCGCCTCGACTGCGACGTGCTCGTGCTGTCCGACACCGCGAACCTCGCCACCGGCGTCCCCTCGCTCACGACCAGCCTGCGCGGGATCGTCGTGGTCGACGTCACGGTGCGCGCACTCGATCACCCGATCCACAGCGGCATGTGGGGCGGACCTGTGCCCGACGCCGCCACCGCGATGACCTCGCTGCTCGCGCGGCTCGTCGACGACCGCGGTGCGATCGCGGTGCCGGGCCTCTACGACGACGCGCGCGAGCTCTCCGCGGAAGAGCGCAACGCGCTCGCCGCACTGCCGTTCGACGCAGCCGCGTTCCGCCGCGACGCGGGCATGGCCGCGGGCACCGCGTTCATCGGCGAGCGCGACCGCACGGTGTACGAGCGCCTGTGGCACCGGCCCTCGCTCGCGCTGACCGCGCTCGAGGGAATGCCAATCGCGACGGCCGCCAACCAGCTGATGGCCGAGGCGCGCGCGCGGATCGGCGTGCGCGTGGCCGCGGGCCAGGACGCGCGGCGGATCGCCGATCTCGTGGAGGCCTTCGTGCGGCGCGATCCGCCGGCGGGCGTGCGCGTGGAGACCGCAGTGCCCACCGCGGTGCCGGGTTGGAAGACGCGCGCCGACGGCCCCGCGTTCGACGCCGCGCGCCGCGCGCTTCGCGCGGGCTACGGGCGCGACGCGGTCGCGATCGGCTGCGGCGGGTCGATTCCGTTCGTAGGTCCGTTCGTCGAGGTGCTGGGCGGCGTTCCTGCGCTGTTGCTCGGGCTCGAAGATCCCCCGTGCAACGCCCACGGGGAGAACGAGAGCCTCGACCTCACGGACTTCCGCAAGGCGGCGCATAGCTCTGCGCACCTGCTCGCGGAACTGCGCGGCGCACTGCTGTAGATCGCTATCTTCGCGGGAGAGCGAAGGAGCCCCATCTCATGCCCGCGATCGAGACCACCCCCGCGCTGGTGTCGCGCGTCTACGAGACGCTCTCGCGCAACGTCGCCGCGGTGCGCAAGCGCCTGAACCGCCCGCTCACCTACGCCGAGAAGATCTTCCTCGGCCACCTCGACGACGTCGCCACGGCCGAGCTCGTGCCGGGCGCGAGCTATGTCGGCCTCCACCCCGACCGCGTCGCGATGCAGGACGCCACCGCCCAGATGGCGCTGCTCCAGTTCATGCTCGCGGGCCGGAACGAGACGGCGGTGCCCACGACGGTGCACTGCGACCACCTGATCCAGGCGCACGTCGGCGCCGACGCCGACATGAAGACCGCGCGCACGACGAATGCGGAGGTGTACGAGTTCCTGCGCAGCGCGTCTGCGCGCTATGGGATCGGCTTCTGGGGCCCGGGTGCGGGCATCATCCACCAGGTGGTGCTCGAGAACTACGCGTTCCCGGGCGGCATGATGATCGGCACTGACTCGCATACTCCCAACGCGGGCGGCCTCGGCATGTTCGCGTGCGGCGTCGGCGGCGCCGATGCCGTCGACGTGATGGCGGGCTTCCCGTGGGAGGTGCTCCATCCGAAGTTCGTCGGTGTTCGACTCACGGGAAGGCTCTCGGGCTGGACCGCGCCCAAGGACGTGATCCTGAAGGTCTGCGAGATCCTGACCGTGGCGGGCGGCACCAACCGCGTGATCGAGTACTTCGGCCCCGGCGCGGCTTCGATCAGCTGCACGGGCAAGGGCACGATCACCAACATGGGCGCCGAGCTCGGCGCCACCACCTCGATCTTCCCCTACGACGAGCGCATGGCGACCTATCTCAAGGCCACCGGGCGCGAGGAGCTCGCCGACCTCGCCAGCCGCCACGCGGAGATGCTGCGCGCCGATTCCGAGGTGGAGTCCGATCCCGCGCGCTTCTTCGACGAGGTGGTGGAGATCGATCTGTCGAAGCTCGAGCCGCACATCGTCGGTCCGCACACGCCCGACCTCGCGCGCCCGGTCTCGCGCATGGCGCACGACGTGCGCGAGCACGGCTATCCCGCGGCGCTCACGAGTGCACTGATCGGCAGCTGCACGAACTCCTCGTATGAGGATCTCGAGCGCGCCGCGGACGTCGCGCGGCAGGCGACAGCAAATAGCGCGCGAGCGAAGACGAAACTGTGGGTGACGCCGGGCTCCGAGCAGATCCACCAGACGATCCGGCGCGACGGCCAGATGGCCGACTTCGAGGCGATCGGCGGGCTCGTGCTCGCGAACGCGTGCGGCCCGTGCATCGGGCAGTGGAAGCGCGACGACGTGGCCGACGGCGAGGCGAACTCGATCATCAACTCGTACAACCGCAACTTCCGCAAGCGCAACGACGGCAACAGCGGCACCCATTCGTTCATCGCGAGCCCGGAGATCGTGGTGGCCTACGCGCTCGCGGGCACGCTCGCGTTCGATCCGCTCTCCGACTCGATCCAGGGTGAGCGCGGCACCTGGAAGCTCGAGCCGCCCGCTCCAGCGCCGGAGATCCCGCGCGACGGGTTCGTAGCGTCACGCCTGGGATATGAGGACCCGCCCGAGCACCCGACCCGCGTGAAGGTGAGCGTCGATCCCAAGAGTGATCGGCTCCAGCTCCTGACGCCGTTCGAGCCCTGGCACGGTGGCGACTTCGAGCGCCTGCCGATCCTCATGAAGGCGAAGGGGAAGTGCACCACCGACCACATCTCGCCAGCGGGCAAGTGGCTCACCTATCGCGGCCACCTCGAGAACATCAGCGACAACATGTTCTCCGGCGCGGTCAACGCGTTCACGGGCGACGCCGGCACCGGCATCGACCAGCTCTCCGGTGCGCGCGGCGTGCCGTACGCGAAGATCGCCCGGCACTACAAGGCCGAGAAGCTGCGCTGGGTGGCGGTGGGCGACGAGAACTACGGCGAGGGATCGAGCCGCGAGCACGCCGCGATGTCGCCGCGCCTGCTCGGCTGCGCGGCGGTGCTCGTGCGCAGCTTCGCGCGCATCCACGAAACCAACCTGAAGAAGCAGGGCGTGCTGCCGCTCACGTTCGAGAACCCGGCGGACTACGACCGCGTGGCCGAAGGTGATCGCGTCAGCATCCTCGGCCTCGTCGATCTCGCGCCGGGCAAGCCGCTGCGGGCAGTGCTCCACCACGCCGACGGCAGGGAGGACTCGTTCGCGGTGCGCCACACGCTGAACAGCGAGCAGATCGCATGGTTCCGCGCCGGCTCGGCGCTGAATCTGCTGCGGAAGGGGAAGAACTAGCGACGGGCGGAGCGGAAATTGCCGCGCACGCTCGTGATCGTGAATCCGCACAGCGGCGGAGGCGCCACGCGCCGACGCTGGCGCGCGCTCGAGCCGCGCGTGCGCGATGCGCTCGGCGCGCTGGAGGTGGAGCACACGCGCGTCGCGCGCGACGCGGAGCGGCTCGCGCGCGAGGCAGTGCGCGCGGGCATCGAGCGGCTCGTGGTGGCGGGGGGCGACGGCACGCTCGCGGAGGTCGCAACGGGCCTCTTGCGCGGGCGGCTCGCCGACTACGCCGAGATCGCGGTGCTGCCGATGGGCACGGGATGCGACTTCGCGCGGACGCTCGGTGTGTCGCGCGACCCCGAGTCCGCGATCGCGCTGCTGCGAGACGGCAAGGCGCGGCGCATCGACGCGGGCCATGCGCGCTATGTGCGCCGTGACGGCGCGCCCGCGGACTCGTGGTTCTTGAACGCGGCGAGCTTCGGCGTCTCGGGGCGCGTCGTGGAGCTCGAGCGCAGGGGACCGCGGCGCCTCGGCGGCACGGTCGCGTTCGCCATCGCCACCGTGCGCGCGCTGCTGCGCTACCGCAGCGCGCGCGTAGCGCTGCGCGTCGACGGTGAGCTCGTGCTCGACGGCCCGGTGGCGCTCGGCGTCGCGGCGAACGGACGCCAGTTCGGCGGCGGCATGCCGATCGCACCGGACGCGCGGCCCGACGACGGCTGGCTCGATGTCGTGTGCGTCGCGACCACGAGCGGCCTCCAGCTGATCCCCAAGCTGCCCAAGCTCTATCGCGGCATCCATCTCGCCGATCCGGTGGTGCACGCTCGGCGCGGCCGGCGGATCGAAGCGGATGCGGCGCCGGGCGCGGTTCCGCTCGAGCTCGACGGCGACCCGGTGGGAGCGCTGCCCGCGCAGATCGAGCTGGTGCCGGGAGCGCTCTCGGTGATCGGCCCCGCGTGAGCCTGCTCGCCTCGGTGCGGAGCGCCTGCGCGCGGGTTGCGGAGCGCGCGCGGTTCGTCTCGATCGACGAGCGCGGCCTCGAGCGCTGGGTGGACGCGAGCCGAGGCGCGCCCGAGCTCGCCGCGAGCCCCGACCCCGCGCACCAGCGTTTCGACGACCCCGAGACGACGCTTTCCTACGTCGTGACGCTCGACGCGATCAACTTCGGCTCGGGCTGGTTCCCAGCGCTGCTCAAGCGGCCGGGACTGTCCGGGTACTTCACGGTCGCGAGCTGCCTGCGCGAGCAGTTCGAGCGCGCGGGCGCGTGGACCGCGGCCCACTTGGTGCAGATCGAGGCCGGCCTCTGCGCGGAGGTGTTCGAACAGCGCGCGAACCGCGCCGTGTGCGATCTGATGGAGCTGTTCGCGCGCGCGCTGCGCGACCTCGGCGAATGGCTCCGGCTGCGCTACGGCGGATCGTTCGCGCGTGCGGTCGAGGCGTCGGGAGGCAGCGCGGAGCGGCTCGCCGCTTCGCTCGCCGAGATGCCGCTGTACCGCGACGTGGCGCGTTATGCGGGGTTCGAGGTCCCGTTCTACAAGCGCGCGCAGATCACCGCGGCGGACCTCGCGGCCGCGTTCGGCGGCCGCGGTTGGGGGGAGTTCCGCGACCTCGGCGATCTCACGATCTTCGCCGACAACCTGGTGCCCCACGTGCTGCGGCGCGAGGGCGTGCTCGCCTACGAACCCGGTCTCGCGGATCGGATCGATCGCGGCGAGCTCCTGCCTGCGGGTTCGCCCGAGGAGGTGGAGATCCGCGCGGTGGCAGTGCACGCGGTGGAGCTGGCGGTCGGCGCGCTGCGCGCGCGCGGGGTCGGTGCCAGCGCGCAGCGCCTCGACTATTTATTGTGGCATCGCGGTCAGCGGCCGGAGATCAAGGCGCATCCCCGGCATCGCACGCGGTGCCCCTACTATTGATGGAATCGCCCAAACCGCGCGTGTTCGACGGAACTCTGATCTTCCTGCTCGCCGTGCTCCTGTGGGTGGCGGCGCTGGCGCATTGGCGCGGCGGCAACGCCGCCGTGGCCCAGGGCTTCACCGAGGGATGGGCGACGCTCGTGCGCTTCGGCCCGATGATCGTCGTGTCGTTCCTCGCCGCGGGATTCGCCGACCTCCTGATCCCGCCCGAGTGGGTGCGCGAGCAGCTCGGTGCCGACTCCGGCCTGCGCGGCATCGCGCTCGCGACTGGAGTCGGGATCGTCACGCCCGCGGGTCCGTTCGTGTCGATGCCCGTCGCCGCGGCGATGATCCGCACGGGTGCCGGCTCCGGCCCCGTCGTGGCCTTTCTGTCGTCGTGGTCGCTGCTCGCGGTTCACCGCCTCGTGGCGTGGGAAGTACCGATCCTCGGCTGGCGATTCGCGCTCGTGCGTTATGTCACCTGCGCGGCGCTGCCATTCATCGCGGGCTTCGCGGCGCGCGCGCTCTCCCGGTAGGGTCGTGCTCGTGCCGATCATCCACTTCTACTTCGATTACGAATCGCCCAACGCCTATCTCGCCTGGACCCAGCTCCCCGTGCTGGCCGCGCGCCACGGCTTCGCCGTCGAGCCGATTCCGATCCTCTATGCAGCGCTGCTCGACGCGAATGGCCAGCTCGGCCCCGGAGAACAGCCCACCAAGGGCCGCTGGATGTGGAAGAACCTGCTCCGCAAGGCAGTCCTGCTCGGCGTGCAACTCGAGAGGCCCGCCTTCCTGCCCTTCAATCCGCTGCTCGCGCTCCGCGTGAGCACCCTTCCGCTCGAAGAGCAGATGCGCCGCGCGCTGATCGGCGCGCTATTCGAGGCGGTCTGGGTGCGAGGGCTTCACGTGAGCGAAGTGAGTGTGGTGGAGCGCGTCGCCGACGAGATCGGACTGCCGGGAGCCGATCTCGTGGTGAGGGCTCAGTCGGCCGAGATCAAGGGGCAGCTCCGCGCGCAGACCGACGAGGCGATCGCGAAGGGGGTATTCGGAGTGCCCTCGATGATCGTCGGCGACGAGCTCTTCTGGGGCTACGACGATTTCCCGTATCTCGAGCTCGTGCTCGCCGGGAAGGATCCCCTGGATCCGGAAATCCTCCGAGGATGGGGTGCGGCGCCGGTCCGTCCATCCTCGATGCGCAGGCGATTCCGGTCCGACGGGGGCGCTAGTTGAGAGATGCGCAGGCGATCCAACTGGAGATCATCCTGGAACGCGTCGCTGAGCTGATCCGCACCCTCGAGCTCGCTCCCCATCCCGAGGGCGGCTACTACCGGGAGATCTGGCGAGCACCGCTCGGCGTCGAGCCGTGGGACGACCGTGGTACTCGGGCGGCGCTGACCTCGATCTACTTCCTGCTCCCAGCCGGTGCGGTCAGCTGTTGGCATCGGGTCCGCTCGGACGAGATCTGGCATCACTATGAGGGCGCGCCGCTCGAGCTGCTGCTGGTTCCACCCGATGCGCTGCGGCTGGAACGGTGCCAGCTCGGCCCGCTCGGCCGCGAGCAGGCGCCCGTGCGCTGCGTGCCCGCGATGTGGTGGCAGGCCGCCCAGTCGCTCGGCGCCTACTCGTTGGTCGGCTGCACGGTCGGGCCCGGCTTCCAGTTCGGCGACTTCGAACTGCTGCGCGATCGGGAGCGTCTCGCCGACGAGCTGTGTCGCGCGCTCCCCGCAGTGGCTCGCTTCAAGTGACCCGACGAGGCCGGGGCGATCTCCGTCAGGGACTGGCGTCGGCACCCGCGCGCGATGGCTTCCCGGGCACGTTGCCCGCGGGAACTACAGTGCACGCCGCGATCGCGTCCGCGAGCGCGTCGCGCTGCGCGGCGTCGAGGTAGGGGGCCCGCAGCTCCTCGCGCGCCGCCGCGCGCACGGCTGCGGCGTCGGCGTCACGCGGCAGCGCGAGCAGCAGGCGGGCGGTGCGCTCGCCGATCCGCAGCAGCGCCGGGCGCAGCTCCCTCTCGAGGTCCGGAAGCGGGTCCGGGTGATAGTTCGGGTCCTTCACCGCGCGCGACTGCACCGCGCGCGCGGCCTCGAACTGCGCCTCGAATAGCGCGCGCACGCTCTTCTCCGGAGGCGCTGCGCGCCCGCTGCGCTTTGCCTCGGCACCGAGGTCCGCGAGCGCGCGATCGAGCACGAGTGCCTCGCGCGCGGGCACCACGAGCGGAACGCCGTCGCGGCGCTTCACGACGCCCACGAGCGGCATCAGCGCGAGGCGCTCGTCGAGGGCGGCGAGCAGCGCGCGCAGCGGATCGGCCGTGCGCGTCGCGGCGCCGTGCAGCCACTCATCGCGCGTTCGCGCGAGCGTGCCGTCGGCTTCGCGCGCGAGCAGCCACGCGTCGAGGTCGGCGGCGAGCTCGCCCGCGTCGGCGCGCACGAGCCACGCCTTGCGATCGCGCGAGAGCGGGCCGATCCGCGCGAGCGGTTGCCCGGCGCGCGCCTCCCAGAGCGGGGCCTCTACGCTGTCCGTCACCACTGCCTCGACGCGCTCGTCGATCAGCAGCCCAATCACGGCATCGTTCTCGCGCACGGCGATCAGCGTCGCGTTCGGAAAGCTCGCGCGGGCGACCTGCTCGAGGTGCGCGCCCGCGTTCACGGCGATCCTGATCTCCGGGCGATC
>DATFWW010000064.1:0-25496 GCA_035258825.1 Myxococcota bacterium
GATGCCGTCGGCGAGCACCATCTTCTTGAAGAGCCCCACCGCCATGAGCGTGAGCCCCACGCGCACGTCGTCGCCGCACAGGCGCCGCGGCCGCTCGACCTGCGGCAAGAGCGAGCTCGCGCGCGCGATCGGGCCCGCGACGAGCTGCGGAAAGAAGCAGACGAAGGTGGCCACGTCGAGCAGCGACCGGCGCGCCGGGGTGTGGCCGCGGTAGACGTCGATCGTGTACGACAGCGTGTGGAACGTGTAGAACGAGATGCCCACGGGCAGCACCACGTGCAGCAGGTCGGGGCGCCAGCCCAGCGCGTTCCAGATCGGCAGCGCGCTCTGCACGAAGAAGTCGTAGTACTTGAACACGCCGAGCATCCCGAGCTGCGTGACGAGCGAGAGCGCGATCCAGGGCTTGCCGCGCTCCCCGCGCGCGCGCGCATCCGCGATCCGGAGCGCGACGAACCAGTCGACCGCGATCGAGAAGCAGAGCGGCACCAGGAAGCGCGCGTCCCACCAGCCGTAGAACACGAACGACGCGACGAGGAGCAGCGCGTTCTGGTGCTTCGTCTCGCGCAGCAGCCAGTACAGCGTCCACACCACGGGCAGGAACACCGCGAACGCGACGCTGTGGAACAGCATCCCCGGCCCCCTACTCCAGCCAGCCGCGCCGCTCGAGCTCGGCCTGCACGGCGCGCGCGATCCGCTCGTGCGCGAGCGGGCTCGGATGGGTGTCCCAGGGCAGCTGGAACAGCGGGTCGGGATCGGGATCCGCGCGGAAATCCGCGTACAGGTCGACCGCCGCGATCCCGCGCTCGCTCGCGACCTGCGCCACCCAGGGCGGCGCGAGCCGGACGTGGCCGTCCACCACGGCGATCTGCGGGTGCGGCACGAGCAGCAGCCTCGCGCCCGCGCCCGACACGAGCTGCTCCAGCGCGGGCAGCTTGGCGAGGAAGTGGTCCTTGCCGGGCTGCTGAGCCGGCTCGTCGTCGTTCGCCACGAGCGGCGGGGCCGCGAGCACCTCGCCGCGCGCCGCGCGCGCCACGCGGTCGCGCCACACAAACGACCAGTCGCGCGCCTCGGAGAGCGCGCTCGCGGAGACGAAGCCGGCCCAGCGCTCGCGCGAGCGCCGCTCGCGCGCGAGCGAGCGCTGGTGCGGCGTCTGCGCGCTCGCCACTTCGTTCGCCGGAAAGCCGAACGACGGCAGCATCCACACCACGACGGCCGGGTGGTAGCGCGGCAGCACCTCCTCGAGGTAGCGGATCTCGTCGTCGATCAGGAGATGTGGGCTCGCGAGGTTGAGCACGGGATGCGGATGGCCCGCCGCAGCGAGATTCCGATCGAGCCGCGCCGGCCACGTCTCGTCGTCCTGCACGCCGAGCCCGAATGTCTGGGAATCGCCGAGCGCGAGGATGCGCGCCGCGTCCACGCGGCGCGGCTCGGCGCCGCGCATGCCCCACGAGTTGAACGTGGCTAGATAGGCGGTCTCGGGCGGCCAGGCGAGGTCGATGCGCGCGCCGGGCCGGTACGGTCCGGGCACCTCGTCGTCGAGGTCGTAGGCGTCGCGCGCGCGGTGCGCGGCGCCGGTCGGCAGCCCCGCGAGGCGCAGCGCGACCTCCGCCACTGCGAGCCCGGTGAATCCCGCGACCACCGCGACCCGGAGCACGCCCGCGAGCGCGGGCCCGATCGTGCCCCAATCGATGCGTTCGTCGCGCAGCATCCGGTCCAAAGTCGGTGGAGATTCATTGGAGGCGCAGGCTCGTCAGCGGCGCCGGCTGCCGTAGTCGCCGAACGCGTCGTCGCGCTCGCGGACCGCCTGCCGGAAGCCCACGTCCTGGGCGCGCCGCACGAAGTCTAGGCCCTCCTGGGTGTGGCGCGCGATGCCGTCGAACAGCGTGCCGAGCGCGCGGCTCGACGCGAAGCCCATGTTCTCGACCGTCTGGTTGCACAGGAGCTTGAGCATCACGAGCTGGGTGGTCGGCACGCGCGCGATCCGTCGTGCGAGCGCGCGCGCGTGGGCCTCGAGCGAGGCGTCCGGCACCACTTCGAGCACGAGCCCGATCTCGGCGGCCGTGCGCGCGGGAATCTCGTCGCCCGTGAGCAGGTAGCGCTTGGCGCGCTCGAGGCCCATCCGGTAGACCCACATCGCGGTGGTGGGGGTGCCCCACGCGCGCGACGGCGGATAGCCGAACGACGCGCCCTCCCCCGCCACGATCAGGTCCGCGCACAGCACCATGTCGGTGCCGCCGCCGATGCACCAGCCCTGCACCGCGGCCAGCGTCGGCTTCTTCGCGTACCAGAGCTTCATGTAGGTGTCGACGAAGCTCCCGATCATGCGCATGTCAGCGACCGAGTCCCACACGCGTCCGGTCTTCGCTTCACCCGCTTGCGCGACCGTCCCCCAGTCGAGCGCATAGCCCGCGCAGAACGCCGGGCCCTCCGCGCGCAAGAGGATCACGCGCACGTCGCGGTCGGCGTCGGCGGCGTCGATCGCGGCGGCGAGCTCGTCGCGCAGCGCGGGTGTGATCGTGTTGTAGGCGGCGGCGCGGCACAGCACGATCTCGCGCACGCCCTCGGCCGTCTCGGTGCGAAGCGTCTCCATCGGCCCCCGCCTACCGCACCAGCGACGGATCGCGTGTCAGATCCTTGGCGAGATTCTTGTGATGCGCCTCGATCGTTCCGCCGCCGATCTCGAGCAGCTTGGCGTCGCGCCAGAGGCGCGCCACGACGTACTCGCCCATGTAGCCGTATCCGCCCAGCACCTGGATCGCCGCGTCGGCGGCGCGCTTGCCGACCTGGCTCGCGAACAGCTTCGAGGCGTCGGCGTCGAGGCGCTGGCCCGTGGCCGCGAGGTCGAGCCGGCGCGCGGTGTCGTAGACGAGTGTCTTCGCGGCGCGGTATTCCGCGAACGTCTCGGCGAGGTAGCGCTGGATCTGCCCGTGCTCGCGAAGCGGCACGCCGAAGCTCTTGCGTTCGTTGGCGTAGTCGATCATCACGCGGATGCAGCGCCGCGCGATGCCCACCGACATCGCGGCGAGCGTGAGCCGCTCGATCTCGAGGTTGCGCATCATCGCGCGCGTGCCCTCGCCCTCGGCGCCGAGCCGGTTTTCGATCGGCACGCGCACGCCGTCGAACACGAGCTCATAGGTCCCGCTCGCGCGCATGCCGAGCTTGTCGGCCCACTTCTGGCCGAGCCGGAACCCCGGCATGCCGCGCTCGACGAGAAACGAGCTGATCTCGCGCTCGCCCGTGCGCGCGTACACGACGAACGCGTCGCCGAGCGTGCGTTCGTCGATGCCGCCGTTGGTGATGAAGGTCTTCGTGCCCGCGATCACGTAGCCGTCGCCATCGCGACGCGCGCGCGTCGCCATCGCGAGCACGTCGGTGCCGACACCGGGCTCGGTCATGCACATGCCGCCGATCCACTCGCCCGAAACCGCCTTCGGCAGCACGCGCTTGCGCTGAACGTCGCTGCCGTTGACGTTCACGTTCTGGGCGAACAGGATCGAATGGGCGAGCACGGCGAGCGCGAAGCCCGGGTCCGCGGTCGAGAGCGCCTCGCACAGCTGCACCGCGGCCACGGCGTCGAGCCCGGCTCCGCCGTACTCCTCGGGCAGCGTCACGCCGAGCAGGCCGAGCTCGCCCGCGCGGCGGAACAGGGCGTGGTTGAAGGTCTCGTCGCGGTCGTGCTGAGCGGCCTGCGGCTCCACCTCGCGCGCCACGAACGACTCGAGCGTCTCGGCGAACAGCGCGTGTTCGGGAGTCGGCGCAAATAGATCGAGGTCTCGGTGCGAGGCCATGGGTTGCTGGGTAATCTGCTCCGCGGCCACAAGGGAGGTGAGCCGTGACGCTAGTGCACCGCTGCGCGATCGCCATCCTGTTCGCGTTCGCATGCGGGCTCTCGCCGGCGGCGGGCGCGCGCGATCTCTTCATCCTGCGGGCGGATGGCGTGACCGACTCGGGCCACGACGTGCAGGGGCTCGTCGACGATCTGCTGTCGCACGACGGCCCGTTCCGGGCGCTCGGCCTGCAGCCCAATTACAGCGCGACGCTCGATTACCTCGGGATCGCGAACGCGGTCACGATGCAGGCGTCGGCGTTCGGCACCCAGGTCGTGGTCGCGATTCCGCGCACGGGCTTCGCGAAGACCTTCACCGGCGCGACCCCGAACGACGTGCAGAACCAGGTCGAGAACTTCTTCGAGGGCTCGGGCGCGCACGAGCTCGCCAAGTTCCTCGAGAAGACCAACGCGCACACGAAGCTCGCAATGCTCGACGGCAATCCGGCCTCGACGACGGCGATGTTCGCGCGCAGCGCCTACGAGCGCTTCGGGATCGGCCCGCTGCGCACGCGCGAGGGCTACCGCGATGAGCACGTGGCCGACGTCGGACACTTCGATCTCGGCGTCCAGTTCCGTGGCGGAGTCGTGGATACCAGCCACTTCGACTCCCTCTACACGACGTCCGGCGCAGTCACGCTCGGCGGCGACTTGGAGTCCGGCGTCGGGCTCTACGTCTCTATGCTCGGCCAGTACCGCAACTACGACGGCGCCGACATCTACGACGCGGGGCTCGAGCTGGGTCTCCCGATCACGCTGGTTCCGCTGCGCGGCGGCGTGCTGCGCTGGGCGGTGACGCCCGTCGTGCAGGCGGGCGGCGGCGCCTCGAGCGATCTGTTCGCGGGCGGCTTCCTCGTGGGCGGCGGCGCGGTGAATTCGTTCGGCTGGAACCTCGGCCCGCTCGAGCTCACGGTCGCCGACGAGTTCGTCTACTACGGCGGCGTCCCGCTCGGAGAGATCGGCGGCGTCCGGATCGAGACCGAGCTCGATCGCTGGATCACGCGAAACGGGATCAAGATGGCGCTCTACCCGCCCGGCCACGAGTGGCTGTGCATCGAGGGCGGCGCCGCGTTCATGCACTTCCTGGGCGGCGGCGCGAAGGAGGGGTCGGCCGCGTCGCCATTCATCGGCGTGGCCGTGAAGGCGTTCGACCTGCTCCGCGTGCGCGTCGGATGGGAAACGGATTTCGGCGAGCACGACTACGCCGTGCACACCGGCCGCGTCGACCTGGGCTTCCAGTTCTGATCGGCCGCGGATCGCGCGTCAGGACATCAGCGAGTTCGTGACGAACGCCGCGATCGCCTCGCGGTCGCTCTGCCGCGTCGCGTGGAAGATCAGGCCCATATCCGGCAGCAGCTGATAGGCGGTCTCCGCCTCGAGCTGGAGGCGCCCCGAGCGCGGCAGCGCGAAGCTGAGCTCGACGCGCCGCCCGAGCGGTAGCGGCTCGGGGCTGCGCACGAGGCACCCGTTCTCGGACAGCGACAGCAGCGTGGAGGTCCACTCCTTGCCCTCGCTGCGGCAGACCGCGGGCAGGTGGGTGGGCACGCGCAGAGTCGATCGCGGCGTGTCCTCGGTGAGCTGCTGGATCAGGCGGTAGAGCTCGTGCATGCCCACGGGCCGCTTCACCGCGCCCGCGATCCGCGCGTCCGCGCCGGTCGCACCGTGCCGGCCCGTGACCAGCACGATCGGGATCCCGTCTCCGTCCTCCGGGATCTCGGCGAACTGGCGCTCGTCGAGCAGGCGCACGAGCGGGCGCGTGTCTGCGAGGTCGCGGATCGATTCGATCTCCTCGGGCAGCAGGATCAGGTAGCCGAGTTTCGCGAGGATCACGCGCGTCATCGGCGCATAGGCCTCGGGTCCGGCGTGACTGATCAGGACGCGCTTTCCGGCCGCGGTTTCCATCCACGATCGCATCGGCAATCCGCGCGCACGGGTTGAGATGTGCCGTGAGAGCCGGGTAAAATTTCCCCGTGATGAGGGGGGGGCACCTCGCGACGTTCCTGATCCAGCGTCGTTCGCGGATCGACGCATTGATGAACGCGCAGCTCGGCGGCGCGGCTCCCGATCCCTCGAGCCCGGAGGCCGAGCTGCTGCGGCGGTTCCGGAGCTGCGCGGCCGCTGCCCTCGCGAGCGGGCGCGCGCCCGAGCCCGCGCTCGAGGGGCTGCGCGTGCACGATCGCCGCGCCTCCGCGCTGCTCGACGGCTGGATCGACGCCGCCGCCGCCGAGGGCGCTCCGCACGGCGAGGCGATCGAGGCGGCGCTGCGGCCGCTCCAGCAGGCGTTCGTGGCGCGCCTGCGCCAGGCCACGGGGGTGCGGCGCGCGAAAGGCGCTCCGCATGCGAAGCGGCGCGCCGTCTCCGCCGCGATCGACCGCGTGGCGGACGGCTTCCTCGCCCTCGACGCCGAGTCGGGCCGGATCGTCGACGCGAATCCCGCCGCGGGCGCACTGCTCGGTGTTCCGCGCGACGCGCTGCTCGGGGTCGATGCGATGGCGTTCGTCCCGGCCGCGCAGCAGGCGTCGTGGTGGACCGAGCTCGACGCGATGACCGAGGGCAGCGAGCCGCGCCGGTTCGCTTCCACGGTCGTGGACAGCCGCGGCCGCGAGATCGCAGTCGCGTGCAGCATCACGCGCTTCGCGACGCGCGAGCGCACGCTCGCGCTGATCCTGGCCCGGCCGGCGTGATTACGCCAACCGCGCGCGGAGGAACTCAACCGTCCTCCGCCACGCGGCGGCTGCGTCGTCGGGCCGGTACGCATCGGGGCGCGTGTCGTTCATGAACGCGTGCCCGGCGCCCGGCACCACCACCACCTCCCACTCCGCGCCCGAGCGCGCGAGTTCGCGCCCGAGCGCCTGCACGTCGCTCTGCGGGATGAACGAGTCGCGGTCCCCGAAGAACGCGAGCAGCGGGCAGCGCAGCTCCGCGGCCATCGCGATCGGCTCGCGCGGCTTGCGCGCGCGATCGAGCCCGGCGGGATCGTGGAGGATGCCCTGCGCGTGCGAGAGCAGCCCGTAGAACGGCACAGCCGCCGAGAAGCCGAGGTCGGCGCAGCCGGCCATCAGCGCGTACATGCCGCCCATGCAGAAGCCGAGTACGCCGACGCGGTCGCTCGTCTCGGGCAGCGCGGGCAGGTAGTGCGCCGCCGCGCCGAGATCGGAGAGCACCTGTGGGTCCGACAGCGCGCGCATCCACGCGCCCGGATCCTCGATCTTCGACGGCGGCGCGCGGCGGTACAGGTCGATCGCTAGCACCGCGAAGCCCTCGCGCGCGAGCCGGGACGCGTAGTCGCGCGTGTGGGCGGAGAGGCCCCAGACGTCGTGGATCATCACCACGCCGGGGACGCGGGCGCTGCCCTCGTGAACCGCGAGGAAGCCGAGCTCGACGTCGGACGTCTTCATGGGGATCACCTCACCCGGTCGACGCGAAAGCCGTAGTCGCGCAGCAGCGCCGGAATGCCGCGCTCGCCTACCATGTGCCCGGCGCCGATCACTGCGAACCGCAGCTTGCCGTCGCGCGCGAGGCTCGCGAGGCGCTCGGTCATGCTCTCGTTGCGCCCGAGCAGCATCTGCTCGTAGTAGGTCGACAGCTGAGGCGATTCGTACATGGCGCGGTAGAGGATCCGCTCCAGCTCCTTGTCGTCGCCGCGCGCCCACGCGCGCGCCACGCCCTCGCTGCCGTTGCGCGTGTCGCGGGCGTGCTCGATCGTGTCCACGAGCAGCGCTTCCTGGGTGGCGCGCGGCAGCCAGGCGAGGATCTGCATCTGGGACTCCGCGGTCTCGAGCCCGACCACGGGCTTGGTGCGCGCGGCGCGCGCCGCGAAGTGGCGGTCGACGCCGAACGCCGCTTCGAGCCCGACGCGGGCCGCCTCGCGCGCCTCGATCTGCTGGGCGATGAACCACGGCTGCATCTGGAGATAGGGCGCGAGGGCGTCGCGGCGCGACGTCAGATAGCGCGAGAGCGCCGTGATCGTCGCGGACGAGACGCGGTCGTGGAGCGTGGCGGGCGGCTCGATCCACGCATAGCGCTCGGCGAGCCGCTTCGCGACCTCGGGCCGCAGCCCCTCGGCGCCGACCTCGAGCACGAGCTCCGCGGAGCGCTGGTAGGCGTCGTCGACCGCGCGCGGAAAACGCAGCATCGCGCGCCGCCCCAGGTGCACCGAGCCGATCAGGTAGTACGCCTCGCCACCGTTCGCGCGAAGCGCGCGCCAGAGGGTCGGCGCGCTCGGCGGGGGATCATCGCGCGCTGCCGCCGGCAGCGCCCCCGCGAGCGAGAGCGCGAGTGCCAGCGCGAGCGCTCGCATCAGGCGGACTGGAGCAGCGCCTTCACGCGGTCGTTGGTGATCTGCCCCGAGTGTGTGAGCATCGATCCGCGCGTGATCTCGTCGTCGAGGTCGAGCACGAGCTCGCCCTTCGGCGCGAGGTGCTTCACGAACGTGAGCAGGTTGCGCGCGTACATCTGGCTCGCGTTGGCGGGGATGTCGCTGGCGAGGTTGGCGCCGGGCAGGATCGTCACGCCGTGGGCCACCGTGGGACGGCTCGGATCGGTGCACGCACAGTTGCCGCCGTTCTCCGACGCGAGGTCGACGATCACCGAGCCCGCCTTCATGCCGCGCACCGCGGCCTCGTCGATGAGCAGCGGCGCGCGCTGCCCCGGCACGAGCGCAGTGGTGATCACGACGTCGCTGTGCGCGAGCTTCTTGCCGAGCTCCGCGCGCTGCCTCTGGTAGAACTCCTCGGTCTGCGCCTTCGCATAGCCGCCTGCGTCCTGGGCGTCGCCGGCGTCGAGATCGAGCGTCACGAAGCGCGCGCCGAGGCTCTGCACCTGCTCCGCCACCACGGCGCGCGTGTCGTAGGCCTCGATGATCGCGCCGAGCCGGCGCGCAGTGGCGATCGCCTGGAGGCCCGCCACGCCCGCGCCGATCACGAACGCGCGCGCGGGCTGGATCGTGCCCGCGGCGGTCACGAGCATCGGGAAGATGCGCGGCAGCGAGAGCGCCGCGAGCAGTACCGCGCGGTAGCCGGCGAGGTTCGCCTGCGAGGACAGCGCGTCCATCGACTGCGCGCGCGTGATGCGCGGCACCAGCTCGAGCGCAAAGGCGGTGATGCGCCGCTGCGCGAGCCGCGTCGCCACCGCGGGCGCGTCGAGCGGACGCAGGAAGCCGATGTAGGCCCCGCCCTCGCGCAGCCCGGCGATCTCGGCCTCGCTCGGCGCCGCGACCTTGAGCACGAGGTCCGCGGAGAGCGCCTCCGCGGCACCCGACACCTTCGCACCCGCCGCCGCATAGCTCGCGTCGTCGAAGCCGGCCGCGTGGCCTGCGGCGGCCTGCACCGCCACCTGGATCCCATCCTTCACGAGCGCCTTCACCGCGTCGGGAGTGAGCGCGACGCGCCGCTCGCCCGGGGCCGTCTCGGCCGGAACACCTGCGATCAAGGGCATCGGGACCTCCGCCGATCGGTCGATCAGGGAACGAGGTGGCGCACCGCTGCCGGCAGATCTTCCGCCACGCGCACGATCGGGATGCCGGTCTGCACGTTCTCGTGCATCTCGGCCATCGCGCGCGGCAGGTCCTCGAACTTGTAGATCTCGCGGTGGACGGTGGGCCGGAACACGCTGCCGTAGAGCTCGGTGGCGGCGTGGCACGCCTCGACCGTCTCGTAGTGGACGTGGTCGACCGTGATCTGGCGCACCGAGAGGTTGGCCGAGTTGTAGTTGCAGGCCGTGTCGAGCTGCCAGCCCGCGGAGACGTTCACGCCCATGCGCGCGAGCACGGCGAGGCCCGCGGCGTAGATCGGGCCGCGCAGCATGTCGCACACGATCTGCACGCCGTCGCCGCCGGTCATCCCCTTCACGTGCTTGTTGAAGTTCTTGACGTCGTCCTTGCCCGTGAAGCGATTGAAGGCCTTCTGGTCGATCGGGTCGATCCCGAGCGATTCCAGGTGCGTGCGGCGCTCGGGGCTGCCCGAGCAGAAGATCGCGCGATGCCCCTCGTGCTTCGCGAGCATCAGGAACAGCTCGGAGACGCCGCCGCCGAATCCGAGCACGTTGAGCACGGCGCGCTGCCGGCGGCCGACCTTGAGCCGGTAGATGCCGAGCGCGCGGCGCCAGAGGTGATAGGCGGTGGGTGCACGCAGTGGCAGTGCCGCAATCTCCCAGAGATTGAGGCCGCACGCGAGCGGCGCGGGGATGATCTGCCAGTCGGCGACCACCGCCTCCTCGCCGTACCAGCCGATCGAGTCGGGCTGGTCGTACGCCCAGATCCGCAGCGGGTAGCCGTAGGTGTCGGGCTCGCCGTTGCAATGGGTGATGGCGATGTCGCCCACCTTGAACTTCTTCACGCTCGCGCCGACGGCGATCACCTCGCCGACTGCGCTGTTGCCCGGGTAGATCTTGCCGCCGCGCGCCTCGGCAATGTTGGTGGTGTCGGCGAGCGCGGCGTGATCGACGTTGTGTTCGGCCGACACGGCGAGGATGCGCAGGCGCACGTCGTTCGGACCGAGCGCGCGCAGCGCGACATCGTCGAGCCGGATCACGCTCGCGATGTCGAAATGGGTGAGGTCGTCCTTGACGCGATTGCGCTCGGCGGCGATCGCTTCGGCGGTGATCGAGTAGGCTCGCGGCATCAGAGGGTTCCTGCGAAGCGGCCACAGTGGGCTAGGGGCATCGGGTGCATCCTGCTGTCGGGAAACGGGGAACGGTCGGTCGTTGTAGCACGCAGCGAAGGGCTTTGGCTATGAGCGATGCCGGCGCGCTCGTCCGCCGCACAGTGGCGCAGCTCGGGCCGCATCCCGCGGCGCGGGCCGGTCTCGACCTCTCCGCGCCGGCCGATCGGGCGCGGTGGCTCGTGCTGGCGCGCCTGCTCTCGGAGCGCGCGCGCGAAGACGCCGCGCTCGCCGCGTTCGCGCGCCTGGCCTCCGACCCGGGTGCCGCGCCGGAGGAGATCGCTTCGGCCGGGCCGCTGCGCGTGGCCGCGGTGCTCGCCGAGGCCGGGCTGGCGCGCGCCGAGGCGGTAGCGCCCGTGTTGTGTCGCGCCGCCGCCGCGCTGAGCGACGGGTATGGCGGCGATCTCGATGCGCTCGCGATGCCCTGTGACGGCATCGAAGAGCTCGGCGGGCGGCTCGCGGCGCTCGCGCCCGGGCTTGGAACGACCACCGTGCTGCGGTTCCTGCGCCCGTTGCGCGGCGTGTGGACCGCGGCGCGCGAGACGCCGCTCGCCGAGCCCGCGCGCGCGGCGGCCGTCCACGTCGGGCTGCTCGGACCCTCGGAAGACCTCGAGGGCGAGCCCGCGGCATTGCGCGCCGCGTGCGCGCGGCACGCGCCCGACCTATCGCCCGTCGACGTGGAAGCGGCGCTCGAGCGGCTCGGCGCAGCGGCGTGCCGAACGCAGCGGGTCGCGCGTTGCCCGCTCGGCGCGGATTGCCCAAAGTCCAACGAGGGGGAGATCCAGTGACGCGAACGATTCGCAAGCAGAGCGGCAACTTCCTCGAGGACTTCCGCCCGGGCCAGATCTTCCGCCACAAGGGCGGCAAGACGATCACCGAGGGGCTGTTCACCACCTTCACCGAGTTCGCGATGACGGCGAACCCGCTCGCGAAGAACGCGCGCTATGCACGCGCTTACGGGTTCGAGGGGCTCGTGGTGCCGCCCGGGCTCGCGATGCTCGTGTCGTTCAGCCAGACCGTCGAGGACGTGTCCGAGAACGCGCGCACCAACCGCGAGTACGTCGACATGCGCTTCGGTGCGCCCGTCTACGTGGGCGACACGATCGAGGTCGAGACGAAGGTCCTCTCGGTGGTGCCACACCGCAGGGATCCGAACCTCGGCATCGTCCACGTCCAGTCCACGGCGCGCAAGAACGTCGGCTCGCCCGCCGCGGCCGTGGTGATGACGTGGCAGCGCAAGGTCGACGTGTTCAAGCGCGACCCCGCCGCCGAGCTGCACCCCGGCGAGGCCGCACCCGATCCGATCGCGTGCGAGCTCTGGCTGCCGCCCTACGACGCGTCGGTCGACTACAAGTCGATGGCGCACCTGTCGAGCCCCGACAGCTACTTCGAGGACTTCGCGCCCGGCACGCGCATCGAGCACTCGCGCGGCCGCACGATGACGAGCGAGCACATCCACCTCACCGCCGTGCTCGACAACACGAGCCAAGTGCACTGCAACCAGTTCATGATCGATCAGGACCCGGAGCGCTACGTCGGCGGCCAGCTGATCGTGTTCGGCGGAATCCCGTTCACGCTCTGCCTCGGTCTCTCGTCCCCCGACATCGGCGACAACGCGCTCGGCGACATCGCCTACCCCACCGGGCGCCACACCGCGCCGCTGTTCGCGGGCGACACGGTGTTCGCGGCCACCGAGATCCGCGCGGTGCGCGACTACCCCGGCCGACCCGACCTCGGCGAGGTCGAGGCCGTGCTGTTCGGGCACAAGTTCGCGCGGCAAGCTTCGCGCAGCAAGCCACAGGCGAGCGAAGACCAGAAGGGGGGAGCGTCCACCGCGGGCGACGCCCCGGCCGGCTGGAAGAAGGTGCCGATCTTCGAGCTCGAACGCCGGATCGCCGTGAAGCGACGCAGCCACTACGCATGACGCGGCGGAGATCTACCTGGCGCCGCTTCCGTAGCGCGGCCCGGCCGGCATCTGGTCCGCGAGGAACGCCAGCGCGGTGCGGAGGGCTTCGCCCTCGAGGAGATAGGCGGTCGCGTGTCCCGCATAGGGCTCCTCGTACAGCTCGACCGTCACTCCGGCGTCGCGCAGCTTGTCGCGCAGGCGCTCCGACTGCTCCACCCGGACCGTGGTGTCGAGGCGTCCGTGGAACAGCAGCACGGGCGGATCGTCGGGAGAGACGTGGTAGATCGGCGACGCGTCCGCGTACGCGGTGGCGAACCGGGCGCCGGGGCCGCCGATCAGCTCCTCGAGCACGGGGCTGTCCGGGTACTCGGTCAGGTCCGACGGCGCGCCGCCCGCCACCACCGCGCGCGGCCGCGGCGCATCGCCGACGCCCGCGAGCCCGAGCAGCAGCGCCAGGTGCGCGCCGGCTGAATAACCCATCACGGCGATCCGATCTGGGTCCGCGGCGAGCTCGTGCGCGTGATCGTGCAGCCATGCGAACGCCGCGCGCACGTCGTCGAGCTGAGCCGGAAAGCGATGTTCGGGCGCGAGCCGGTAGTCGACGTTGTAGACGACATAGCCCGCGTTCGCGAAGCCGCGCGCGAACTTCGCCATCTCGGATCGCTTCCCGCTGCGCCAGCTCCCTCCGTGGATCACGAGCACGGCGGGCCGCGGCCCGTAGCCGTCCGGCCGGTAGACGTCTCCGACGCGCGGGTCGCCCGGGTCGTTCGGACCCGCATAGCGGACGCCTTCCTCGATCGAATAGTGCCCGCCGCCGAGCGTCGCGCAGGCGGGCAGCAGCAGCGCATACAGCAGCGCGAGGCCTCGGGACGGCATGCGGGCGCGGAGACTACTGCACGGCACCGGCCGGCGACCACCTTGCGACGCGGCCAGAATCGCATTAGCGTTCGCATACTTACCCCCCATGCGGTTCTACGAATACGAATCGAAGGCGCTGTTCGCGAAGCGCGGCCTTCCGCTCGCGAAGAGCCGGATCGCGATGAGCGCGGCCGGCGCGCGCGCCGCGGCCGAGGAGATCGGCGGGCCCGTCGTGCTGAAGAGCCAGGTGCTCACGGGCGGGCGCATGAAGGCGGGCGCGGTGAGGTTCGCCGACACACCCGACGAGGCTGCCGCCCACTTCGACGCGATCCTGCCGATCCTGGTGTCGGGCCAGCGCGCGCGATCGGTGCTCGTCGAGGAGAAGTCGAAGGTCGCGCAGGAGTACTTCGTCTCGGTGACCTGGGACGGGCGCGCGAAGAAGCCCGTGGTGCTGTTCTCCGACATGGGCGGCATCGACATCGAGGAGGTGGCGGCGCACCATCCCGAGCACGTCTCGAAGACGCACTTCTCGACGATCCTGCCGCTCTCGCCGCGCATCGCCAAAGAGGCCGTCGGCGCGGTCGGCGTGTCGGGCAACGAGCTCAATCGCCTCACGCCGATCGTGTTCGAGCTGATCCAGCTCTTCCTCGACTACGACCTCACGCTCGCCGAGATCAACCCGCTCGCGCGCCTCGAAGACGGCCGTGTCATCGTGCTCGACGGCCACGTCGATCTCGAGGCCGAGGCGCGCGGCAAGCACGCGGCGCTGCTCGCCGAGCTCGGGATCGGCGAGGAGGAGACGCGTCAGGCGCGCCCGCCCACCGAGTTCGAGATCGCCGGGCGCAAGGTCAACGAGGCCGACTACCGCGGCGTCGCAGGCAACGTGGTGGAGTTCGACGGCAACCTCGGGCTCGTGATCGGCGCGGGGGGTGGGTCGCTCACGCTGTTCGACGCGGTGCGCGTGCACGGGGGCCGTCCTGCCAACTACTGCGAGATCGGCGGCAACCCGTCGGTGAAGAAGGTCTGCGAGCTCACCAAGCTGATCCTCGCCAAGCCTGGCGTGGAGAAGATCGCCGTGATGATGAACGTGGTGTCGAACACGCGCGTCGACATCGTCGCGCGTGGCGTGATCAAGGGCTGCATCGAGGCGGGAAGAGATCCCGCCCAGGTGATCGCGACGTTCCGGATCCCGGGCTCCTGGGAAGACGAGGGCTTCAAGATCCTCGCGAAGTACGGCGTGGCCTACTGCGACCGCAGCGTGTCGATGTACGAGGCCGCGGGACGCGCCGTGAAGAGCATGGGCGCGGCGTGACGATCCTGATCTCGAAGGACACGCGCTTCATCGTCCAGGGGATCACGGGCCGCGAGGCCGTGAACCTCACGCGCGAGAACCTCGACTACGGTGCGGTGATCGTCGGCGGCGTCACGCCGGGGCGCGCGGGCCGCGACGTCCACGGCGTGCCCGTCTACGACTCGGTGCGCGACGTGGTGAAGAAGCACGGCGCCGTCGAGGGCTCGATCATCTCGGTGCCCCCCGGCTTCGCGCTGGATGCCGCCTTCGAGGCGATCGAGAATGGCATCGAGCTGATCGTGATCGTCACCGAGAACATCCCGCGCAAGGAGGTGGCGCAGATGGTCGAGCTCGCCGCGCTGCGCGGTGCGCGGATCATCGGCCCCAACTGCCTCGGCATCATCTCGCCGGGCGAGGCGAAGATGGGCGGCGTCGGCGGGCCCGCGGCAAACACGCGCCAGGCCTACTCGAAGGGGCCGATCGGCGTGATGTCGCGCTCGGGCGGCATGACCACCGAGATCGCGAGTACGCTTACCGCGGCCGGCCTCGGCCAGTCGACCTGCGTGTCGATCGGCGGCGACGCGATCGTCGGCACGAGCTATGCCGAGCTGATGCCGCTCTACGAGGCGGACCCCGAGACCGAGGCGATCGCGATCTACTCCGAGCCCGGCGGCCGCATGGAGGCCGAGCTCGCCGAGTGGGTGGTCCGGAACCGCTCGCGGTTGCCGATCGTCGCGTTCATGGCCGGTCGATTCATGGACGAGATGAAGGGCATGCGCTTCGGCCACGCGGGCACGATCGTCGAGGGCAAGGAGGACACCACCGCCGAGAAGATCGCGCGGATGCAGGAAGCGGGAATCGACGTGGTCGAGCGGATCGAGGAGATCCCGGCGCTGCTGAAAACGCGACTCGCAGAGCAAGTGGGGCGCAGCGAGCCGAAGGCGAGCGAAGACCAGCGGGCCGGGAAGCACTGATGCCGGGGCTGTTCATCGACGTGCGGGTCGCGCCCGCGTTCGCAAGGGATCGCGATCTCGCCCGGAAGCTCGAAGAGGCGTGCCCCGTCGACATCTTCGAGGCGCGCGACGGCGGCGTGGCGATCGCCGCGGAGAACCTCGACGAATGCATCCTGTGCGACCTCTGCCTCAAGGCCGCGCCCGAGGGCGCGGTCCGGGTCGTGAAGCTGTACGAGGAGTGATGCCATGCGCAGCGCGAAGGACTTTTTCCGTCCCAAGGCGATCGGCGCGCCGATGCCGCCGCGCGAGATCCCGTTCCGCCCCTCGCGCATGATCCACTTCTTCGACCCGAGCAACGCGAAGATGGCCGCGAAGCTGCCCGACCTCGCGCGCCGCTGCGACGTGCTGCTCGGCAACCTCGAGGACGCGATCCAGACCGAGAACAAGATCGCCGCGCGCGAGGGGCTCGCGAAGATCGGGCGCGAGACCGACTTCGGCGACTGTCAGCTCTGGACGCGTGTGAACTCGCTCGACAGCCCGTGGATGCTCGACGACCTCACCACGCTCGTGCGCGAGATCGGCGACAAGCTCGACGTGATCATGATCCCGAAGGTCGAGGGCCCCTGGGACATCCATTTCGTCGATCAGCTGCTCGCGCAGCTCGAGGCAAAGGCGGGGCTGCGCGAGCCCCTCTTGATCCACGCGATCCTCGAGACGCACCAGGGCGTGATCAACGTCGAGGAGATCTGCGCGGCGAGCCCGCGCATGCAGGGAATCTCGTTTGGCCCGGCCGACCTCGCCGCGAGCCGGCGCATGAAGACAACGCGCGTGGGCGGCGGCCACCCGCAGTACCTCGTGCGCACCGATCCGGACCCGAAGAATCCCGATGCGCCGCGCGTCACCGCCCAGCAGGACCCGTGGCACTACACGCTCGCGCGCATGGTCGACGCGTGCACCGCGAACGGCATCTATCCCTACTACGGCCCGTTCGGCGACATCCAGGACACGATCGCATGCGAGGACCAGTTCCGCGCCGCGTTCCTGCTCGGCTGCGTCGGCGCGTGGAGCCTGCACCCGGTGCAGATCGACATCGCGCGCCGCGTGTTCAGTCCGCCCGTCGACGAGGTGCTCTGGGCGAAGAAGGTGATCTCGCAGATGGGCGACGGCTCGGGCTGCGTGATGATCGACGGCAAGATGCAGGACGACGCAACGGTGAAGCAGTGCCGCGTGATGGTCGCGCTCGCGAAGTTGCTCGCGAAACGCGACCCCGATCTCAAGACCGCCTATCAGTTCAGCGATGCCGACCTGGCCTGATCACTTCTCGATCGCCACGCGCGCCTCGCCCGTGCGGATCGTCAAGAAGTCCATCCCCGCGCCGCCGCACGTGAAGCCGTAGTGGGTGTCGGCGCGGATCACGATCGAGTCGCCCGGGCCGAGCTCGGCGAGGCCGTCGTCGAACGAGCAGCCGCCCGAGAGCACGACGATCAGCTCGTCGTGATCGTGGTGATGAGGCGGAACGCGGAACCCGGCCGGCATCACCGAGCGGTTCAAGAAGAATCCGCACTCGCCGCGCACGATCTTCTTGCGCCGCGCGCCGCTCGCGCGCGCGGTGCGCGCGAGGTCGCGCATCCCGGGCGCTTTCGGGTCGAGCGCGGACGACGTCGGATCGTCCCACGCGACTTTCTCGAAGTGGAAGACACTCGGGGGCTCGGGCGTGGGCATGGCTAGTCCTCCGGATGTGGGATGCACGTGAAAACGCGGCGCCAGTAGTCGACGGCTCCCACTAGCGCCCACCTGTCCGATCCTCGTTCGCCTCCCCGCTTCCGCCGGGGCCCGCGCTTCGCTCGGCGTCGCCTCGCTGCGTGGCCGCTTTGCGGCCGTCCGGGCTGCGCGCCGACCTTCGGTCGGCTTGCCGCTCGTCGCGGAACCGCTTCGGCTTCGGCGCCGTGTGGAGCTCCGTCCACGTGTCGAGCTCGCCCGGCGCGGCGATCGCCACGGAGATCCGCACGCCGAGCCGCTCGCGCAGGCGCTCCTCGGCGGCCGCGCGCAGCGCGGCATGGCGCTCGGGCGCGGCGCGCGTGACCACGTGCACGATCATCTCGTCGCGGTTGTCCTCGCGCAGCGCGCGCACGAAGTAGTCGCGCTCGAACGCCGGATCGGTCAGCGCGATCTCGCCGATCGCCTCGGGCCACACGTTCACGCCGCGCAGCTTGACCATGTTGTCCGCGCGGCCCGCGAACGGCGCCATGCGCCGCAGCCAGCTTCCGCATGCGCACCGCTCGCGCGGGTACAGGGCCGAGAGGTCCTGGATGTCGTAGCGGAACTGCGGGCTCCCGGTCTTGTAGATCTCGGTGACGCACAGGCTGCCCGGCTCGCCGTCGGGAACGCGCGCGCCCGTCTCCGGGTCGACGATCTGGACCACGAACGCATCCTCGAAGATGTGCAACCCCTGCCGCGCGGGGCACTCGACCGACACCCACTGCACCTCGTGGAAGCCGTAGGACTGGTAGTTCGGCACACCCCAGGTCTCTTCGAGCGCCGTGCGGTCGCCGATGTTCGGCAGCGCCTTCAGGTTGAAGTCCTTCTTCGGGTCGAGGCCCATCTCGCGAGCCACCTCGGCGAGGTGGAGCAGATAGTCGCCGGTCGTGAGGATCGCGGTGGCGCGGTACCGGTGCGCGAGCTCCACCTGGCGCCGGCTGCTCGTGACGTTGCCGGTGCCGGTCGTGAGCACGACGCAGCCGAGCCACTTGTGGAGCGCCTCGTCGAACGCGAACGCGCCGTTGTGGGTCGAGTAGGCCCACGCGTTCACGACCACGTCGCCCGGACGGATGCCCTGGAGGTACAGCGCGCGCGCCATCAGGATCGCACCGGCCTCGCGGTCCCACTGCGTGTAGAGCGTGGGGCGCGCGGCGCCCGTCGTGGCGCCCGACATGAAGATGCGCAGCGGCTCTTCGGCCGCGCGCTCGAGCGACGCACCCTGGTAGTCGCCGAGCGGCGGGTGCTCATCGATGCTCTGGCGCAGGTCGCCGACGCGGTAGCTCGGCGCGTGCCAGAGGTCGTCGAGCGACGCGATCGCGTCGGGGTGGAAGCCGGCGGCGTCCCAGCGCCGGCGGAAGAACGGCACCTGGTAGGCGCGCCGCGCGCGGGCGCGCAGGCGCTCGAGCTGGCGCACCTCGATCGCCTCGGGCGCGAGCAGCCAGTCGATCTCGAAGTACTCGGGCGGCGGCGCATGGGCGCGCATCAGCGCGCCGTAGTCGACTGCCTCGAAGGGCCTGCGCATATCAGGGGTCAGCCCGTCGCCTCTTCGAAGCGCGTCGGCATGTGGGTGTCCGGGAACCGGTAGAACTCGACGGCGTTGTCCCAGAGGATCCGGCGCTTGGTCTCGTCCGAGAGCTTCGGCTGGGCGAGGAACGTGGCCACGGCGCACGGATACTTCGAATCGGGATGGGGGTAGTCGGTCTCGAACAGGATCCGCTCGTCGCCCATCTCCTCGACCACGTGATAGGCGAGGTGCTCGTCGGGCTCGGTGGTGATCCAGCAGTTGCGCTGGAAGTACTCGAGCGGCGGCCGCTTGCAGTCCGGGGTCTCCAGCCATCCCGCGAGCTCGACGTGCTCCTCGATCCGATGCAGCCACGACGGCAGCCAGCCGCAGCCCGCCTCCATGTAGGCCACGCGCAGGCGCGGGAAGCGCTCGTAGACGCCATTCACGATCATCGCGAGCATCGCCATCTGCGCTTCCATCGGGTGCACGCAGGTGTGCCACTCGACGAAGCTCGAGAAGCGGTCGGCGCCCGCCGACGGGCCCGCGAGGCCCATGAACTCGTGAGTGGCGAACGCGACGTCGAGGTCCTGAAGGAGCTCGTAGAGCGGGTCGAAATAGCGGTCGCCGAGCGTGCGGTGGTTGAACGGGTTCGGTCGCGCCCAGAAGCAGCGGATGCCGAGGTGCTCGTAGGCGTACTGCACCTCGGCCACTGCGCGCGTCACGTCGGAGAGCGGCACCGGACCCGCCGCGAGCACGCGGCCGCCCGAGGCCTCGCGCATCTCCTCGGCCCAGCGATTGTAGGCGCGCGCCATCGCCGCCTGGAGCTCGGGATCGATGCCGTCGATCCACATGTCGTAGCCGGGCCCGTAGAGCACCATCAGGTCGACGCCCTCGCGGCGCATGCTCTCGGCCACGCCGGCGCCGTCGAACCCGCGCCGGACCACGTCGCCGTACTTCGCGATCATCGCCTCGGTGGTCCACCGCACAGCCTCCTGCTGGTTGCCGTAGAGCGTCGCGAGGCTCTGCGTATAGCGGCCGTCGACCGTTGCGGGGCGGAAGCGGTCCATGCCGGGGAACGGCTGGCGCCAGCCGACGCGATGGCGGAAGCGCACATCGAGGAAGCGCTCCCAGAGATCCTTCGGCTCTACGACGTGCGCGTCGGCGTCGAACACCCTGAACCCGCGATGCATGCCTTCTGACCTCCGCTCGGCTGCGCCTCGCGGCGCAGGCTCTCGGCCACGCCTGCGCCGTCGAACCCGCGCCGGACCACGTCGCCGTACTTCGCGACCATCGCCTCGGTGGTCCAGCGCACCGCCTCCTGCTGGTTGCCGTACAGCGTGGCGAGGCTCTGCGTGTAGCGGCCGTCGACGGTTGCCGGGCGGAAGCGGTCCATGCCCGGGAACGGCTGCCGCCAGCCGACGCGGTGGCGGAAGCGCGCGTCGAGGAAGCGGTCCCAGAGATCTCTCGGCTCGACGACGTGCGCGTCGGCGTCGAAGACCTTGAACCCGTTGTGCATGTCCGATTCCTCTGCGGACGGGATCCGCTCGCTTCGCTCGCTCTTCCCGCCCTACGACTGACTTGCTATTTCCTCGTGTCCTCGAGCCACTCCGGCAGCTCGATCGCCGGATCGGGCAGCTTCACGGCGCCCCGCTCGGCGAGCAGCCGCGCGAAGCCCTCCGGATCGGCCGGCCACGAGCGCGGGTCGCCCATCATCACCTCGAACAGCTCGACGCCCTCGGGACCGGCCACGAACGGGCCGAACGACGCGCCGACCGGCAGTGCGATGTGCATCCCCGCCGTACAGCGCACGCCGCCGCAGGTCATCTCGCCCGCGAGCACGTAGAGCACGTGATGGCTGTTGTGCCCGTGCTTGTGCACCATCATCCCGGGGTCCCAGCGCGCGTGGATGCAGAGCAGCTCGGGTGTGAACTCGAGCCACTTCTCCCAGACCGACGCGCGGCGCCCGCCGATCTCGATCGCGCGCACCTCGTGCCACTTCTCGTCGTCGGCGTGGCGGAACTTCGGCTCGGGCATCGCGACCTACCGAGGCCGGTCGCCGGCGAGCGTCACGCGGTGCATCACCCGGCGCTCGGCGTAATCGGGCACGGCGTAGTGCTGCACCGAGCGATTGTCCCAGAACGCGATCGAGTGCACGTCCCACCGGAACCGGCACTGGAACACCGGATCGCGCACGTGGTCGATCAGGAAGCGCAGCAGCACGTCGTTCTCGCGCGGCGGGAGCCCGACCAGCCGCACCGTGGAGTTGCCGTTCACGAACAGCGCCCGGCGCCCCGTGATCGGGTGCGTGCGCACCACGGGATGGGTCACGGGCGGCCACTTGCGCTGCACCTCGGCGAGATTCGCGTTGCTGTGGCCCGCCTCGATCGCCTTCTGGAGCGGGCGAGTGATGTCGTGCACCGCCTCCATGCCCTCGAGCATGCGCTTCATCGGAGCGGACAGCGCGTCGTAGGCGGCGTACACGCTCGCGAAGCAGGTGTCGCCGCCGTAGGTGGGCAGCTCGACCGCCTTGAGGATCGATCCCATCGGCGGCTCGGCCATGAACGTGTTGTCGCTGTGCCACTCGTCCGCGCCCTCGCCCCTCGGCGAGACCTGGTCGAGGACGACGAGCTCCGGATCCGTGCCGTACTTCGGCGCGAACGGCGGGATGCTCACGGGACCCATCTGCCGCGCGAACGCGAGCTGCTGCTCGGCCGTGATGTCCTGATCGCGGAAGAACACCACACCGTGGGCGAGCAGCGCCTCCTCGATCGCGTCGACCTCGCCGTGGCTGAGGCGTCGGCGCAGGTCGACCCCCGAGATCTCGGCACCCACGGTCGGCGTCAGCGGCCGGATCTGGAGTCCGCTCACGCCGCCACCTCCTGCTCGGAGGTGGCAGGATAAATCGCGCCGACCGCGACGGCCCCTCCCCGGGTGCGCGGCCCGCTTCCGGCTACGCCCGGCGCCGCCCCGCCCGCGCGAGCCCGAGGCCGAGCCCGAGCAGCGCCGCGGTGCCCGGCTCCGGGACCGGGACCGCCACGATGCTGCCCGAGGAGCCGAGACCCGCCGCGGAAAGGCCGATGTCGCTGATCAGCGCCGGCGACTGACCCCCTACATTGACGTAGTCAGGACGACGGCGTCACCCAGGGGCCCGCGAACGCCTGCGACGATCCGGCCACGCCGCGGATCGACTGTCTGACCGATCCCCTCTCCTGCAATAACCAGACGATCAACGGCTCCGGCTACGAGAACATCGTCTACTGGCACAGGAAGAACGGCCCGGTCTACCTAGTGCCCGGCCTGAACGTGTACGAGGACCCGGATCCGCAGGCGTCGCCGCTCGGCCCGTCCCCGCTTCCCGCGTTGTCGCTCGGCACGTGCGGATTCATCTGCGGCGGCGGGTCGTTCTTCACGCTGCCGGGAGCGGACGACGCCGGGCAGATCGTCGTGCCGACCGCCTGCAACTGACGGTGGCGATCGGTTCGCGCTAGTCGTCAGCGCCGCGCGCGGCGCCGCCCCGCGAACGCGAGCAGGCCGAGCTCGTGCAGGGCCGCCGTGCCGGGCTCGTTTCAGGTTGGTGATCGTAATCGACTTCGGGGCGGAGGCAGATCGCCCTGACAGCCGAGAGACCGCCCTTCCCAAGCAGCATCCGCCGGCGCCTATCATGAGCACGCCGCGCGAATCGAAGCGCGAGGAATCCAAGCATTCACGGCAATTGAGTGCTTAGATCCTCCAAGCAAATCGCCGGGGAAGGAATGCCTTGATCCGCATCGACGCCATCTCCAAGCGCCACGGCGCGCAGATCCTGTTCCTCGAGGCGTCGGCGGTGGTGAACCGCGGCGAGAAGATCGGGCTGGTCGGCCCGAACGGCGCCGGCAAGACGACCGTGTTCGGGTTGATCACGCGCGAGGAGGAGGCCGACGCGGGGCAGATTGCGATCGATCGCGGCGTCGCGATCGGTTATTTCAGCCAGGACATCGGCGAGATGAAGGACGAGAGCGTGCTCGACGCCGCGCAGGGCGGCGCGGGCCCTGTCTCGGTCGCCGCGCGCGAGCTGCACGAGCTCGAGCGCGCGCTCGCCGACTCCGCGCGCGCGGACGAGCTCGACGCGCTGGTCGAGCGCTACGGCGAGGCGCAGGCGCGCTTCGAGTCGCTGAGCGGCTATGGGCTCGAGGCGCGCGCGCGCGCGGTGCTGGCGGGCCTCGGGTTCACGGCGGAGCAGATGGAGGGCGATGTCGGTGCGCTCTCGGGTGGGTGGAAGATGCGCGTCGGGCTCGCGCGGATCCTGATCATGCAGCCGGACGCGCTGCTGCTCGACGAGCCCACCAACCACCTCGATCTCGAATCGATCCTGTGGCTTGAAGACTGGCTGCGCGCGTTCGAGGGCGCGGTAGTGATGACCTCCCACGACCGCGAGTTCCTGAACCGCATGGTCGGCAAGATCATCGAGATCGACGGCGGCGACCTGATCACCTGGTCCGGGAACTACGACTTCTACGACCGCCAGCGCGCGCTGGCCGAGCGCCAGCAGGAGGCGCAGTACGCGCGCCAGCAGACGATGCTCGCCAAGGAAGAGGCGTTCATCGCGCGATTCAAGGCGCGCGCGAGCCACGCCGCGCAGGTCCAGTCGCGCGTGAAGAAGCTCGACAAGATCGAGAAGATCGCCGCGCCCCGGCGGCGCGAGACGCTCGAGTTCGAGTTCCGGCCCGCGCCGCGTTCGGGCGACGACGTGGTGCGGCTCTCCGGCGTGGACAAGGCGTGGGGCGAGCGCGTCGTGTTCCGCGGGCTCGACCTCCTGATCCGGCGCCGCGAGCGCTGGTGCGTGATGGGCGCGAACGGCGCGGGCAAGTCCACGCTGCTCAAGCTCGTCGCGGGAGTCGCGCAGCCCGACGCCGGCAGCGTGGTACGCGGCGCCGCCGTGGTGCAGGGCTATTTCGCGCAGCACTCGATGGAGCTGCTCGACGGCGACCAGACGGTCTGGGAGACGCTCGAGCACGCGTTTCCCCACGCGACCGTCGGCTCGCTGCGCACGCTCGCGGCGGCGTTCGGATTCCCCGGCGACGACACGGCCAAGCGCTGTCGCCTGCTCTCGGGCGGCGAGAAGGTGCGCCTCGTGATGGCGCGCATGCTCTACGACCCGCCCAACTTCCTCGTGCTCGACGAGCCCACCAACCACCTCGACCTCGCGACCAAGGAGATGCTGATCCGCGCGCTGGCCGATTACGACGGTACGATGCTGCTCGTGTCGCACGATCGCCGCTTCCTGTCCGCGCTCACCAACCGCGTGCTCGAGCTCGAAGCCGACGGCCCGCACGTGTATCCGGGCGGCTATGCGGACTACGTGATGGCGACCGGCCACGAGGCACCCGGGATGCGAGGAGCGCCGTGAGCGCCACCGCGCCGCCGCGCCCGCGCGCGGTGCTGCTCGGCGTGCAGCTGTCGGCGGTCGCCGACGGCGAGTTCGCGTCGTCGCTCGACGAGCTCGCTCGGCTCGCGAAGACGCTCGGGTTCGAAGTGGTCGGCCGCGTGACGCAGCGCCGCGGGCGCCTCGAGACGGGCGCGGTGGTGGGCGCGGGGAAATTGAAGGAGCTCGCGGAGTGGACCGGTGGCAGTGGCGAGGTCCCGGTCGGTCCGCCGGGCAAGCGGCGCAGCGACGAGGAACGGCCGGGCGACGCCGAGCCCGAGCCCGGGGGCGAACGCGCGCCGGCCGAAGCCGCGCGCGCGGGACTCGTGTTGGTCGACCACGAGCTCACGCCGTCGCAGGCCCGCAACCTCGAGCGAGCGACGGGTGCGGAAGTGCTCGACCGCACCGCGGTGATCCTCGCGATCTTCCAGCGCCACGCGCGCAGCCGCGAGGCGCGACTCCAGGTGGAGATCGCGCGGCTCGCGTACATCGCGCCGCGCCTGCGCGAGACGGGCGGCGGGCGCGATCGCGAAGGAGGCGGGATCGGCGGACGCGGCGCGGGCGAGAGCGCCTCGGAGCTCGACCGGCGCAAGGTGCGCGATCGCATCGCGGAGCTGCGCGCGGAGCTGGCCGCGATCGAGCGCGAGGCCGGCACGCGCCGGGTGCGGCGCGCCCAAGCGAATCGAGTCGCGCTGGTCGGCTACACGAATGCGGGCAAGTCGTCGTGGATGCGCGCGCTCACGGGCAGCGACGTGCGCGTCGAGGACAAACTGTTCGCGACGCTCGGCACCACCGTGCGCGCGCTTGCGCCCCCGGGAGCCACGCATGTGCTCGTGTCCGACACTGTCGGCTTCATCAAGCACCTGCCCCACGACCTCGTGGCGAGCTTCCGCTCCACGCTCGACGAGGCGCGGGAAAGCGACCTGCTCCTCCACATCGTGGACGCGTCCGACCCCGCGTTCGAGGCGCAGATGGCGGTGACCCGCGAAGTGCTCGCGTCGATCGGCGCCGACGAGGTCCCGCGCCGCGTCGTGCTGAACAAGGCCGACCGCCTCGACGCCGCCAGGCGCGCGGAGATCGCCGCGGCCCATGCCGACGCACTGCTGCTCTCCGCGAAGCGCCCCGAGGACGCCGCCATGCTGCGCGCGGCGCTGCTCGCGTTCTTCGAGCGCGACCTCGAGGAGGAGGAGCTGGTCGTCCCCTACGCACTCCAGCGCGTGGTAGCCGAGGCGCACGCGCGCGGCCACGTGCTCGACGAGACCCACGACGCCGTGGGCACGCGGCTGCGCGTGCGCGCGTCGCGCGCGGTTCTGGCGCGCCTGCGCGCGGCGCTGGCCGGC
>DATFWW010000065.1:0-17077 GCA_035258825.1 Myxococcota bacterium
GGCTCGACCGGATCTTCTGCGAACCGTCGTCGCGCGTGCGCGTGACGGAGAGCGACGGCATCGTGGCCGACGCGGCGGCCGGCTCCGACTACATCAAGCTGCGCAAGGACGCGCAGTTCAGCGAGCGCGACCTGCGCGTGCTCGAGGCGCACGAGGGCTGGGTGCACGTGGGAACGACGCTGAACGGACAGCGCCAGCCATTCTGCACCTTCCTCGCCAAGGGCACGCCTGCCACGACGATCACCCAGGAAGGTCTCGCGCTGCTGGTGGAGATCCTCGCGGGCGTCTCGCACCCGACGCGGCTGCGGCGGATCACCGACCGCGTGCACGCGATCGCGCTCGCGGAGTCGGGCGCGAACTTCGTCGAGGTATTCGACTCGCTGATCGCGCGCGGGCGCACGCGCGACGAGGCCTACGCCACCGCCGTGCGCGTGTTCCGCGGCAGCACGCCCGAGGCGAGCCCCTTCACCAAGGACCTCGCCTACCACAAGGGCTTCGTGTCGATCTACAGCTTCATGCAGATCGCGGTGCGGCGCGGCCGCCTCGATCGCATCCCGCTGCTGTTCTGCGGCAAGCTCAGGCTCGAGGACGTCGGCACGCTCTCCGACCTGGTCGAGCAGCAGCTGGTCGTGCACCCGCTCTACCTGCCGCCGCCGGTCGCCGATCTGAACGGATTGTCGGCATGGCTCGCCTACAGCAGCTTCCTCGAGCGCCTCGACCTCGCGCAGGTCGAGGCCGACTACGCTCGCCTCCTCGCGTAAGGGAGACGTCGTGCACTTCGCGATCGTCGGTGCGGGACCCGCAGGCGCGGCACCCGGCTATCTGCTCTCGCGCGCCAGCGGCGAGGTGACGCTGCTCGAGCGCCAGACCGATTTCGCGCGCGAGGCCGCCAGGTGGCCCGGCTTCCGGCTCGAGCGCGGGTTGACGGTGCGCGACCTGCTGACCCGCGAGGGCGCCGTCGTGGGCGTGCGCGGCGACTCGGCGAGCGGACCGCGCGAGATCGCGGCGGACTGGGTGATCGGCGCCGACGGGCGCGCCTCGGCGACGCGCAAGCACTCGGGCCTGCCCGAGGTGAAGTGGACCCAGCGGCTCCAGAAGGTGGCTCTGCGATTCGTGTTCGAGCGCACCGCAGCCACGCGCTTCGCCGTGCGACGACTCCTGCCCGCGCTCGCGCACACCGGTCTGCTGCCGCGCTTGATCGGATACGCCGCGCGGAGTTTCTTGTACGGGACCACCGAAGTGCGGCTGTGCACGAGGAGCTCGACGGCATGAGGCTCGGCGCGTTCATGATGCCTTCCCACCCGCCCGAGCGCGAAATCCGCGCGGGCATCGAGTACGACCTGGCGCAGCTGCGGCTGCTCGACGTGCTCGGCTTCCGCGAGGCGTGGATCGGCGAGCACTTCACCGCGCCGTGGGAGCCCTGCCCGGCGCCGGACCTGCTGATCGCGCAGGCGCTGCGCGAGACCGAGCGGATCGTGCTCGCGCCGGGCGCACACCTCTTGCCCTATCACCATCCGATCGAGCTCGCCCACCGCGTCGCCTATCTCGATCACATGGCGCGCGGCCGCTACATGCTGGGTGTCGGGATCAGCGCGCTGCCGGGCGACCTCCTGCTCTACGACATGGACGCCGAGGGCGGCGAGAACCGCCGTCGCACGCTCGAGTCGCTCGAGATCATGCTGCGGCTCTGGCAGGAGGGTGCATTCGATTTCGACGGCGAGTTCTGGAACGTGCGCCGGCCCGCGACGGGATTCGATTTCCTCGGCGTGCACCTGAAGCCCTACCAGGCGCCGCACCCGCCGATCGGCATCGCCGGGCTGTCGGCGGGCTCGAAGACGCTCGAGCTCGCGGGCGAGCGCGGCTTCCTGCCGCTCTCCATCTCGCTCAACCCGGCGCACACGGCGTCGCACTGGGACTCGGTGCTGCGCGGCGCCGAGCGCACGGGGCGCGTGCCCGACCGGCGCGAGTGGCGGCTCGTGCGCGAGGTGTACATCGCCGAGACCGACGCGCTCGCGCGCGAATACGCGCGCCGCGGCGCGATGGGGCGCTGCTGGGGCGAGTATCTGCTGCCGTTCTACGTGGGCAACGGCATGGGCGCGCACTTCAAAAGCGATCCGAGCGAGCCCGATTCGGCGCTCGACGTGGACTATCTCGTCGACCGCAACTGGCTCGTGGGATCTCCCGCGACGGTGACCGAGAAGCTCCAGCAGCTCCAGCAAGACACGGGCGGATTCGGAACGCTGCTCGTGGTGCTCTACGACTTCAGCAGCGAGCAGGAGCGATGGGAGGAGTCTCTCCGCTTGCTCGTCGAGGAGGTCGCCCCCAAGGTGTCGGGTCCGATCGGTTCGTAATATCGGCGGATCTCCAGAACTAACGCGGATTCGGGCGCGCACCGAGCTCGACGTCGACGACCACGCGCACACGGTCGCCGACGCGCACGAGCCCCGCCGCGGTCGGGGCTTCCATGCCGAACTCCGAGAGCGCGACGTCGAAGGTCGCGCGGAAATGCGCGTGCTGGCCCGGCACCTCCGACCAGTCGGACAACTCGGGCGACACGTCGCGCTCGACGCCGTGGATCGCGAGCCGGAACGGCAGCGCGCGCTTCACGCGCAGCGCCTGGGGATCGATCTTCTCGAACACGGCGATGATGCGCGGGAACTTCTGCGCCTCGAACATCTCGCGCATCCTCGCGTTGCGCGCGGAGATCCCGGTGTCGAGCTGGTCCACCGCCACCTCGGCGCGCGCGCGATAGCCGGCGCTCGCGTCGGGCGGGTCGATCGCGAGAACCGCACACGGCGCCACACCCTCGAAGTCGTGCAGCGTCGCGGTCGCGAAGAACGCCACGCTGCAATGGCCGACGACCTCGAGCGCCTGCGCGCAAAGCGGCGGCGCGAGGAACGCCGGAACCGCGAGTGCGATCGCGAAGGGCCGGATCCTCAGAATTCGACCATCATCTGGTCGATCGCCGCGAGGATCGGGTTGCGCGCCTCGCGAACGCGCGCGCCCGGCGCGAGCCGCATATCGGGCAGGCGCTCGAGCAGCGCGCCGATCACCACCTCGATCTCCATGCGCGCGAGATTGGCGCCGAGGCAGTAGTGCGGGCCGATCCCGAACGTGATGTGCTCGTTCGGGCTGCGGTCGACGCGGAACGCGAATGGATCGTCGAACATTTCCTCGTCGCGATTCGCGGACATGTAGAGCAGCAGCACCGAGTCGCCTTCGCGCAGCTTCCGGCCGCGCAACTCGGTGTCGCGCATCGCCACGCGGCGCAGCGCGCGCACCGGGCTCGACCAGCGCAGGATCTCGTCGATCGCGCGCGGCAACAGCCCGGGCCGCGCGCGCAGCAGCGCGCGCTGCTCCGGATGCTCGATCAGCGCGAGCATCCCGCGCGAGATCGCGTTGCGCGTGGTCTCGTTGCCGGCGATCAGGATGAACTGCGCGAACGAGACGAGGTCGTCCTTCGCGAAGCCGGTGAACGACTCCGCACCACCCCAGTCGAGCACGCCCTCGGCTTCGGCAGCGACCACCGCGCTGATCAGGTCGTCGCGCGGCTCGCGGCGGCGCAGCTCGGCTTCCTCGCGCAGCAGCGCCTCGAGGCGAGCCTGGTCGGCGCTGAATCCATGCGAGCTGCGCAGCACCGCGTCGGACGAGGCGGTGACGTCGCTCCAGCGCTGGAACAGCTCGAAGTGTTCCGCAGGCAGACCGAGCATGTCGGCGATCAGGCGCAGCGGCACCGGGGACGCGAGCGCGCTCACGAACTCGCAGCCTCCCCGCGCCAGGACGGCGTCGATGCACGCGTGGATCGTCGCATGCGCGCTCTCGCGCAGCCGCCGCACCATGCGCGGCGTGAACCCCTTCGACGCGATGCCGCGCTGGCGCCGGTGCTCGGGACCATCGAGCGCCTGCATGGAGAAGTGGATCTCGAACGTGTGCCACGGCCCCTTCGCCTGCGAGGAGTAAAGCTCCGGGTCCTTCGACGCTGCGCGCACGTCGGAATGGCGCGTGAGCAGCCAGAAGCCATTGGCTGCGTCCCAGTGCACCGGGTCTTCGCGCCGCAGGCGCGTGAGCGCCGCATCGCGCCGGGCGGGGTCGGTGTCGAGGTCGTTGATGTCGAAATCCATCGCGCTCCCTCAGCGGCGCCGCGATCGCGCGCCTCCGCCGAAGATCGAGCCGAGCACGCCGCGGATGATCTGACGCCCGACCGCCGAGCCGACGCTGCGCGCTGCGCTGCTCGCCGCCTGCTCCACGAGCCCCGCGTGGTGGCCGCCGCGCGGGCCGGTAGTGCCGAATAGCAGATCGTTCAGCGCGCTGCCCGGCGCGGTCGCCTGTCCCCGGCTCGGCGGTGCCGGCAGTCGCTGCTGCACCTCCTGCGCCGCATCCGCCCCTGCGGCCGCGCGCCCCTTCAGCTTCTCGTAGGCCGACTCGCGGTCGACCGCCTTCTCGTAGCTGTCCGCGACGAGCGATTCCGCGAGCAGCGCCTTGCGCTCTTCCGCCGTGATCGGGCCGATCCGGCTTCCCGGTGCCAGCACGAACGCGCGCTCGGTGACGCTGGGCGTTCCCTTCTCATCGAGCAGCGAGACGAGTGCCTCGCCCACGGCGAGCTCGCCGATCGCCGCCTCGACGTCGAGCTTCGGGTTCGCGCGCATCGTGCTCGCAGCGGCGTTCACGGCCTTCTGATCGCGCGGCGTGAAGGCGCGCAGCGCGTGCTGCACGCGGTTGCCGAGCTGTGCCAGCACCGCGTCGGGGATATCGAGCGGGTTCTGTGTCACGAAGTACACCCCGACCCCCTTGCTGCGCACGAGTCGCACGACGAGCTCGATCCGCTCGACGAGCGCGGGCGGCGCACCGTCGAACAAGAGGTGCGCCTCGTCGAAGAAGAACGCGAGCACGGGCTCGTCGGGGTCGCCGACTTCGGGCAGCGCCTCGAACAGCTCGGAGAGCATCCAGAGCAGGAAGGTCGCATAGAGCCGCGGCGCCTGGAGCAGCCTGTCGGCGGCGAGCACGTTGATCACGCCCTCGCCGCTCACCGTCTGCAGGAAGTCGTGGATGTCGAGCATCGGCTCGCCGAAGAACCGGTCCCCGCCCTGCTCTTCGATCTGGAGCATGCCGCGCTGGATCGCGCCGATCGAAGCCGCGCTCACGTTGCCGTATTCGGTCGTGAACTCGCGAGCGTGGTCGCCCACGTACTGCAGCATCGCGCGCAGGTCCTTTGCGTCGAGCGCCCGTGATCAGGCCGTGGCGGTTGGCGAGCCCTGGCAGCAGGTGGCACTCGACTTCGCCGTTCTTGGCGACGAGGATCGGATCCGCCATCTCCGCGCGCTCAGGCCGGGCGCAGCGTGTTCAGCTCGACGCCGTTGTCGCGCAGGATCTTGCGCTTCGTGACCGGATCGAAGTGGGCGACGTCGCGGAGATAATCGAGCGGCTCGGGCATTCCCTCGATGTGCGGCCAGTCGGAGCCGAAGATCACCCGGTCGGCGCCCATCAGGCGCACGACCTCGTCCACGTCGTCCTCCCAGAACGGGTTGATCCAGACGTTGTTCCGGAACAACTCGGATGGGTCTTCCTTGTAGTAGCCCGGCATGCGGTTCTTCGACTGGTCGAGCTTGCGGAACAGGTCTTGGAGGAACTCGGAGCCGTTCTCCACCGACGCGACGCGCAGGTTGGGATGGCGCTCGAACAGCTTCTCGTAGCTGAGCGTGATCAGGAAGTCGTAGGCGGCGCGCTCGATCAGGAACGACTTCACCGACGGCTTGTAGTTGTTGCCTGCGTCGAAGCCGGAGGCGAAGCCGTCGCGCACGTAGCCGTGCGTGGTGTACCCCGAGTCTCCCGCGTGCACGACCACGGTGATGCCCGCTTCGGCTGCGCGCGCCCAGAACGGATCGAAGACGGGATCGGCGGGCGAGCGCGGACCGAGTGCGGTCCAGATCGGCGCCGGGCGCATCACCACCACGCGCGCGCCCTGTGCGAGCGCCCACTCGAGCTCGCCGATCGCGAAGTCGACCTCGACGAGCGAGAGATAAGGCGCCGCGAAGATCTTGTTCTTGTAGTTGCAGCCCCAGTCCTCCTCGAGCCAGCGGTTGAACGCGCGCGCGAGCGTGAGCAGCGCCTCGGTGTCGTTCTTGAGCAGCTCCTCGTAGAGCACGCCGAGGGTCGGGAACAGCCACACCGCCTCGAGTCCCTGGTGCTCGATCACCGCCACGCGCGCGTCGCGGTCCATGTAGTGAGCGGGCAGCGGCTCGCGGTCGCGCAGCATCTCGAGCGGGTTGCGCCCGTGCGGATTGCCGCGGAAGTACTCGTACATCGCGCCCGGCTTCGCGATCGGGTTCCAGGTGGGATTCACGACGGCCCGAGAGAGCTTCCCCCCCACGACGTGATACTTGCGCCCGTCGATCTCGGCCCACTGCACGCAGCGCGGCTGCATCGCGCGCGGCACGTGACGCGTGAATGCATCGTGGGCCTCGTAGTAGTGGTTGTCACAGTCGAACGCGAGGTAGTCGAGCGCGGCCACGGCGTCCCTCCCGGTGCCCGAGGCTAGCGCCAGTGCGTTACTCTGCGCGAATTCTCCCCCTGCTGGAGGCGCGCATGCGCGAGAAGAGTCTAGGGCCCTTGACCATGCGGGTCGCGGCGATTGCGGGTGTGGCGGTGTTCGCGGGTGCCTGTACCTGGGTGAAGCTCACCGCGGCCGGCGAGGGCGTTCGCATGGCCACGAGCGCGGAAGTCGCGCGCTGCAGGAAGCTCGGCGCTACGCACACCAAGACCTGGACGGGAATCTTCAAGCGCAGCGAGGAGAAGATGGACAGCGAGCTCGAGACACTCGCGCGCAACGAGGCGGCCGACATGGGGGGCAACGCGATCGTGCCCCAGGGCCCGGCGTCGTCCGAGGGACGGCGCTCGTTCGACGTATTCAGCTGCCACTGAACGCGCGGCTGGTATGCTGCGACGCAAGCGGTCCCCCGCGCGCACCGCAAGTTTCGCGCAGCGAGCCGCAGGCGAGCGAAGACCAGCGGGTAGGCGGAGCCGAGCGGAGATCGAATGCGATGGTGAAGACGACCGACGTCCTGCTCGACGGCCTCGCGTTTCCGGAGGGCCCGCGCTGGCGCGAAGGCGTGCTCTGGTTCTCCGACATGCACGACCAGCTCGTGAAGACCGTCGATCTCGACGGCCGCTGCGAGGCGGTGGTGCGCGTGGAGAACGATCCCTCGGGCCTCGGCTGGCTCCCGGACGGGCGCCTCCTCGTGGTATCGATGCGCGACCGCCGGCTCCTGCGCCTCGATCCGGACGGGCTGCGCGAAGTCGCCAGCCTCGCGCGCATCGCCAGCTATCACTGCAACGACATGGTGACGGACGCGCGCGGGCGCTCGTACGTGGGCAATTTCGGCTTCGACTTCCAGAAGGGCGAGTCGCCGCGCACGGCGGCGCTCGCGCTCGTGTACCCCGACGGCCGGGTGCAGGTCGCGGCCGAGGATCTCTCGTTCCCGAACGGCACCGTGATCACGCCGGACGGCCGCACGCTGATCGTGGGCGAGTCGTTCGCGGCGCGACTCACGGCGTTCGACGTCGCCGAGGACGGATCGCTCTCCAACCGGCGCATCTGGGCGCAGCTCGAGAAGGCGGTGCCCGACGGCATCTGCCTCGACGCCGAGGGCGCGATCTGGGTGGCTTCGCCGATGAGCAACGAAGTGCTGCGCGTGCGCGAGGGCGGCGAGGTCGCAGAGCGGATCCGGGTGGCCACCCAGGCGATCGCCTGCATGTTGGGCGGCCCCAAGCGCACCACGCTGTTCGTGTGCACCTCCGAGAGTCTCCTGGCCGAGGATTGCCGCGCGAAGCGCAGTGCGAAGATCGAGGTCGTCGAGGTCTCGGTGCCCGGAGCCGGTCTCCCGTAATCATCCGATCGCGCCGATCAGCTCCGGCAGTTCCGCGAGATCGCCGATCACGTGATCCGGCCGCGGTCCCTCGTGGGCCGCGAGCGCGGCGTCGGCATCGGTAACGCGCCGCGTGATCCAGGCCGTGCGCAGGCCCGCGTTCGCCGCGCCCGCCACGTCGGCGCGCAGGCTGTCGCCCACGTGCAGCGTCTCGGCCGCCGGCGCGCCGAGACGCGCGACCACCTCCGCAAAGATCTCGGCGCGCGGCTTGCGCAGGCCGAACGCGTCGGACACCACGATTGCGCGCGCATCGAGCCGATCGCGCAGCCCCGCCTGCTCGAGCACGGCGAGCGCCGTCGCCGAGTGGCTGAAGTTCGAGCAGAGCCCGAGGCGCAGCGACCGCCGCAGATCGTCGAGCACGGCGCCGTGGTGAGCCACCACCTCGACGCCGCTGCGCAGCACGCCCATGTGCAGCTGCGTGAGCTCGCGCGCGAGCGCGGAGTCTTCGATCCCGAGCCGGCGCAGCACGTCGCCCATCCGGAGCTCGGTGGGGACCTCGCGGTCGTGGCGATAGTGGGTCTCGGCGAACTCGCGGTCTCCCTGCATCATCGTGTCGAGAAACGCATCGAGGTCCACGCCGCAGCGGCTGTGGACGCGCTCGTGGAGCGCGGGCGTCGACGCGGGCAGGCGCTTGCCGCGGTGCTCGGTGACCGGCAGGCGCTCCCAGCGCAGGTCGACGAGCGTGTCGAACAGATCGAAGACGATGGCGCGAATCGGCACGAGCCTGCGATGTTACCCCGTCGCGCGCGGGGCGATACCGTAGGAAAGGGCTGCGCGACAGTGGAGACGGAGTGAGCCGATCGGTCGCCCTCGGTGCTGCACTCGCGGGCTGCGCGCTGCTCGCCGCGCTCGGCGCCCGCGCACAGACCGCTCCGAATGACGTGCCCGAGATCGCGCGCCCGCTCTACGCGGCGCATGGCAACACGACCGCGGGATTCTTCACGCCCTGGTCGGAGGACCCGAAATCGGTCTGGAAGGTGCTGCGCTGGCAACTGTTCTCGCGCAACGAGTACGACAAGAGCGCCGCGCCCGCGATCCCGACCATTCCCAACGATGGACGCGGCCTCGCTGTGCCCGAACACAGCGCGAGCTTCACCTGGGTCGGCCATGCGACCTTCGCGATCCACGACGGCGCCGACGTGATCCTCACCGATCCGCATTTCGGGCCGCGCGCGCTGCTGCCCGCGCGGCTCGTGCCGCCGGGGATCCCGCTCACCGCAGTGCCGCCGGACGCGTTCGCGGTGATCTCCCACGCGCACTACGACCACCTCGACGCCTACACGGTCGACGCGCTGCCCGCGACGGTGCAGTGGTTCGTGCCGCTCGGGCTCGGGCAGTGGTTTCGCGACCGCGGCCGGCCGAACGTGATCGAGCTCGACTGGTGGCAGAGCGCCGAACGGGGACGGTGGACGATCACGTGCCTGCCGTCGCAGCATTGGTCGCGGCGGATCGGGATCGGGACCAATCGATCGCTCTGGTGCGCGTGGCTGCTCGACTCGGGCGAGCGCCGTTATTTCTTCGCGGGCGACACCGGTTATTTCGGCGGATTCGCGGAGTACGGTCGGCGCTTCGGCCCGATCGACGTCGCAATGCTCCCGATCGGAGCGTACGCGCCGCGCTGGTTCATGCGCTGGCAGCACATGGACCCGGCCGAGGCGGTGCAGGCCTATCGCGATCTGCGCGCCGTGACGATGCTCGCGATGCACTGGGGAACCTTCGACCTCACGGACGAGCCCGCGGACCTCCCGCCGCGCGTGCTCGCCGAGCGGGTCGCCGCGGACCACCTCGACCCCGAGCGCGTGCGCGCGCTCGCGATCGGGGAGGTGTGGCACGCGCCGGAGGCGCGGTGATCTGGGGCGCGGAGCGCCTGTGCGCGATCGCCGCGATCGGCGCCGCGATCGCGGCGCCCGCCGCGGCGGAGGATCCGTTCCGGATCCAGTCGATCGCCATGTCCGGCCGCGTGGTGCAGGCGGACCTCGTCGATCTCGACGGCGACGCGCGCGCAGACCTGCTCTGCATGCGCGCGGAGGGAATGCCGCCCGATGAGCACCGGACGATCCACGTGTTCTACCAGCGGCCGGACCGCTCGTTCTCCGACACTCCGGACTGGAGTGCTCCGCTGCCGGCCGGCACCGCGGCCTACGATCTCGCCGAGCTCGACGCGCGGCCGGGCGCCGAGCTGATCCTGCTGCGCCGCGATCGGCTCACGCTGCTTTCGCTGTTCGAACGCAGGCCCGCGTTCCGCGATCTCGCCATCGGACCCGAGCCGACGATCGCGGTGGTCGAGGACGAGCGCGGCGTCGATCGGCTCGCGCTCGCGCGCAGCGGGCTCGCGGAGGAGCCGCGCCTGCTCGTGCCCGGTCTCGGCACCACCACCGTGCTCGCGCCGTCGGGCGAGGTCCTCGGCCGGCTCGACGTCGGCGCGCGCGCGAACTACTACCTGCCCAAGCGGCCCGGCGCGCTGGTCTCGGAGAGCGAGGTCGAGATCTACCTCGACGATCCGCGCCTCTCGGTCGGCGACGTCGACGGCGACGGTCGCGGCGACATCGTGAGCGCGAACCGCCACGAGGTGCGCGTGTTCCTCCAGGATGCGCACGGCCACTTCCCCGATCACGCGTCGCGCCGGATCGCGCTGGGCCTGCTCGCGCCCGAGGACCACGTCCGCGATTCGGGCATGGTGCGCGTCGACGGAATCGATCTCGACGGAGACCGGCGGCTCGACCTCCTGATTGCGAAGTCGGTCGGGAGCCTCTTCTCGGCCGCGACCCAGACGACCGTCTCGATCCATCTGAACCACGACGGAAACTGGAACCTCGCCAGGCCCGATCAGCAGTTCCAGGCCGCGGGCGGGCTCACGGGCAACGTCGTGATCGACCTCGACGGCGACGGCCGCGACGAGCTGATCGAGGCGCGCGTCTCGGTGGGCGTGCTCGAGGTGGTCGAGATGCTCGTGACGCGCGCGATCGAGGCCGAGGTGTCGATCTACCGGCGCGGAGAGCGCACTCCGTTCGAAGCCAGGCCCGCACAGCACTGGAAGATCGACGTGCCGTTCAGCTTCAAGACATTCCGCTCGCTCGGCTTCATCCCCACGCTCGAGGAGGATTTCAACGGCGATGGGGTTAAGGATCTGCTCGGATCCGGCGCCGGGGACCGGCTCGAAGTGCGGCTGGGCGGTGCCGGATCGAACTACCAGACGGTGCAAGCGAGCCAGGCGCTCGACACGGGCGGGCGGATCCGGTTCGGCGACCTCGACGGCGATCACCTCACCGACTTCGTGCTCTACGACCCGCGCCGGCCGGGCGTCCCCGTGAAGATCGGGGTCAATCGCGGGATTCTTCCGCGCGCGCCGCGAAAGCGCTAAGCAGACCGCTCGTGGACGAGCACGCTGTGGCGCTCGTCGAACAGCACGCGGATCTTGCCCGGCCCCGCGATCCCCTGCACTACCCCGGTGCCGAGCTTCGGATGGATGATCCGATCGCCTGCGCGGTAGCTGTCGCTCACGTTGTACGCGCGCACGGGCCGCGAGAGATCGCCTTCGACGATCTGCGGCGCCGGCTCGGTCCGCATACGCGGGCGCGGCTTCGGCTTGGGACGCACGCGTCCGGCGCTGGGCTCCCACGCGGGCAGCAGCCGCGCATGGCCGCTCAGCACCGGCCCGTCAGTGGCGTAGGTCCAGCCCGGGCTGCCATCGAGCCGCAGTGCGAGGTATTGCACCGCGACGCCGATCGCATCGGGTGACTCCGCTGAGATCCGCTCGAGCTCGCGGATCCAGGCGGCTCCCTTCTGGGTCGAGCGCTTGCGGCACAGCTCCCAATAGCGCGGGCTCGCGAGCACGATCAGCCGCGGCGGACCGTCCGCCACGTTGCGACCGAAGCGCTCGCCGATCTCCTGCGCGAGCGGGGCGCGATTCGCGTCGGCGATCGCGCAGTAGGTGAGACCTTCGAGCAGCACACGCAGCGGTGTGTCGCCGATCCGACATCGGGTGGCTTCGGGCTCGAGGTAGCGCATCTGGATCACGGCGAGCCGATCCCCCGCGTCGATGCCGAGCAGGTCGAACCGCGCGATCCCCTTGGTGGCCGGCTCGTCGACCGGACCGATCTTGGCGCGCACCTGGTAGTCGAGCAGGTGGATGCGGCCCGCACCGTCGGGCAGCTCGAGCCCGGCACCGCCCGCGGCGCGCACGAGTGCGGCGCCGAGGTGCTCCTCGTCGCGGTTCTTGCGGCGCTCGGTGGGAGGCTTGCCGGAGCGGTCGACGAAGTAGGTGCGCCCCGCGCCGTGCACGCTCGGCGCCGCCGCGCACTCTGCACCATAGATCTCGGCGAGGCGCTCCTTCGAGAGCATCGCGGCGGCATCGCGGAATTCGGCGGACTGACGGACGGCCTTGTCGTTGGCGAGTGCGACCAGCGGATGGCTCAAGCGGCGATACTCCACGCGCTGCGCACATCTGGATGACCCGGCGCGCTGATTCGATCATCGAAGCCGGGGAAGCCGGCAATCGGCGCGAAAGCTATCACATTGGCCATGCGGGACGCCGATCGACGCCGGCTCGTGGAGGCACTCGCGCTCGCGTTGGCGGCGCACGGTGATCAGACCCGCAAGGGCACCGAGATCCCGTATGCGAGCCACCTGCTCTCGGTCGCGGGGCTCGTGCTCGAGGCCGGCGGCGACGGCGACCAGGCCGTCGCCGCGCTCCTGCACGACACGCTCGAGGACGGCGCGGACGTCGACGAGCCGCGCTTGCGCGCCCAGTTCGGCTCCGAGGTCGCTGCGATCGTGGTGGCGTGCACCGACCTGTTGCCGGGCGATACGCGCGAGCACAAGTCTGCGTGGGGCGAGCGCAAGCAGCGCTACCTCGCGCAGCTCGCGCATTCGGGGCGGCGCGTCCGGCTCGTCGCCGCTTGCGACAAGCTGCATAATCTGCGCACGCTGATCTCCGACCTGCGCGCGCAGGGTCCCGCGTCGCTGGCGCGATTCACCGCCAGCCCCGAGCAGATGCGCTGGTACTACGAGTCCGCGCACGCGCTGCTGCGCGATGCGCTGCCGGTCGCGATCCGCCTCGAGTTCGATGCGCTGATCGAGGCGCTGCGCGGATTCGTCGCGCGCGCCGAATCTCCCTGATCACGTCCGAAATCCGCGAGCGCGCGCTCCATCCGGCGTCATTCTCGGCGCCGGAGGGAATAGTCATGCAGCTCGCCACCGCTTCGATCGCGACTCCGCTCGGCGCCTATACGCTCTCCGCGAGCGAGGTCGGCCTGGTCCGCGCCCAGCCCGCAGACTCCGTCGAACCGTCTCGCGCCGCTCCCGCGGGCACTGCGGCCCAGTGCATGCTAGAGCGCGCGTGTGCGGCGTTCGCGAGCTATTTCGCGGGATCGCCGGCGGCCCTTGCCGCGCTGCCGCTCGACCCTCGAGGCACCGACTTCCAGCGCCGCGTCTGGCACGCTTTGCGCGAGATCCCGCTCGGGTCCACCGCGAGCTATGGCGAGATCGCGCAACGGATCGGCCGGCCGGGCGCAGCGCGCGCGGTGGGGGACGCGAACCGCCGCAACCCGATCGCGATTGCGATCCCGTGCCACCGCGTGATCGGCGGGGACGGCCGGCTCGTGGGCTATGCGGGCGGTCTCGCGCGCAAGCGCTGGCTGCTCGACCACGAGATCCGGTGCGCCAGCAGCGATCAGGCCGCGTCGTCGAAGTCGAACGGACCCGACATCACGCGGCTCTCGATCGCGCTCGCGCGCAGGCGCGAGAGCGCGGCGGCCTCGATCTGACGCACGCGCTCGCGCGACAGCCCCAGACGATCGCCGATCTCGCCGAGCGTGGAGGGGTCGTCGCCGCCGGACAGACCGAACCGCCAGTCGATCACCTGCCGCTCGCGCGGCGAGAGCGACTCGAGCAGCTCGGCGAGCACCGCGGACTGCTCGCCGCGCTCGAGGGCGAGCGTCGGATCCGCGGTCGTTTCGTCCCGCAGCAGGTCCGCGAACTCGACGTCTTCGAGGCCCGGCGCGGGCGCATTCAGCGAGCGGATCGGCGCGAGCGTCGCGACCAGCTCGTCGACCGCGTCGGGCGTGAGACCGAGCTTCGGCGCGAGCTCCTCGCCCGTCGGGTCGCGTCCGAGCCGCCGGGCGAGCTCGTTCTCGATCCGCCGCAGCCGGATCTGCTGCTCGCAGACGTGCGAGGGGACCCGCACCGTGCGGCGCTGATTCTGGATCGCGCGGATCATCGCCTGCTGGATCCACCACACGGCGTAGGTGGAGAACATGAAGCCGCGTTCGGGCTCGAACTTCTCGATCGCGCGGATCAGGCCGAGGTTGCCCTCCTGGACCAGGTCCATGAACGACAGGCCGAGGTTCCGGTAGCGGTGTGCGCACTTCGCCACGAGGCGCAAGTTGTGATGCGCGAACTTCTGTACGTGACGGTGATACTCGGCGAGCGCGCGGGTCGCGCGTGCGAGCCGGCGGCGCGCGGCGGCGGATTCCAGACCGAGCCGGCGGCGCTCGGCGACATCGGCGCCCGGCTCCGCCGCGGCGAGCAGGCCCGCGTGAATCTCGACGAGCAGCTCGAACGCGAGCTCGGCCGCGAACAGCGTCTCGGCGACGCGTGCATGGGACACCGGATGGCGCGAGAGCTGCTGCTGCGCGCGCGAGAGATGGGCGTCGACGTGTTTCCCCCAGTCGCGCCGGCTGCCGTCGCGCGCGTGCCGGCATAGCACGGCGGTCACGAGTCCCTTCGCTCGCCGCGATTCCCACTCGTCGACGACCTTGCGCGCCGCACCCGGAATCTCGAGCAGCGAGCGCTCGAACAGCCCCTGCTGCTCGCGGATCTGCTTGGAGAGCTCGGCGACGGCCTCGCGATCGAGGACCGGGATGTTCTGGATCTGGCTCATGTAGAGCTGCCGCGCATCGAGGCGCGCCTGCGACCCGCGGAGCTCCGTATCTGCCGCCGGTCTGCGCCGGACGGATGGGGCGCTCGGAGCGCTACCGCGCGCCAGATCGCTCTCCAGGGTGAAACCCCCGATCCGATCCTCGTCCCCAGTTAGCGCGGCGTCTCGATCCGACACGATCGCGGGTCCTCCCTTGGGCGCGAAGCTAAGACGTCGGGGCCGCGAGGTTCGTTCGCGAATTTTTCCCGACACGAGGTCGGATCGCAGCCGGTTCGGCCTCGCGAGCGCGATGTGGACGCGCGGCACCGCGCGGACGGGAAACCCGAGCGCGGCCGCGGCGATGGCGGCCCGGAAGCCGAGCGGGTATCCCTTTGCCGCAATGACCGACGTGCCGAAGGGTGACGCGCACGGGCTGCTCGAGCCGTCGGACGATTTCGCGCGCCGCCACCTCGGCCCGGACCTGGATGACATCGCTGTCATGTTGGGCGAGGTCGGCGCCGCCTCGCTCGAGGAGCTGATCGACCAGACGATCCCGGCCGGGATCCGCAGCCCGGAGCCGCTGCGGCTGTCCGGGCTTCCCGCGCCGCTCGGCGAATCCGCGGCGCTCGAGCGCCTGCGCGGCCATGCGAGCCGGAATCGGGTGCTGCGGAGCTGCATCGGGATGGGGTACGCGGACACGCTCGTGCCGCCGGTGATCCAGCGCAACGTGCTTGAGAATCCCGGCTGGTACACGCAATACACGCCGTATCAGGCCGAGATCTCGCAGGGACGGCTCGAGGCGCTGCTCAACTTCCAGACGATGGTCGCGGACCTCACCGCACTGCCGCTCGCGAACGCCTCCCTGCTCGACGAGGCCACGGCGGCCGCGGAGGCGATGGCGCTCTGTTTCTCGGCGCGTCGGGAGCGGCGCGGGTTCTTCGTGGCCGAGGACTGCCATCCCCAGACGATCGGCGTCGTGCGCACGCGCGCGGAGTCGATCGGAATCGCGCTGCATGTCGGACCGCTCGAAGCCGCCGACCCTGCGGCGATGGACCTGTGCGGCGTGCTGCTCCAATACCCCGCCACTGACGGGCGGCTGTTCGACCCGCGCGCGGTGATCGAGCAGATCCACCGCGCCGGCGCGCTCGCGGTGGTGGCGGCGGATCTGCTCGCGCTCACGCTGATCGCGCCGCCGGGCGAGATCGGCGCCGACGTGGCGGTCGGATCGACGCAGCGGTTCGGCGTCCCGCTCGGCGCTGGCGGCCCGCACGCCGCCTACTTCGCCACCCGCGAAGTCCACGCGCGCCGGCTGCCCGGGCGCCTCGTCGGCGTGTCGCGCGACGTGCACGGCAAGCCCGCCTATCGGCTCGCGATCCAGACGCGCGAGCAGCACATCCGGCGCGACAAGGCGACGAGCAACATCTGCACGGCGCAGGTTCTGCTCGCGATCATGGCCGGCATGTACGCCGTGTACCACGGGCCCGACGGGCTGCGCAGGATCGCGCGGCGCGTGCGCGGCCTCACCTGCGTGGTCGCCGAGGGACTGCGGCGGATGGGGCACGAGCTCGGCGAGGGCGCGTTCTTCGACACGGTGCGCGTGGTGCCGAGCGGTATGCGCGCGAAGGAAGTGATCGCGGCGGCGGCCGAGCGCGGCTTCAACCTGCGCGACTTCGGCGACGACAGCGTCGGCGTGTCGTTCGACGAGACCACCACGCGCGCGGACGTCGACCGGATCCTCGCCGCGTTCGCGGGCGGCGGCGACGCGCCGGCGTTCCGCGATCTCGTGGCGGCGGCAGCCACCCCGCTTCCGCGCGCGCTCGAGCGCGCCGGGGAGATCCTCACGCACCCGGTGTTCCGCGCCCATCACGGCGAGCACGAGATGCTGCGCTACCTCCACCGGCTCGAGTCGCGCGATCTCTCGCTCACCACGTCGATGATCCCGCTCGGCTCGTGCACGATGAAGCTGAACGCGACCAGCGAGATGCTGCCCGTCACGTGGCCCGAGCTCTCACGGCTGCACCCGTATGCGCCGGCGGACCAGATGGCCGGCACGGCGGCGATGCTCTCGGAGCTCGAGACCTGGCTCGCCGAGATCACCGGGCTCCCCGCCGTTTCGCTGCAGCCGAACGCCGGCTCGCAGGGCGAATACGCGGGGCTTCTCGCGATCCGCCGCTACCACGCGGCGCGCGGCGAGAGCCGGCGCGACGTGTGCCTGATCCCCGTCTCCGCGCACGGCACGAACCCCGCGAGTGCGGTGATCGCGGGCTTCCGCGTCGTGGCGGTGCGCTGCGACGACGCG